>CAUPEV010000022.1:0-41382 GCA_963510335.1 uncultured Roseateles sp.
CAGCGAAGATCACATCGGTCATGCCGATCAAGGCAATCACCAGCAGCAGCGGCGTGGCCACACGTTTGCCGTTTTCGACCGTAAAGAAGCGCTCGCCGTCAAAGTTCTTGCTGACGGGCATGGTGCGGCGCAAGAGCTTCAAGGCCGGATTGGATTCCAGATCGGGCTCCTGGCCCGCCGCCCACCACATCTTGATGCCGGTGATCAGCAAGAAGGCGCCGAACAGATAAAGCACCCAATGGAACTCGGCAATCAAGTAACTGCCGACCAAGATCATCACGGTGCGAAGGATGATGGCACCGATGATGCCGTACATCAGCACGCGCTTCTGGTAGGCCGTGGGCACCGAGAAGTAGGTGAAGATCATCAGGAAGACAAAGATGTTGTCCACCGCCAGCGACTTCTCAATCAAATAGCCGGTCAGAAACTCAAGCGCGCGAGTATTGGCCAAGGCCACATCACCCGTGCTGTCTTTGATGGCCCACCAGAACAAACCGTTGAAGGCGAGGCTCAAACCGACCCAGACCAGCGACCAGTTGATGGCCTCTTTGACGGAGACATCATGCGCGCCTTGCTTGCGCAGCACCACAAAGTCGACGAACAAGGCGGCCAGCACCGACCCGCCGAAGAAGAACCACAGCCACAGGGGCGCAATCGTATCCATTGAATTTCCCGCAAATAATCAAACATCAAGCCGGGCCTGCTGAATGCAAAGCCGCAGCCAAGAGTCGAAGGGTCTTGCGGGACGGCGCAGTGGACTAGATCCACTCACTGCCGGCTGCGGGGCCCGGGTATCTTCACAGACACCGTACTGACGGGCGGCCGCCACGGCTTGCACCGCGTAGCTACTCCCCCTTCGAAGCCCGCATTCTGCCAGCAAAAGGCAAGACCTGTCCCCGTCTAGGGGCAACTCCCCAGCGCAGGACTCCGCAAAAAGTCACGGCTGGCTTGTATATTGGGCGGCATGAAGATACTTTTGCGTTGGCTTTTGTTGGCCGCAGCTTTGCTGCTCGTTGCCCATTTGTATCCGGGCGTGGTGGTGACCAGCTTCAGCTCCGCGCTGATTGCGGCGATGGTGCTGGGCCTGCTCAACACCTTGGTGCGGCCGATTCTGGTGCTGCTGACGCTGCCCGTTACGGTCGTCAGCCTGGGGCTGTTTTTGTTCGTCATCAACGCGCTGATGTTCTGGGCGGCTGCCAATTTGCTCGGCGGCTTCGAGGTCGCCGGCTTTTGGGCGGCGTTGATCGGTTCCTTGATTTACAGCTTGTGCGGCATGTTGATCGATGTCTTGTTCGAGCGCCTGTTCCCAGAATCTGACTGAACTCAGGGTAATTCGGCCCCCGGCGGCACGCCGCGCGGATACAACTCTGCCAGCAATTGGCGGCGCTCGTAGAGCAGGGTGCGCAGGCGCGAATCGATCACGGCTGCTTCAACCTGATCTGCCTCGCGGCCGCGCGATTGGCGCAAACCTGAGCGAAAGCGATCGATCGCACCGTTCAAGTCGCCCATCGCTGCGCGCTCCTCGCCTTGGGCTCGCACCGCCCGCAGCGGCTGATCCAGCTTGCTCCACAGTTGCCCCAGTTCGGCCCAGGCTAACGGGTCCATCGGGTTCAGGCTGACATAGGTCTGCAATGCTTCGGCCGCTTCGCGCACGCTGGCCGGATTGGGGTCGACGCGCGCCAACTGCGCCTTTTGAATCAGCAGCGGCCTTGAGCGTTCGCCTGCCAGCGGCTTCAAGGCCGCATAGCCATCGGCCGCCTGGCCGCGCGCTTGGTTCAGCTCGGCGCGCAAATAACGCAGCAGGCGCTCGGACCTGGGGTCCTGACCCAGTAGTTGCAGCGTCAGCTCGGCGCTGCGCAGGGCATTTTCGGCGCGCGCGAAGTCGCGCATCTTGATCGAGGCCAGTGCGCTGGCATAGCGAGCTGCCAACTGCTCATAACCTTTGTTTTCACCGCCGCCCTTGGTCTTGAGTTCACGTGCGCCGGCGTCCAGATTCTGCAATTGCGCCCAGGCCTCGGCTCGCGGGTCCATCAGCACCTTGGCGCGCGCCGCCATCAGCGCATGCTCGGCACTGCCGGCCGGGCGTTCATAGTCGGTGGTGCCCATGCGCAAGCGCGCATCGCCAATCCGCTCGGTGGTCAAAGGGTGGGAGCGCAAATAGGGGTAGGAGCCAGAATCCATCAAATGGTTGGCCTGCTCCATGCGCTCGAACATGCTGTACATGCCTGCCTGTGAGTAGCCAGCCTGGTTCATCACGGTGAAGCCGACCCGATCCGCCTCGCGTTCCATATCGCGCGAAAAACTCAAGGAAGCCTGCGCTGCTGCGGCTTGGCTGCCGACGATGGCCGCATTGGCCACATCTGCGCTGCCGGTGCGCGAGGCCACGATCAGGCCCGCCACCAAGCCGGCCAAGGCCAGCATGCTGGTGCGCGAATCGCCGGCAATTCGCCGTGCGATGTGGCGCTGCGTCACATGCGACAACTCATGTCCCAGCACCGAGGCCAACTCATCGGCCGACCCCGTCATGGCGATCAAACCCAAATGCACACCGACATAGCCACCCGGCAGGGCAAAGGCATTGATGCTGCGATCCCGCACCAAAAAAATCTCCCAGGCAAAGCGCTCGCTGGTCTCGTCGCCAATATTGCCGAGTTGTTTGGCGGTCGTGACCAGCGGCGACCAAATTGACTGCAGGTACTCCAGCAGCAAGGGATCCTCAAGGAAATCCGGGTCGGGCCGAATTTGCCGCATGATTTGGTCGCCGATGCGACGCTCGGTGCCGAGGTCGAGATCTTGCGAAACCGAGTCTCCCAAAGCCGGCAAACTGACCTGCGCATGGCCGACCGGGCCGCCCATCGCCAAGACAAGTGCCGCCACCAGGGTGAGGGCCGATCGGCTTGGGCGACGCATCAAACTGACAGATAGCTTCAACAACACAGACTCCAAAAGAACCAAATCGCGCAAAAACCGCCGCTTGCCCGAGCTCAGTGGCCCCGCGTCATTCCCATGCCTTGCCGCATTGACGTGCAGGGCGCGCGATCTGCGGCGGTGGGCCCAGCGGGAACATTGTTCCCACGTCCACAGAGCCAAGCCTCTCTATGATGCGCGCACAATCGTTTCCCAATAGTTTTCCAATCGTTTCCCAATTGTTGCCGCTCTTCAAAGGCTGACCTTGCAATGACATCAGAACTCACTCATTTTGACTCCCAAGGCCAAGCGCATATGGTGGACGTTGCGGCCAAAGAAGTGACCCACCGCATCGCCGTCGCAGCGGGCCGCATCAGCATGCAGGCCTCCACACTAGCATTAATCACCAGCGGCAACGCAAAAAAGGGAGATGTTTTGGGCATTGCCCGGATCGCCGCCATCCAGGCCGCGAAGCGCTGCGCCGATCTGATTCCCTTGTGCCATCCCTTGCCCCTGACCCGCGTGGCGGTCGAGTTCGAGGTCGATACAGCCGCCAATGCCGTGCTGTGCCGGGCGCAAGTCGAGACGCTGGGCCGTACCGGCGTCGAGATGGAAGCCTTGACCTCGGTGCAAATTGGCTTGTTGACGATTTACGATATGTGTAAAGCAGCGGACCGCGGCATGGTGATGGGCGATATCCGGGTGCTGGAAAAGCATGGGGGCAAGAGCGGCGATTGGTCGGCGCCCTGAGCTGCGGCTTGGCTCAGCGCAGCTCGCGCCAGCTGTATTCACGCTGCGGTGCTTCGCACTGAAATGGTTTGAGCGCTCCGGCTTCTTGCGCTTGCTCGCATTCCTCCAGCCAATCGGCGCCGGCCGGGTTGCGGAATTCCCGCAGACGCTGCACGACATAGCGGGCTTTGTCATCATCGCCGGTCGCATGCAAAGACTTGGCCCAGGCGATCATCAGCCGTGCATCGATCAGATTGTGCGCGGTGCGTTTGGTGGCTTCGAGTGCGGCCGCGCCGGCAGGCAGTGAGGTGGCTGCCGCATAGTCGGCCTGGGTCGAAAACAAGGCCGTGGCTTGCCCGCTTGCGATGCGCTGGGCCAAGGGGGCTGCATTGACCGAGGGCGCATAGATGTCGACGACGCGCAGATAGTTCCTGGCGCTGAAGGCGCTGGCCAAGAGCATCAAAGCGCCCGCCCCGACCCAGACCTTGGCCCCAGAGGCTGCGCCGCCCTCTCTTTCACTCTCCCGGTCTGTACCCAGAGCCAGCCCGAAAGCGAAGGCCGAAGGCAGCAAGAAATAGGCATACCAAAGCGGGTACTCCAAGAGGCTGTGCAGGCCAATCATCAAGACCATCATGAAAGCGCAGCGCCTTGCCACGGCATCGCCGCCGCTCGCGGCCCGGCTCAGAGCAAAGGCGCGCCAGAGCGAGTAGCTCAACAAGCCAAAAATCGCCGTACTCAGCGGCAGGCCCAACTCCACGGCCAGTTGCATGACGATGTTGTGCGTGTGATCAAAGAAAGCGATCGGCCGGTCGGGGAAGGGCGTCATGCTCCAGGCCAGATTGAATTCTCCCCAGCCTATGCCCGTCCAGGGGTTCGCCTTCAGCAAGCTCCAGGCGTTGGCAATGATGGCCAGGCGCGAGGGCGAGCCCGCACCCTCGGCCAGCCGCGATTCGGCGCCCAAAGCATGATCGCCATTGGCCGCCCAAACCGACAGCATCCACCAGCTCAGCGCCAGCAAGAGAGGCGTGGCCATCAGCGTGAACCTGGAGGCGCGGGCAAGTTTGCGGTCGAGCGCGCCCCAGGTCGCCAAAATCAAGACACCGATCACGCCGGTGCGCGACGCGCTCAGCACCACGGCAAAGATCAGGCCGAACAGCAGCGTGGGCAGGGTAAAGGCGTTGCCGAGAGACTTGAAGCGGCCGCTGTCGGCCAGATAGACGGCGGCGACGCAGGCCCACATCAAGAGGCTGGCGAGATGGTTGGGCTGGCGCATATTGCCGACCGCTCGGCCTGGAATGCCCGAGCGGGCAATCAGATGGCCATCGGCCCATGCCGGCATGAAAACCTGCACCAGGCTAACGATCAAACTCAAGATGCCCGCCAGCAACAGCCCCCAGCACAAGGCTTCCAGCCAGCGCTGTCGCGCGCTGCGCTGCAGGCCTTGGCCAGCCAAGAGCAGCAGCAGGGCCGCCAACAACATACCGCTATTGGCCAAGGCCAAGGCCGAAGGCAGGCTGCCCCATAAGACCGAGGCCCAAGGGGCCAAGGTCAATATAGCCAGCGCAAGTGCAGCCGGTGTCAGCCGCCAAGACGGCGCCCATGTGCCGCCCATGCAAATCAGCACCAAGCCCCAGCCGGCCAAGGCGCAGAGCTGGTTGAACAGCGTCGCGGAGGGTGTCAGATTGAAGGCCAGCAAGGGGGCCACCGTGCAGGCCAGCAGCATGGCCAACAGGGCAAGGGGATCCAATGACGAGCTTGGAGAAGAAGTCATGAGTGAGCGGGGCGCGATCGGTTTCTGCATGGGGCCGAATCATCACATGAAGCGAGCACTGCTCCCCGGTCAAGAGCGCCCTTGCGGCACTTGACCTTTATTGTCTGTGTGTACTACTATACTGGTACACATGGGGAGCAGCTTTGAGTGCCGACAGTTTTCACTTTCAAATCAATACCGGTTCGACCGAACCGATTTATCGGCAGTTGATTGAGCAGGTGCGCCGCCGTGTGGCCAGCGGACAGCTGGTTGCCGGCCAGGAAATTCCTTCGGTGCGCGAGGTCGCGCAGGCTTTGGCCGTGCATCCGATGACGATCTCCAAGGCCTACAGCCTGCTCGAAGCCGAAGGCCTGTTGGAGCGCCGGCGCGGCTTGGCGATGCGGGTCGCCGCGCAGCACCGAACAGCGCAGCCGGCGCTTGACCGCCTCGAGCTGCTGCGGCCGACGCTGGAGCGCGCGGCGGCCGAGGTGCATCAGTTGGAGGTGACGACGCAGCAGGCCTTGCAGCTGTTCGATCAAATTCTCAATCAAGAAGAGGGAGGTGCCGCATGAGGGCAATCACGATGTCAAACGCCGTCACCGCGCAGGTGCAGGGCCTGAGCCTGAACTTCGGTCAGCAGTCGGTCTTGAGTAGCTTGGACTGGCAACTGCTGCCCGGCCAAGTTGTAGGCCTCTTGGGCCGCAACGGCTCCGGCAAGACCAGCTTGCTGGAGAGCGTGTTGGGTCTGCGCGAGCCGCAGCTCGGTGCGGTGCAGCTGTTCGGTCAGAACGCCGCCGACCTGGACGACGCCGGGCGCGCCCGCATTGGCTATGTGCCGCAGCAAAGCGATTTGTTCGAGGGCTTCACGCCAGCGCAGCTGCTGCGTTACTTCAAGAGCTTTTATCCGCGCTGGAACGAAGCCAAGGTTGAAGGGCTGCTATCGAGCTGGGATATTGCGCGCGACAAACCGATCTCCAAGCTCAGCGGCGGCCAGCAGCAGCGCCTGTCCATCATCCGCGCGCTCGCTCATGAACCGGACTTGTTGGTGCTGGATGAGCCAGTGGCCAGCCTTGACCCGGCCGGGCGGCGCGATTTTCTGCGCGAGCTGGTCGAGCAGGTGCTGGACCGTGGCACGACGGTGGTGTTCTCGACCCATATCTTGTCGGACCTGGAGCGCGTCGCTTTCAACGTCGCCTTTCTAAAGCAAGGCCGCATCGGCCTGCAAGCGCCGCTGGACGAGTTGCTGGACGAGGTGCGCGCGGTGACGGGGCCGAGCGCGCAGTTGCAGGCGCTGATCGCCGCCGAGGGCGTGCAAGCCTTGAGCCGCAGCCCTTTGGAGGGCGGGCGCGAGCGCTGTTTGTTGCGCCTTCCCCAGTCGGGTGTGAATGACCCGCTGCCTGCAGGCCTTAGCAGTGAGCGAGTCAATCTGGAAGACCTGTTCATGGAGCTGACATGACTATGCGCAAGCTTTGGGAACAGTACGGCCCGCTCTTGGCTGCGCCCGTGCAGCAACGCCGCCACACCGGCGAGTTATGGGTATGGCTCGCACTGCTGCTCTTGTCGGTTGCGGTGGCTATTGCTTGCGCCATCATGGTTGACCTGAAGGCGGCGCTGGTGGTCCTTGGCATCGACGCTGGCGCGAGCGTGCTGATTCTGTGGGGTATCTGTTTTGCCAGCCTGCGGCGGCAGAACCATCCAAACGCGGCCCGTCTAGTGCCCGGCCATCTGGACCGCTTGCGCCGGTGCGCCATCGGCCTGTTCCTATTTTTGAGCCTCATCACGGCGCTGCTGTTTGGCTCGCAGCTGGGTCAACCGCTGGCCTGGGGTTTGGGTGCGGCCGCGCTGATGCTCGTCGTGGCGGCTTTTGTGCGCTGGATACAACTGTGGTTCTTTTTCTGGATTGTCATTAGCCTAGCTTTTTGGGGGCCAGTTGGTGCAGCGTGCATGCGCGTTTGGAGCGGGTTGTTGAAGTGGTACACGTTTCAGCCTGCCAGCTTGGCGCTGCTGGCCGTTCTGGGCCTGCCTTGGCTACTGAGCCGGCTGCTGCAAGATGGCGGGGCCACACATCAAGCGAACTATCGGGCGGCTGAGAAAGTCCGTTTGGCCTTCGCCGAGCAGACGCGTGGCCTGTCCACCGCCAAAACCGCAGGCAAGACCGGTTTGACCATGATGCGCTTGTTCTCTTGGCCACAGCCGCTGTGGCAGCGCTATCTGCTCCAACATGCCCAGCCCGCAGCGCGCAGCGCCTTGGCGCGTGCCGAACTGGTGTACCTGGGCAATCTGCACTGGACCAGCATGCTGGGGGCTTTGACGCTTGTTTTGGCGCTGTTGGCCATTGGCGCCACAGTGTTTGCGCAGTTCTATACGCTGGATTGGGCCGGGCTGAGTTCCGGTGGCGGCTTTGGCCTGCAGGTCGGCATCATCAGCATGGCTTTGAATCCGCTGATAGGGCTGGCCGCCTGTTTGTACCGTAGCCGGCGCGAGCAGGCGCTGCTGGTCTTGCTGCCCGGCATGCCGCGCGGCCAAGCACTGAATCGGCTGATGGCGCGGCGTCTGTTGACCCAGTTTTATTTGCAGTGGAGTCTCGCGCTGGTCTTGATCGGCCTGATGATGGCGCCCGCAGCGCCTGGACAGTCCTCACCCGTCGGGCTGTATGCGCTTTTGTTGGCCTTGCCCGTGGGCACCTATTTGTTGCGCGATTGGTCCCGCCAAGCCGAGCCGGTGGGTGCACATCAAACGCTGCCCTTGCTCGCCACTATCGCCGGCGGGGCGCTATTGGCCGGCATGGCTTGGCTGGGCGTGAGCATCTGGATCTCGGTGGGCTTGAGCTTGAGTCTGACCTTGTTCTTGCTGCAGCGCCGCTGGCAGCGCCTGGTCTTGCTCAGCCCGGCCGCCATGCCGGTCGGGCGCTGGGCTTGAAGAGTTCAGCGCCGCTTGATCAGCGCTTCAGCCAGCCCACGATCTGCGGCGCTTGCAGCGCCCCCGACATGCGCTGCAACTCCTTGCCCTGCTGCAACTGCAACAAGGTCGGGATGCTGCGAATGCCAAAACGCTGCGATAGCTGTGGGTTCTCGTCGCTGTTCACCTTGACCAGCAAGACCTGACCCTTGAGTTGCTTGGCGGCAATGGCGAACTGCGGCGCCATCTGCCGGCAAGGGCCGCACCAAGGGGCCCAGAAGTCCACCAGCACCGGCAGCTCAGAGCCCGCCACCACGGCGTCAAAGTTGGCGTCCGTCAATTCGACCACCTCGCCGCTGAGCAAGGCTTGGCCGCATTTGCCGCAGACCGGGTCTTGGCTTGCGCGCTCGTCGGGCACGCGGTTTTTGGTCAAGCAGTGGGGGCAGGCGATCAACATGAGCAAAACTCCTTTTCTATGCGTTGAACTTGGGGCCAAGTTGTCGATTCTTCAAGGCGCCGCCGCCAGCGTCGCTTGCAACTGAGCGCCTACCTCCTGCATAAAGGCCCGCACCCGCGCGGTCTGGCGCAGGTCCGGATGCGTCAAAAGCCAGACCGGTGTGCTGACCTCGGCCAGCACCTCGGAGACCGGCAGCAGATCGGGCTCATGGCCTTCGATCAGCGTCGGCAGCAGGGCCAAGGCCAGGCCGGTGCGCGCCATCGCCACGGCCGGATGCAGCAAATCAAGCCGCATGACGATGCTGGCCGGCGGCACATGGTCGAGCATCCAGCGATCAAAAATGCGCGAGCGGCGCTCGCGGTCGAAGCCAATCCAGGGGTAGTTGGCACAAAGTTCCTGCACCGGCAATATGCTTTGCGGCAGGCCAGCTTGGCCGCGTTTGGCATAGACGCGCATGCGCACATCGCCTAAACGGCGCCCGACCAGATGCTCGGGCACGACCCGGTTCATGCGCAGCGCCACATCGGCGTCGCGCTTGGACATATCCACCAGGCTGGAGTTCTCATTCACCTCCACCTCGATGCCCGGATGGCTGCGCCGAAATGCCGCCAGCGCCTCGGGCAACAGGTAAAGCATGGCCACAAAAGCGGTGCTCAGGCGCAGCGTGCCCTGCAACTGGAGGTCGCGCCCGACGATGCGGCGCTGCATCTCGGCGATGGCAGGGCGCATCTCAAGCGCCTGCGCCGCCATCAACTCGCCCGCCTCGGTGGGCCGGTAGCCGCTGCGCAGGCGCTCAAACAGGCGCGCACCCAGCCGGGCCTCCAAGGCGTCTAGGCGGCGTAGCACGGTGGTGTGGCGCACGCCCATCAACTTGGCTGCGCCATTCAGCGAGCCCGCCTCTGCAATCGCCAGCGCGTAGCGCAGGTCATCCCAATCCAAGCCGACTTCCAGTGTTTCCATTGTGCGTATTTGCAAACTTGGAGTGCAATTTGCGTAGTTGTTTGTGCGTTCGCGCAAACATACCATCTGCTGCATTGAAAACCAAGCCTCATGCAGCAAGCGAGATGCGAATCATGAACATCAGCAAGCCCAACGATCGACCGCCCGCTCCAACTCAGCCTCGGGCGACACCAAGGCCGGCGCTTTATTCCCCGCGCCTCGCGCTGGCGCGCTGGTTCCTGGCCTGGGCATTGCGTGCCGAGGCACGCTGGAAGACCACCAACCTGCGCTGCCGCTACTACTGACATCCCCAACCCGACCCCCCAACCGGAGTACATCACCATGCCTTATCTGCATCTCAGCCTTTGCCCCGCCCCAGGCGCCGACCCCAGCTTGCGCGAGATAGCCGCCACTTTGACCGACTTGACCGCCGAGCATTTGGCCAAAGACCCGCGACTGACCGCCGTGCGGATCGAGCTGGTGCCGGCGACCCATTGGTTCATCGGCGCGCGGGCGCTGGCTGCCGACACGCTGGCCAGCTATCAGCTGCAAATTCAGGTGACGGCCGGCACCAATAGCGCCGCGCAGATCAGCGCCTATCTGGCCGCCGTGCATGCGGCCATGAGCAGTGCCCTGGGTCGTGTTCACCCCACCAGCTACACGCTTGTGCAGCAGCTTCCCGCTGAGGCCTGGGGTTATGGAGGGCTGAGCCAAGCCGCGCGGAGAATTGCCAGCGCCGCGCCCGTCAGCGCTGCATCCTTGGCCTAGCAGATGGGCGCGCAGCTAGTTCAAGTACTTTTTTTGCTTCTTAATAGAATTTTTGTTCTAGAACATTTATACTGGACGGATGTCGCAGCCCACAGTCCCTTCATCAGCCATCCCCAATCCCACCGCCGCCGAGCTTGACCTTTTGCGCGTGCTTTGGCGCACCGGGCCGGCCGATGCCAAGCAAGTGCATCAGGCCTTGCTCGCCGAGCGCCCCGAGGCCACTTACGCCACCGTCTTGCGGCAATTGCAGCTGATGCATGCCAAAGGCCTGCTGACGCGGGACGAAAGCCGGCGCCCGCAACTCTATGCGCCGGCCCAAAAGCAGGACAAGCTGCAAACTCATCTGCTCAAGGATCTGATCGCCAAGGCTTTTGCCGGTTCGGGCAAGGCCTTGGTGCTGGCGGCGCTAAAAGGGCATGTGAGCGCAAAGGAGCGAGCCGATATTCAAAAGCTGCTCGGCGGCGAGGACAAAGCGGAATGAGTGCATTGGCCATGGCACTCTTCGTTCCCGCTTTGGGCTGGGCCCTGCTGAATTTCGTCTGGCAGGGTTTGATCATCGGGGCGCTGGCTTGGGGCTCGCTAGCCCTTTTGGGCAAAGGCAATCCGCGCGGCCGCTATGCCATTTGCGCCTGGGCTTTGCTGGCCTGTTTGGCCTTGCCGCTGGTGCATCTGGCTTGGCTGCTCGGTGCCGAGCAGGCCGTGCCGGCGCAAACCGCGGCACAGCTGCCTGCTTGGCTGCAGCCGCTCACCGAGCAATTGCCGGCGCTTGTCGCGGCCTGGAGTATTGGGCTGGGCTTGATGGCGCTGCGCCTGAGTGTCGGCCTGACCTGGGTGGGCCTGTTGCGCCGCCGCTTCATGCCAGCGTCGGCGCCATGGCAGCAGCGCTTGGACGCGCTGGCCTTGCGTCTGGGTGTGCGGGGTCAAGTCTGTTTAGGTGTTCTGCCGGATCTGAGTGGCCCCATCACCGTCGGTTTTTTGCGGCCGCTGGTGCTCTTGCCGACCGCCTTGCTCAGCGGTATGCCGCCGCCTTTGCTGGAGGCCCTGCTCGCGCACGAGTTGGCGCATGTGCGGCGCTGGGACTATCTGGCCAATTTGCTGCAAAGCTTGGTCGAAGCGATGCTCTTTTTCCACCCAGTGGTGTGGTGGCTGTCCAGTCAGATGCGCGATGCGCGCGAAGAGGTCGCCGATGCCTTGGCTGCACAAGCCCTGGGTGATCCGCGCTGCATGGCGATGGCGCTGAACGAGCTGTCGCTGCTGCAGCAGCAAGCTGCGCACAGTCAGCCGCTGCCCGCGCTGGCCATTGCCGCCAGCGGCGGTAAATTGCTGCAACGCTTGGAGCGCTTGTTGGCGCCCACGGCCCAGGCTGGCAACTGGAAAACGGCATTGCCCGCTTTGGCCCTGGCAGCTGCGAGCCTATGGGTGCAGTCCGGCGCTACGGCGGGTAGCACTGCCGCCGCGTCTGCCCAGCCTTCGCCAATTGCTGAGGCCAGCAGCGCCATCATGCCCACTGCCTCGCAGCTGCTGCATTTGCCTCTCAATGCCCGCCACGCGCTGATTCTTGACGAGAGCAGCGGCGCGGTCGTGCTGGCCAAGGACGCCGAGGCGCAGGTGCCGATCGCATCCATCACCAAGCTGATGACGGCCATGGTGGTGCTGGACGCCAAGCCCGATCTGCAAGAAACGCTGCGCATCACCGCCGCCGACATCCTCCCACATATCGGCAGTGCCGCGCGCCTGGCGGTGGGCGCGCAGATGAGCCGGCTCAGCGCCATCGAGCTGATCTTGATTCCGTCCGACAACCGAGCTGCCGCCGCCTTGGCGCGCACCTATCCCGGCGGCACAGAGGCCTTTGTGCGGGCTATGCAGGCCAAGGCGCTGAGCCTGGGCCTGAGTCGCACCGTCTTTGTCGACCCGGCCGGCGTCTCGCCCGGCAATGTCTCCACAGCCGCCGAGGTGGCCAAGATCGCCGTAGCGGCGGCCCGTTACCCCGAAATTGCGCGCATCAGCAGTGAGCGCGCCATGCCGGTGCCGATAGATGGTCGGGCGCGTAGCGTGCGCAATACCAATCCACTCGTCGGCGCCAAGGCTTGGGACATTCAGCTGTCCAAGACCGGCTTCACCCGCGAGGCCGGCAGCTGCTTGACCATGCGGCTCAAGGCGGGCGGCAAGCAGTTCACGCTGGTGCTTTTGGACGCCGATGATGCTGCCAGCCGTCAGCTTGACGCCAGCGAAATTCACGCCAGGCTTGAAGGCTTGCGCAGCAGCTAAGCCCCCAAGCCAAGCCCCAGGCCAAGCAAGGCCGGCCAGCGCCGGCGCCCCCACGGAGAACCCTATGAAACGCCGCCTATTTTTGGGTGCGGGCACAGCCGCGCTCGCCAATCTACCCAAGTGCAGCTATGCGCAGACAGCGGCTCAGACTGTCCCTGCGCTGGCACCCGGTGCCTCCTGCGCCGCGGCATCAACGCCGCTGAGCGCGTTTGCGCCACCACGCCCAATAGCGCCGGTGCGCGCCAGCCTTGACCGCATCATCGACCTCAATGTCTGCCTGCGGCCGTTTCGCGCCCAGGGGCCCCGCATCGAGTCCGAGCAGCGCTACGGCAAGACCATCGTCCACCATTACGGCCATGGCGGCAGCGGCTGGTCGCTGTCTTGGGGCTCGGCCCGATTGGCGCTGCCGCTGATTCGCGCCAGCGGGCACAAGCAGATTGCCGTGATTGGCTGCGGTGCTATTGGACTCACCACGGCGCGGGTCGCGCAAATGAATGGACTGAAGGTGCGCATTTACTGCAAGGATCGCCCGCCCGAAGTGGCTTCATCCAAAGCCACCGGCATGTGGTCGCCGGACTCGCGCATCTGCAGCAGCGAATACGCCACGCCGGCCTGGACTCAGGCCTGGGCCTCGATGGCGCGCAGCTCCTTCAAGACTTACCAAAGCCTGCTCGGCCTGGCCGACCGGCCGGTCGAGTGGCGCGACGGCTATTTCTTGTCGGACGTCCCATTCGATCAGCCCTTGCCGGCGTCAGCGCATGGCGGGGACGATGAACCCGACTATCCGGATCTGATTGGCGAACTGGACGACATCCGCCCCAAGTCCGTGCTGCTGAGGCCGGGCGAGCATCCGTTTCGCGTCGCCCATGCCAAGCGCTTCACGCAGATGAGCTTCAATATTTCCAGCTATCAGCGGCTTTTGATGGATGACTTTGTGCGCGCCGGCGGTGAGATCGTGCATGAGGTGTTTGAACATCCGCGCCAGTTTGGCGGCTTGCGCGAGCGCACCATCGTCAACTGCACCGGCTATGGCGCGCGGGCGCTACTGGGTGACAAGTCCATCATCCCGGTGCGCGGCCAGACGGCGCGCCTGGTGCCCCAAATCGAGGTGGACTACGCGCTGATCTACCGAGGCCACAACCTCTTTATGCTGCCGCGCCGCGACGGCGTGCTGGTGCAGGCGCAGGGCGAGGGCGACTTCGGCAATGACGATACCCGCATTGACCGCGCTCAATCGGTCGCGGCCGTGGAGCGACTGGCGGCCCTGTTCAGTTGACGGCTTGCAGCTTGTTCAAGGCGCAGAGCACCGCCTCGGCGGTGGCCGGCGCGAGCAGCAGCGGGTCACTGCCGGCCGGCCCGGCGGAAGCGACCGCATCCTTGATCGCCAGCAGCACCGAAAAAGGCAAGAGCAGCGGTGGCTCACCGACCGCTTTCGAGCGATGAATGCTGTCGGCGGCATTGGGCTGGTCAAACAAACTAACCCTGAAATCTGGCGGACTGTCGTTGGCGGTCGGGATCTTGTAGGTGCTTGGCGCATGGGTCAGCAGGGCGCCTGATTGCGGATGCCACCTGAGCTCCTCGGTCGTCAACCAGCCCATGCCCTGCACAAAAGCGCCTTCGACCTGGCCGATGTCCAAGGCCGGGTTCAAGGACTTGCCGACATCGTGCAGCACATCGGCGCGCGTGACGCGGCTCTCGCCCGTCAGCGTGTCGACCAAGACCTCGGCCACCGCCGCTCCAAATGCGTAGTAGTAAAAGGGCTTGCCCTGTAGCTTGGCGCGGTCCCAGTGCAGGCCCGGCGTGGTGTAAAAACCATCGCTCCAGAGTTGCACGCGTTGCATATAGGCTTTGTGGACCAGCTCGGCAAAACTAAGTGACTGCTCAGCTGCGCTGACCCGCCCGGCCTCAAAGCGCACAGCGTCCGGCGCGCAGCCAAATATTTGCGCCGCCAAGACGCTCAGCCTTTGCTTGATCTTGCGCGCCGCATCCTGCGCCGCCTTGCCATTCAAATCGCTGCCGGTGGAGGCGGCGGTGGCCGAGGTGTTGGCGACCTTTTGCGTGTCGGTGGCGCTGCAGCGCACGCTGCTCAAGGGGATGCCCAATTCATGCGCCACCACTTGCGCGACCTTGGTGTTGAGCCCCTGGCCCATCTCGGTGCCGCCGTGATTGACCAGCACAGAGCCGTCGGTATAGACATGGACCAAGGCGCCGGCCTGGTTCAGGTGCACGACGTTGAAGCTGATGCCGAACTTCAGCGGCGTCAGCGCCAGGCCTTTCTTCAAGACCGGGCTGCTGGCGTTGAAGCTCGCAATTGCTGCGCGCCGGGCGTGATAGTCGCTGGTCTCAACAAGCCTGTCGCTCAGCGGCGCCAGGATGTTGTCTTCGACCTGTTGGCCATAAGGCGTGATGTTGCGACCACCAGCGTCCGCATAGAAATTGCGCTGTCGCACCAGCAACGGGTCCAACTCGAGACGGCGCGCAATCGAGTCCAAAATCATCTCGACCGCCAAGGCCCCTTGCGGCCCCCCGAAGCCCCGGAATGCGGTATTGCTCTGCGTGTTGGTGCGGGCGCAAAAGCCATGCAAAGCCACATGAGGCAAAAAGTAGGCATTGTCGAAATGGCAGAGCGCGCGCGCCATCACCGGCGCCGACAGATCAGCAGAATGGCCGCAGTTGGAGATCAGATCGACCTCGGCGCCCAGCAGCAAGCCGGTCTCGTCAAACCCGACATCCCAGCGGTAATCAAAGCCATGGCGGCGGCCGGTAATCATGAAGTCGTCATCGCGGTCCAGTCGCAGCTTGACCGGGCGGCGCAGCTTCGTTGCAGCGACGGCCGCCACGCAGGCGAACAAGGCCGACTGCGACTCCTTACCGCCGAAACCACCGCCCATGCGCCGGCACTGCACCTGCACCTGGTGCGCGGCGTAGCCCAAAGCGTGGGCGACCAGCAGCTGCATTTCGCTCGGATGCTGGGTCGAGCAATGCACCAGCATCGCTTGCTGCTCCTGCGGCAATGCATAGCTGATCTGGCCTTCCAGGTAGAACTGCTCCTGGCCGCCGACCGACCATTCGCCACTGAGCCGGTGCGGCGCTGCTGCGAGAGCTGTCTGCGCGTCACCCCGGTTCAGGTGCATGGGCGGCAACACATACTGGCCCAGCTCATGCGCGGCCTTGGCCGTCAGCACAGCGGGCAGCGCTTCGAAGCGAATGGCGCTCTTGGCCAGCGCAGCTGCGCGCCGAGCCAAGCCACGGCTGCTGGCGATGACGGCAAAGACCGGCTGGCCTAGGTAACTCAATACATCGGCGGCCAGGATGGGGTCGTCATGCAGCAGCGGCCCGCAGTTGTTGGCGCCCGGAATATCGGCCGCCGTCAAAACCGCCACCACACCGGGCTGGGCGCGCAGCAGGTCCAGATCAATACCCAGCAGCTTGCCATGTGCGACCGGCGACAGACCCAGCGCCGCGTGCAACGTGCCCGCGGCCTCGGCGATGTCATCGGTGTAAACCGCTTCGCCCGACACATGCAGGGCGGCCGATTCATGCGGGCGACTCACCCCCACTTGGGCTGCGGCGGCGTTCATGCGGCGCTCCCGGTCATCATGTTCTTGTTGAAAGAAACCGCCTGCCAGACGCTCAAGTCGCTGGCCGCCAAGGGTGCATCTGATCGGGTCTCCAACCAAAGCCGGCGCAACAGATTCTGTGCAACCTGCATCCGGTAGGCGCTGCTGGCGCGGGCATCACTCATCGGGGTGAAGTCACTGGTCAGCGCAGCTTGCGCGTCGATCATCGCGGCCTCGGTCCAGGCTTTGCCAAGCAAGGCCGCTTCGGCCAAAGCGGCTCGTTTGACCACCGCTGCCATGCCGCCGAAGACCAGCCGCGCCTCAGCGACCAACTCGCCGTCCAGCCGGATTGAAAGCACCGCGCAGACCGCAGAAATATCGCTGTCATAGCGCTTGGCAATCTTGTAAGCACGCAGCCGCCATTCAGCCGTCGGCAGGGGCAGATGCATGGCTTCAATGAACTCGCCCGGCTGCAAGGCATTCTGCATATAGGCGAGGTAAAAATCCTCCAGTTTGAGCCGGCGCTGCAGCCTGCCGCGTCGCAAAACCAGCTCGGCGCCGAGTGCGATCAAGGCCGGCGCGCCGTCGCCGATCGGCGAGCCGTTGGCGATATTGCCGCCCAACGTGCCGGCCCTGCGCACCGGCGGTGAGGCAAAGCGCAGCCACAGCTCGCGCAAAGGTGGCGCTGCCTCGGTCAGCGCGGCCCAGGCGTCCTCAAGCGATGCAGCAGCACCAATCCACAGGCCCGGCCGGCCGTCAAATGGCTCGACTCGAATCTGACGCAATTCGTCGACAGCGCCGATATAGATCAGGTCGCCCAAGTCGCGGAACTGCTTATTGACCCAGAGGCCGATATCGGTGGAGCCGGCCAGCAAGCGAGCGCCGGGCTTGGCCTCAAGCAGAGCGGCCAGCGCGGCCAGCGTGCGCGGCGCATCAAAGCTGTCCACGCGCTGATTGAAAGCCGGGTTAGGTGCCTCGAAATGCATGGGCTGGTCACCAGCCAGCTGCTTCAGACCCAGCGTCACCGCCGCCAAGTCCAGGCGCCGGCCTGGCAGCTCGAACATCTTCTCCCCCGCATCCAGAATCGGCCGATAGCCGGTGCAGCGGCACAAATTGCCGGCCAGCTCGTCGGCCAGCTGCTGGCGGGTTGGCCGCGTGCCGGCAGCGCTGTGTTTTTCATAGCAGGCTTGCAGCGACATCACAAAGCCGGGGGTGCAAAAGCCGCATTGCGCGCCATGGCAGTCGACCAAGGCTTGCTGGACAGGATTCAAGTCGGTGGACGAGCCCAGGTCTTCCACCGTCAGCAGGGCCTGGCCATCCAGCGTGGGCAAAAACTGCGTGCAGGCGTTGATATTGCGCAGCTGCAGCTGGCCTTCGTGCAACTCCGCCACCAGCACCGTGCAGGCGCCGCAGTCGCCCTCGGCGCAGCCTTCCTTGCTGCCCAAACATGGCCCTGAGGCCTGCTCGCGCAGGTATTGCAAGACCGTGGTCGTGACGGGCAAGCCTTGCACGGCCCGGATCTGGCCTTGATGGAAGAAGCGTAGCGGACGGGCGGCGGGGGTGTTCATGATGGCTTGTCGAAGTTTGCACCGAAAGTAACGCGCGTGTCGCTTCAGGCTATACGATTATGCGCATAGTCAGTATGGATTTGAAAACATGAGCCAGCGCGCCGATTTCGACAAGATCGAGCTCCAACTCGTCCGGGTCTTGCACACAGTGATCAGCGAACGCAGCGTATCGCGGGCCGCTATGCGGCTGAACAGCACGCAGCCCGCCGTCAGTGCGCAGCTGCGGCGCCTGCGTGCGCTCACCGGCGACGCCTTGCTGGTGCGCAGCGGCGCCGGCATGACGCCGACCGCCGTCGCGCTGGAGCTGCTGGAGCCGGCCGGCCGACTCTTGCAAGAAGCGCAGAGCCTGTTCGGCCGCAATAGCCGCAGAGATGCCAGCGCATTCGAGCCGGCCACGGCGGAGTTGTCGGTACGCATCGCCGTCAGCGACTACCTCGACCCCTTGTTTCTGCCCGAGCTGGTCGGCCGCTTGCAGCAGGCCGCACCCGGCTTGCGGCTGGATCTGCAACCGCTGTCCGCGCAATTCGATTACCGCCGGGGTTTGAGCAGCGGCGAGCTGGATCTGGTCATCGGCAACTGGCTGCAGCCGCCCGACGAGCTGCACCTCGGCGGCTTGCTCAGCGACGAGGTGGTTTGCCTGCTTGCAGCGAAGCACCCGGCCGCCAAGGCTTGGCAGCGCGATCCGGCCAGTTGGACGCTGGCGCGCTATCTGGACTGCCAGCACCTGGCCCCGATGCCGCTGGCAGCGGGCCAGCCCGGCGTGATCGACCAGCATCTGTCCGGGCTGGGCCTGAGCCGCCGCGTGGCCGTGCGCAGCGCACATTTCGGCCAGCTGCCGCAGATGGTGGCGCGCAGCCTCTTGGTGCTGACGACCGGACGGCTGTTCTGCTCACGCTATTTGAAGGGCCTGCCGGTGACGGTGCTGCCTTGCCCGGTCGCCTTTCCGGCGATGAACTATTACCAACTTTGGCACCAGCTCACGCACAGATCGGCCGCGCTGCGCTGGTTGCGCGAGCAGGTACGCGAGACGGCGCAATCGCTGGCTCCAGCCGAGTTCAATAAACTCCCCAATATTCCATGACGATCTTGACCAACAACAGCTCTCAACGCCTGGCCCTGCGCGGCGATTTGCTCGACTTCACCGCTGCGCCGGCCTGGGGTGAACTGGAGCCCGGCCTGGTCAATGGCGTGCGCTTCCAGCCCGACCATTGGCTGCTGATCGATGAAACGGGCCGTATCGCAGGCACTCAAGCCGAGGCGCCCGACGCTACCTGGCAAAAAATCGACCACAGCGGCCGCCTGATCCTGCCCGGCTTCATCGACACCCATGTGCATTGCCCCCAGCTCGATGTGATCGCCTCCTATGGCGCCGAGCTGCTGGACTGGCTCAACACCTACACCTTCCCGGCCGAGTGTCGCTATGCCGAGCCGGTCGTCGCGAGGCTGGGTGCCGAGCGCTTCTTGGATGCGCTGCTGGCCCATGGCACGACCGCTGCGGTGGTCTTCGCCACCGTCCACAAGGTCTCGGCCGAGGCCTTGTTCGAGGCTGCAGCGCAGCGCGGCATGCGCTTGATCACCGGCAAGGTCTTGATGGATCGCAATGCGCCGACCGCGCTGCTGGACGCCGATGTGGCCAGCGCCGAGCGTGACTGCCTCGACCTGATCTCGCGCTGGCATGGCCGGGGCCGCTTGAGTTATGCAGTGACGCCGCGTTTTGCGCCGACCAGCACGCCCGCCCAGTTGGCGATGGCCGGGGCCCTATGCCGCGCCGACGCGTCGCTGTATATGCAAACCCATGTGGCCGAGAACCGCGCCGAGGTGGCTTGGGTGAGCGAGCTGTTCCCGGACGCGCGCAGCTATCTGGACGTCTATGCCCGCGAGGGCCTCTTGCATCCGCGCGCTGTTCTTGCGCATGGCGTCTGGCTGGACGACGCCGATCGCGCCGCGATTGCTGCCAGCGGCGCGCAGATTGCCTTCAGCCCCTCGTCCAATCTCTTCCTCGGCAGCGGGCTGTTTGACTGGGCGGCCGCTGCGCAGGCCGGTGTGGCGGTCAGCGTGGCCAGCGATGTGGGCGGCGGCACCAGCTTGTCCATGCAGCGCAATCTGCTGGATGGCTACAAGGTGCAGGCCCTGGCCGGCCAGCGCATGAGCGCTTGGGCGGGGCTGTACGCGGCCACACGCGGCGCAGCCGAGGCGCTGGGGCTGGCGGGCGAGATGGGCCACTTCGGCGTCGGCACGCTGGCCGATGTCTGCGTGTGGGACTGGGCGTTGGGCCCGGTGGCCAAGGCCCGCGCCGAGGTCGCGCGCGGCCTGCATGAGCGGGTGTTCGCCTGGATGGGCTTGTCGGATGAGCGCAACCTGCACAGCGCCTATGTGGCCGGCGTGCCGAAATTTTCCAGGAGCAGCAGTTGATGAGCGCAGAAAGAATAGCCTTCTTCATCGCCCTTGAAACCCGCGTCTGGCAAGCCATGACCCTCGGTGACGTGCAGGCCTACAAGGCGCTGCTGGCGCCCGAGTTCCTCGGTGTCTATCCGAGTGGCTTTGCGGGCTTGGCTGAAAACCTCGCCCCCTTGGCGCAGACGCCCGGCTTTGCCCCGGCCTATGTGCTCAGCGAAGCGCGGATCATGGATCTGGCGCCCGGCCTGGTGATGCTGTCCTACCGGGCCGTGTTCCAGCGAGTCGCTGGCGCTCAAGCCAAGGCAATGTATGTCTCGTCCCTGTGGCGCCGTCAAGAGGGTGAAAGTCCGGAGGAGCGCTGGGTCAATCTGTTCAGCCAAGATACGCCCACCCAGCATGCGGCCCCTATGATGACGCCTTAGCCATAGCGTTTATCCAGCGTCAGCCATTCATGAGCCCAGCCCGTCTGCAACTCACCGGTATCAGCAAGCAATACCCTGCGGTCAAGGCGAACGATGGGGTGTCGTTGACGGTGGCGCCGGGGCAGATCCATGCGGTCTTGGGTGAGAACGGCGCCGGCAAGTCGACGCTGATGAAGATCATCTACGGCGCGGTGCAGCCCGACGCCGGCCAGGCGCTTTGGAATGGTCAGCCGATTGCGCTGAAGAGCCCGGCGCAGGCGAGGGCGCTGGGCATCAGCATGGTGTACCAGCATTTCTCGCTGTTCGACACGCTGAGCGCGGCCGAAAACATTTGGCTGGGCTTGGACAAAGGCGCCAGTCTTGCCGAGTTGACCGAGCGCATCTCCGCCGTGGCGCAGAGTTATGGGCTTGAGGTGGACCCGCAGCGCCCGGTGCACAGCTTGTCGGTCGGCGAGCGCCAGCGGGTCGAGATCGTCCGCGCGCTGCTGACCGAGCCGAAGTTGTTGATCCTCGATGAGCCAACCTCGGTGCTGACGCCGCGTGCCGTTGACAAGTTGTTTGTCACCTTGCGCCAATTGGCCGCGCAGGGCTGCAGTATTTTGTACATCAGCCACAAGCTCGACGAGATCCGGGCGCTGTGCGATCACTGCACGGTGCTGCGCGCCGGCCGGGTGACGGGCGAGGTCGACCCGCGCACGCAGAGCAATAGCGAGCTGTCGCGTCTGATGATTGGGGCCGAGCCGCCGCCGCTGCAGCGCCTTCCCAACAAGGCCGGCGGCCTGGCCTTGAGCCTACGCCGCCTCAGCCTGGCCAAGGCAGAACCATTTGGCACCACCTTGGTCGATATCGAATTGAATCTGCATGCCGGCGAGATCGTCGGCGTGGCGGGCGTCTCCGGCAATGGCCAGCAGGAGTTGATGGCCGCGCTGTCGGGCGAAGATCCGCGCGGCCAGCCCGGCTCGGTGCAATTGTTCGGGCAGGACATTGCGCGCAGCAGCCCGCGCAAACGGCGCCGCTTGGGCCTGCATTTTGTGCCCGAGGAGCGGCTGGGGCGCGGCGCCGTGCCCAGCCTCTCGTTGGCACAAAACACCTTGTTGACGCGCACCGATAGCGTGACGAGCTGGGGCTGGCTGCGCACCGCGCAGGTGCAGCGTTTGGCCGAGCATCTGATTGCGCGCTTCTCTGTGCGCGCCGGCGGTGCCGGAGCGGCGGCGCGCAGCTTGTCGGGCGGCAATTTGCAGAAGTTCATTGTCGGCCGCGAGATTGACGCGACACCCAAGGTCTTGATCATTGCTCAGCCGACCTGGGGCGTTGATGTCGGTGCGGCCGCGCAGATCCGTGGCGAGTTATTGAAGCTGCGCGATGCCGGCTGCGCTGTCTTGGTGCTCAGCGAGGAGTTGGACGAATTGTTTGAAATCAGTGACCGCCTGGTCGTGATGGCGCAGGGCCGTTTGTCGCCGGCCGTGCCGGTGCTTGAGGCCAGCCGGGCCATGATTGGCGAGTGGATGAGCGGCTTGTGGAATTCAAAGGAAGGGTCAAGCCATGTTCAGGCTTGAGCAGCGTCCGCAGCCGTCCAAGCTGATGGGTTTGGCTTCGCCGCTGCTGGCGCTGGCGATCACGGTGGCCTTGGGTGTCAGCCTGTTCTTGTTGCTGGGCAAAGACCCGCTGCGCGGCCTGCAGATGTTTTTCTGGGAGCCTATCCGCTCCGCCAATGCCTGGAGCGAGCTGGGCCTGAAGGCGACGCCGCTGGTCTTGATTGCGCTCGGTCTGGCAGTTTGCTTTCGCGCCAATGTCTGGAATATCGGCGCCGAGGGCCAGTTCATCATCGGCGCCTTGGCCGGCGGCTGGGTGGCCATGCAGGCCGATGCCAACACGGGCCGCATCATCGTGCTGTGGATCTTGCTCGCCGGCATGCTGGGCGGCATGGCCTGGGCCGGCATCACGGCGCTGCTGCGCGCGCGCTTCAATGCCAACGAGATTCTGGTCAGCCTGATGCGGGTCTATGTCGCCGATCTTTTGCTCAGCTACTTGGTTTACGGCCCCTGGAAAGACCCGCAGGGCTATAACTTCCCGCAAAGCATCAGCTTCTTGGCCGTCACCAAGATCCCGCGCTTGTTCGAGGGCTCCCGGCTCAATATCGGCGTCTTGATCGCGCTGGGCTCGGTGCTCGCCTTTTGGGTGCTGCTGTTCCGCTCTTATGCCGGCTTTGCGCTGCAGGTCGGCGGCCTGGCCCCTGCGGCGGCGCGTTATGCCGGTGTCTCCTCGACGCGCGCGCTGTGGACGGCACTGCTGCTGTCGGGCGCGATGGCCGGCCTCGCCGGCGCGCAGGAGGTGGCCGGGCCGCTGGGCCAGCTCACACCCTATGTGCCGGCCGGCTACGGCTTTGCCGCCATCATCGTCGCCTTTGTCGGTCGTCTGCACCCGGTCGGCATTGTGTTTTCGGCCATTTTGATGAGCATGTTCTATATCGGCGGCGAGCTGGCGCAAACGCGCCTGGGCCTGCCCAAGTCCATCACCGGCGTGTTCCAGGGCTTGCTTTTGTTCTCGCTCTTGGCCTGCGATACCTTGATCAATTACCGCTTGCGCCGCAGCCTGCGCGCGAGCAGCACTTAAGCCCGGGACAGCATGGACGCCATCGCATTGTTGATCGCCGCCTCGCTGAACGCCGGCACCTTGCTGGCGCTGGCCGCCTTAGGGTTGTTGATCAATGAGCGCGCCGGCATCGTCAACCTCGGCGCCGAGGGCTTGATGCTGGTCGCCGCAATCGCCGGCTTCGCCACCGCCGTGCACACCGGCAGCAGCTTGCTGGCTTTTGCTGCCGGCATGGGCGCAGGCGCCTTGCTGGCCGGCTTGTTTGGCGTGCTGGTGATCTGGCTCAACACCAATCAATATGCGGCCGGCCTGGCCCTTAGCCTGTTTGGCACTGGATTTTCGGCCTTTGTCGGCATCCGCTACACGTCCGAAAAGCTGGGCCCTCGCAGCAGCTTCGAGTGGCCCTATCTGGCCGACATCCCCTTTATCGGCCCGGCGCTGTTCAAACAGCATCCGCTCGTTTACGGCGCTATGGCCATGACCGCCGCCCTGGCCTGGTTTTTGTACCGCTCGCGCGCCGGCCTGGTGCTGCGAGCGGTGGGCGAGTCGCCGGAGTCCGCGCATGCGCTGGGTTATCCGGTGCGCTGGATTCGCTTGGGCGCGGTGATGGCCGGCGGCAGCTTATGCGGCTTGGCCGGTGCCTATGTGTCCACGGTCTACACGCCGCTCTGGGTCGAAGGCATGATTGCCGGCAAGGGCTGGATCGCCTTGGCCTTGACGACCTTTGCCACTTGGCGGCCGGCACGCATCCTGCTTGGTGCTTACTTGTTCGGTTTTGTCACCATGCTGCAGTTCTATCTGCAGGGCCAAGGGGTTGAAGTGGCGAGTCAGTTCCTCAGCATGCTGCCTTATCTATCCACCATTGTGGTGCTGGTCTTGATTTCCAGTAACGCCGCTTTTATACGGGCCAATATGCCGGCCTCGCTGGGCAAGCCATTCTTTCCTGGGTCTTGATTGAAGCTTTCTTTCTTTTTGGAGATGACGACGATGAATAAGCGCAGCTTTGTATTGAAATTGGGTTCATTGACGGCGCTGGCCGGCGCGGCAGCTCTGCTGGCGGCTTGCGGCAAGAAGGCCGAGGAGCCGGCTGCTGCGGCAGCCTCGGCCGCGGCCCCTGCTGCGTCCGCCGCCGCCAAAGCCGAGCCCTTGAAGATCGCTTTTGCCTATGTCGGCCCGGTCGGCGATGGCGGCTGGACCTTTGCGCATGACAACGCGCGCAAGGCGGTCGAGAAGGAATTCGGCGACAAGGTGCAAACCAGTTTCGTGGAAAAAGTGCCCGAGGCGGCCGATGCCGAGCGGGTCTTCCGCGACATGGTGAGCCAGGGCAATAGGCTGATCTTTGGCACTACCTTCGGCTATATGGAACCCATGCTCAAGGTTGCGGCCGATAGCCCGGACGTCAAGTTCGAACATGCGACCGGCTACAAGCAAGCCGCCAATCTGCGCAGTTATGACTCGCGCACCTATGAGGGCGCCTACATGGCCGGCGTCATCGCCGGCAAGATGAGCAAGACCGGCACGCTGGGCGTGGTCGGCTCCATCCCCATCCCCGAGGTGATCCGCAATATCAACAGCTTCACGCTCGGCGCGCAAAGCATCAACCCGAAGACGGTGGTGAAGGTGGTGTGGGTGAACAAATGGTTTGACCCGCCGCAAGAAACCGAGGCCGCACAGACCCTGATCGACGGCGGCGCTGATGTCCTGATGCAAAACACCGACTCCAGCGCGGTGCTGCAGACGGCCGAGAAGAACGGGAAGTACGCCTTCGGCTGGGACTCCGACATGACCGCCTATGGGCCCAAAGCGCATTTGGGCTCGGCGGTGATCAATTGGGCGCCGTACTACATCGCCTCGGTGCGCGAAGCGCTGGACGGCACGTGGGCGGCCGGGCCGGGCAAACATGCCTGGTGGGGCGTCAAGGAAGGCGCGATCGATATGGTGTCCATTGCCGAGGCCGTGCCGGCCGACACGCGGGCGCAGATCGACAAGATCAAGGCCGGGCTGAAGGACGGCAGCTTCGCCATCTGGAAGGGCCCCATCGTTGGCCAAGATGGCAAAGAGCTGGTGAAGAAGGGGGAAGTCGCCGACGACAAATTCCTCTCCGGCGTCAACTTCTACGTCAAGGGCGTGGACAGCAAGCTGCCGGGCGGCAAGTAATCGGCAGGCGCCCTTGCCGGCGTCTTTTCATAGGGGTGGGGCGGTCTTTGTCGCCGCGATGCGGATCGCCCCCAATCCCCCTTGAGCATTGGCTGCGGGGCGACCTCGCTTGCCGGGCTCAGGCTTTGGGCAAGACTTCCCGGGGATCGTCTTCGGTGCGGCTCGCGCGTACGAGGCGATCGGGGCCGAAGCTCACGGTGAATATCTTCTTGATGCCACCGTCAACAAAGCGCCACTCCCATACCTCCTCTTCTGGCGCCATGGCGTAGCGGTGCGCTGCTGCATGTTTGCCTAGCTGGCGCTTGACTTCGGCTTGCGTCATGCCGGGCTGGATCTGGGCGAAGTTCTCGGGGGTCAAGAGTTGGCGCAGCGCACTCAGCTTGCCGTCGGCGCCGAGCGCGATTTCGTAGTTGGTTGAGCCTTCGGGCTGACGCGGGTAGGCGAGGACTCGGCTGCCATCGGCTTGTTCAGTGACATGCTCGGGCTCACCGAATTGCTGGCGCACGTCGGCTTCGCTGGAAACGCCCACCTGGAGCTTGGCGATGCGAGCCTGGTCGCAGCCAAACAGAAAAAATGTGGCAAACAGCCTCGAGGTCCAAGCCGGCAAAGTGAGCGTCATCAGCGCGCCGCTTTCGGGTCGCCGAGATGGGTTCTCAGCCATTGACGCATTTCCCATTGCACATGGCCCACCGATTCGCGCGCGGTGTAGCCATGCGCTTCCAGTGGCAGCAAGACATAACGGGCCGTGCCACCGGTGCCGGCCAAGGCTTGATAGAGCCGCTCGGACTGCATAGGGATCGTGCCGGCGCGGTCATCTGCGTCGCCATGAATCAGCAGCACAGGTTCTTTGATCTGGTTGGCGTAGAGGAAGGGCGAGAGTTTGAGATACGTGTCGCGGGCTTCCCAGAGCGAGCGCCGCTCGCTCTGGAAGCCAAACGGTGTCAGCGTGCGGTTATAGGCGCCACTGCGCGCGATGCCGGTTTTGAAGAGATCCGTGTGAGCCAGCAGATTGATGGCCATGAAGGCGCCATAACTGTGGCCGCCAATGGCGACGCGTTTCGGGTCGGTGACGCCCAAGTCCTCGGCCTTGTCGATGATGGCGCGGGCGCTCATGCTGACTTGCTCGATGAACTCATCATTGACCGCCTTGGCGTCGCCCACGATGGGCATGGTCGCTTCGTTCAGCACGACATAGCCGTCCAACACCAGCATCAAGGGGCTGATGCCACTGAAATTGGGGTAACGGTTGGCGGCGCCACTGATTTGACCGGCCAGCGCCGCATCGTTGAACTCGAGCGGATAGGCCCAGACCAGGGTCGGGCGTGCTTCTCCCTCTTTGTAATCAGGCGGCAGATACATCCAGAAGGACATCTCAACACCGTCGCTGCGCTTGAAGCTGACCAACTCGCGGCGAATCTTGCGCATCAATGGGTGCGGGGGGCGCGCCCGCGTCAGGGCGAGCGGCGCCGTCTGGGGCTGGCTCAAGCTCTGGATGAACAAGGAGGGCGGCGTGTTGATGCTCTCCTGCAAGCTCAACATATGGCCGTCGTGAAGTAGCTCAAGCGGCTGCGCGTAGATCGCCTCGCCCGATTGGAACAGTCGCTGCACACTGGCGTCGCGCAATGACAAGCGGTCGAGAAATGGCCGATCGCCCTTGGGGCTGGCGCCGGCGCCAATCAGCAAGAGACCTCCGCCCTGGGTCTGCGCGAGCATGCGGCCGGCTGGCGACATGCGCATCACCGGGCTGCCGGGGTGGGCATAGCGCTCGCGCATCGAGTGGTCAAACACGGTGCGTATGCTGCCGCCGCGCAAGGCCAGCAAGTAGCTGCGTGTCCAGGCCCGCAGGCCATCGTCTTCGCTGACCAAGGCGTGCTGGCCTTCATCGAGAAACTGCATGTCCTTGAAGCGGTGCGGCAGGCGCAACAGTTCTTGGGCCTCACCGCTGTAAGGAGCGTCCAGGCGCATCAAGCGGTCGCGGTGAGTGGCACGATTGTTCGGGTTGCCGCCGTCCAGGGCTTCGACCCAATAGACCGCCGCATCCTTGTTGGGCGAGGCATAGAAGATGCGCGGGCCCGGCAGCACACCGTTGATGGCAACGCCACGCTTGAGCGGCAATCTGGCAATTTCGCGCAGCACGCCACCGTCTGGCCGGCGCACTTCTATGACTTGCGGGAAGTCGTCCCAGGTCAGGCTGTAGCTGAAGGGGCGGGTGATGCGTTCGGTCAGCAGCGCGTCGGCTTCGCCGAGACTGGTGACGCTGAAAAACAGCGCCGGCTCACCGAGCTTCTTGGTCTGCAGAGTGCGCAAATTGACGCGCGTCAGCTGCGAGAGCCCGTGGTGCTCCAGCAGGCGTTCATCATGCGGCGTCTGCAGCAAGTCTGCATGCGTGCGTTCGGGCGAGGCGCGCCCGGAAGTTTCACGCACCAGCGGCGCGTTCGGCACCGCCGGCAAGCGCGGCGCCGCAGCTCGGGGCTCGACCCGCGCCAGCACCACCAGCTCGCTGGCATTCAACCAGGCCAGCTCTCCCTGCCCCAAAGCGTTGTTGAGACGCAGGCCGGCGACTCTTTGCAGCTCACCGCTGGTGGCATCGCCCACCCACAACTCATTGGCCAGGTCGGTGCGCCGTTCAAGCAAAAAGCGCTGCCCATCAGGGGCCCAGCTGAAGCTGTGGAAAAAACTCCGGCCCGGCGGACTGCCATTGCCTAGATCGACGATTTGTTCGGGCGCCTGCGCATTCAGCAAGGGGCGCAGGCGCAGGCGTTGAATGGCGGCCGTCTGGCTTGGCACGCCGCTTGCCGCATCAAAGCGCAGGCCGGCCAGCTTGAGGGTGGGGCGGGCCAGCTCGGCCAGCGTACTGAAGCGGCGCAGCTCCAACAGCGCTAAAAACTGCTTGTTCGGTGACACCAGATGTTTGGGCAAGGCCGGCGCATCAAGCAGCTCGCGCACTGCGGGCGAGGGTTGCTGGTAGGCGGTTTGCTGTGGGGCCGCCGATGCGGCCAAGCCAATTAGCGCTAGCCCGGCTCCAAGCAGGCTGCGCAGAGCAAAGCGGGCACTGTTTTTGAATTGATGCAGCAAGTGGGACCGTTCCGAGAGCATGGCGGCAAAGCGTATCAGATCAGGACACTTCGGGTCGTCAGCCACCAAGCCAGCGTCGAGAAGCTCAAGAAGGCCAGCACCGTCGACGCCAGGATGATGCGGGCGATGCGGCCGTTGTCGGCGCCATAGCGCTCGGCCAGCAGTGACACATTGCTGGCACTGGGCAAGGCGGCTGCCAGGGTCAGCACCGTCACTTGGAAAGCACTCAATGGGGCGCCCATGGCCATCGCGGCCCAAGCAAGACACCACACCAGACAAGGGTGGATGAGCAACTTGATCAGCGCGACGGGCAAAAAGCGCGCCGGCGGCGTGCGGCTGTGCGCATGTTGGCCGGCCCGCCAGAGCACCGCGCCGATGGTGAACAGCGCCACCGGCGAAGCCGCGTCAGCGAGCATCTTGATCACCGTCATCAGCGGTCCGGGCAGCGTCAGATCCATGCCGGCGACCATCAAACCCAGCGCGATGGCCCAGGGCAGGGGATTGGACAGCGCACCGCGCAAGGCCTGATTCAGGGCCGCAGCCGCATTGCCGCGCCCTGCGTCATGCCCACGGGCCAGAGCAATGCACAGGGAACTGGTGAGGAATAAATCCACCAAGATGGTGCAAATCACCGGCCCTGCTGCTGCTTCACCCAGCAGTGCCACCAGCAGCGGCACGCCCATAAAGCCGGTGTTGGGGAAGGCTGCCACCAGAGCGCCAAAGGCCGCGTCCTTCATCTGCACTTGCGCGGACAAGGTCAGCTTGATCGTCAGCGCCACCACGATCAGTGCCGCGGCGATATAGACGCTCAGCACGGCCGGATTGAGCAGGGTGGCCAAGGGCGTGTTGAGGCCGAAGCGAAACAACAAGCAGGGCAGGGCAAAGAAAAGCACAAAACCGTTCAAGCCAGGAATCGCTGATTCCGCCAGCACGCCGCGCTGCGCCGCCAGATAGCCACACAAGATCAGAGCAAAAAAGGGCAGGGTGATGGCGAGTATGGCTTGCATGGGTGAGCAGCAGTATCGCAAGCCCGGCTTGCTGTCGGCTGAACATGGCCTGCTTTCTTGCTGTCAGCATCAGCAACTCACAAAGGCGCAGCGAGTGTGAGCGAATGCGCATGACCCTCCTTTTGCAGCAGGGGCGCGAGGGGGCAAATGACATAGACCTCCTCTACGATCCCGGCTCCAAACCTATGCGAATGCCTGAACTCACCCTTCCGCCTCCGTCGCCTCCAGCCTTGCTGCGGGAGGGCGCGGCGCTGGGCGTTTGGCGTTTGCACATGGCGCTGCAAGGGCACGAAACCGCACAGGCCGGCCAGTGGTATCGCGGCGGGCATGCGCTGGCTGCCGACCGGCATTGCATTATTTTGGTGCTGCCGCGTTGTGATGATTCAGCCGACATCATGTTGCGCTTTGGTGACCAGGTCGGCGACCTCGGCGCCTTGTCGCACCCGGTCATCAAGGTGCCCTGCGACAGCGGCATCACCGCCGACGGGCGCCCCTATCTGGTTTTTGATGCCTGCGATGGGCAAGCCATCGAGCGCGCTTGCCAGAACCTGCCGCTGCGGGAGCGCATGCAACTGATCGTCGATCTGTGTGAAGCGCTTCGCTATGCGCATCAGCAGGGCTGGCTCTTGGGCGAGATCGATCCGTCTTTGTTGTGGGTGGGCAAGAACAGGCAGCTCAAGCTGATGGGTCTGGGCTTGCTGCGCATACCCGATCCGGCTGAGCCCTTCGAGCGCGGGCTGACGTTGGCCTCGGCACCTGGTTTTGCCAGCCCAGAAGCCCTGGCCGGCAAGGCGCCGAGCTTTGCCAGCGAGGTTTTTGGTTTGGGCGTTCTGGCTTGTTTATTGGTTGACGGGCGGCTGCCGAGTGAGCCTCTTGGGGATGGCAATACGCTTTTGCCCGCCGCCTCCTGGCCGGGTTTGAGTGCTTTGGAACGCTTCAGCCTGGACGCCTTGTTGCGCAAGGCGGTAGCAGCCCAGGCAGGTCGTCGCTATGCCGGGGCCGAAGCCTTGGCCGAGGATTTGCGATCCTGGCTGGACGGGGAGGCGCATTCTGCCCTGGTGCTGACGCCTATGCCCCTCCTGCCCGCGCCCGCGCCGAACGCTGCGATCGCCTATGAATCCAGCGTGCCGGCTTGGCCCCCACAGCAAAAGCTGCGCCGCCGCGCGCTCTGGCTGGGCTTGGTCTTGGCCGGCATGGCGGTGGTGCCGATGTGGCTCTGGTTTGGCCCGCAAGCTTGGCGCCACGTCGTCGCCGTCGCCGTCGTCGGAGTAAATGCCGCGCCGCAACAAGGCCTTGGCGCAGCGGGCCCAGGCCCTTTGACCGGCCCGATGATCAGCCCCAACAGTCCTGCCGCCAAGCTCAGTCCGGCGGCCCCGCTGATGCAAGACGCGGCGCCGGCAGCTCAATTGGAGCCGGTGCTGGAGGCGAGTCCTGCGCCCAAGCCGGTTCTTGCGCCCAGGCCCATCCCGTTGCCCAGACCGAACCCGGCCTTGCAGCTGCAGTCCGATACTCCCTCAGATAAGCCTGCGCCCATGGCCATGGAGCAGGCCGCCTCATCCGCAGGCTCGGCTGCCGCGCTTGATGAGGCGGGCGAATAGACCGCCAGTGCTGCTGAGCCTCCCCGCTTTACCCTAAGGTTTTGGCTTGGGCGCCAGCCTGCCCGGCAGCCACCTCGAAGCGCGCCGATATGTCGACCGCGCTGTCGGCATCCCAAAGGTCCCGCACCGTGTGCAACTCGACTTGCAGCCCTTGCGCCGCTAGCGTGAAGCTCATAAAGCCATGTTGGTCACTGCGGCCATAGTGGATATGTGGGTTGTGGGGGCGAGCGCGGTCAATGCGCTGTTGATCCAGGCCTTGGCTGCTGATCGAGGTGCCGCAGAACTCGGTGGCGATCACCACGCTCGCCGCATCGTTGAAGTCCAGCTTCAAGTCGCAGACATAGTTGGCATGCACATCGCCGCCCAGCACCACCGGGTTGGCGACTTTCTTGGCGACCAGGTCTTGCAGCAGGCGGCTGCGCGCGGCGGGGTAGCCGTCCCAGCCATCGGTCCAATGCACGCGCGGCTCATTTGGGTTCTCTTGCCAGTTCATTTGGGACATCAAGGTCGATTGCGCCAGCAAGTTCCAAGGCCTTGAGGCATCCCAGCTTTGCGCCAGCCATTGCTCCTGCGCCTGGCCCAAGAGGCTGCGCTTGGGGTCGAGAAACGCCGGGCATTCCTTCAGCGACTGGGTGTTGGAGCCGCCGCGACCCGGCTTGGGGCAGACTTGCGGGTCACGGTACTGGCGGCAGTCCAGCGTGATCAGGCGAGCCAGCTTGCCCCAGTCGTAACGCTCATGAATACGGATGTCATGGCCCTTGGGGCGCATGGCTTTGGTAAAGGGCATGTGCTCCCAATAGGCCTTGGCCGAGGCAATGCGGCGCGCCGGAAAATCAGCCTCCAAGCCTTGCGAGCTGTCGCCCGCCCAGTCGTTGTCGACCTCATGATCGTCCCAGGTGATGATCCAGGGTGCGCGCGCATGCATGGCCTGCAGGGCCGGGTCGCTCTTGTACTGGGCGTAGCGCTGGCGATATTCGGGCAGCGTGCGGCACAAGCCGCCAATGTGTACACGTGGCGAGGGGCCGCTGGCTGAGGCATTCGACACGGCGGCGCTCTCATAGATGTAGTCACCCAAAAACAGCACCAGATCAAGATCTTGCTGGGCCATATGGCGCCATGCCGCATAACGGCCATGGTCCCAGCGCTGGCAAGAGGCGATGGCGAAACGCAAATGGCTGACATCGGCATCGGCGGCAGGCGCTGTGCGCGTGCGGCCGACGCTGCTGCGCTCGCCCAATGCCGTGAAGCGGTACCAATACCAGCGATCCGGCTTCAAGCCGCCGGGTTCGGCATGCACCGTGTGGGCATCGTCCAGCACGGCTTGCTCGAGCCCATGCGCGACGATGCGCGTGAAGGCTTCGTCCTCGGCCAACTCCCAGCGCACCTCGGCAAGAGCCGGCAAGTTGGCGCCGGTCAGGCGCGTCCACAAGACCATGCCATTGGGGCGCGGGCAACCGGAGGCAAGGCCGAGTGCGAAGCGCTCAATGCTGTCGCTGGCAAATGCGTGGCGAACAAAGAGCGGTGCGCTGGCCGCGGCGAGCGTCGTTTGCAGGACGTGGCGGCGGCGTGCGGTGGGTGTTTGAGAACAAGACATGGCGAAGGATCTTGGGAAGCTATTGTTGATTCAGTTGTGTACCTGTGCGCTTGGCGCTACGGTGATGTGCGCTGCTCCGCCCCGACCCAAAGCGGTGGGCCCGCCAGCGGGACAAGCTTTCTTGGATGTACATACTGTGCATGCGGCTGCAATACAGCGTTGAGTTCCTCATCGGCCAAGCGACTCCAGCTGAGGTCTGCAGGCGGATTGCGCAGACGATAGTCGTGACGGGCCGGCATGACAAACGAGTCCCAGTCCAGCCGCGGGTTGTTGTGTACCAGGGTCGCGCCTTGGGGCTGGGTGCGCCCAGGTCCTACGAACAAGTTGTTGGCCAAGACGACTTTGTCGGCACCGGGCGCGACCCGAAAAAAGGTGCCGCCATGCGGATGGTCATTGACCAGGGTGTTGTTGCCCATGAGCAGCTGATTGAGCGGCCATTTATAGCCCTCCGCGCCGAAGGCCACGATGACGGAATGCTCGGTGTCGCGCTGCTGCTGGATGACGTTGCCAATCACGCGCGCGATGCCGCCGTTTGGGAACTCAAGCTCATAGCTGGCGCGACCGCCACTCTCATCTGTCAGTCGGTTGTAGAGGATGTTGTTGACCCGGGCGCGGCTTTTCAAGAGGTGGCCAACGCCGGCATGGTGAAAGTAGCTGTGGCTCACCGTCAGCTGATCCAGCCAGCCGACATACAGGTTATGGCCCCAGCGCCCGTTCACGTGGCTGTAGGCGAACTCGCTGCCTTCGACGAGCACCGTGACTTTGGCGCCCTGCACCATATTGCTGCTCAGCAGCCCCATCTGGTTGTCCCAAAACAGGCAATCTCGCAAGCGCAGTGAGCCGCCTTCAAAGCGAATGCCGGCGCCATTCCCGTCACCCGCCCGGGCGCCAATAAAGTCGATATTGCTGATATCGAAGTCGCCCTCACGGATGACCCAGATGGCCTTGTCTTCGGCATTGCGCCCGTCGGCAAAGATGCGCGCAGCGCCGTTGACGCCGCGAATCGTCAGGCGCTTTTGCATCCAGAGCGCCACATCACCGTGGTAGTCGCCGGCCTCGATCTCGATCACATCCCCGTCTTTGGCCAGGGCTGCTGCATTGGAGATGCGCGGCAGATTGCCTTGCGGGCTCACGCGCCAGACCTTGACCCCGGCGCCCACAGCGTCGGGCGTGCGAATCTCCGTCGGCCCGCGCCTTGGCGGTGGTGTCGGTACCAAGAATGGCCGCTGCGCACGCTCGGCAAGGGGCGGTGCGTCGAGGCGAGCACGCAAAAAGGTCTCAAACGGTTGTGTGAGCCACTGCAAGCGAGGATGGCCCAGCAAACGACGGTCGGCGTAATCCATCAGCTCGCCGGGGTTGCGCCCAATCTCGCTGTAAGCCCACCAAGCCGAAACAGTGATCGCCAACAGCGCAGCAGCGGCAAGCCACCATGGCCTGAATGACTTCTTCATTTGCAGGTAATCCGATCTGTCGGCGGATAGAGAGTTCACGCCGATGCGCGCGAGTATCTCACCCGCAAAAGCCGCCAATCGGCGCGAAAACCCAATCTTGGCGGCAGCAAGGCAAGTGCCCTTGCTGGCCGGGCCTACCCCTCAAAGCGGCAGAGCAGGCCGGCCTTCGCTATCATGCCGGGCTGCTCTCAGATGGATTTGCATGTCCTCCAAACCCGCCACCACCCTCAATCCCGCGCAGCTCGAAGCCGTCCACCACCTGGATGGCCCCTGCTTGGTGATTGCCGGCGCGGGCTCGGGCAAGACCAGCGTGATCACGCAAAAAATTGCTCGACTTTTGCAGGCCGGCTACGCGGCCAAACATATCGGTGCGATCACCTTCACCAACAAGGCGGCGCAAGAAATGCGCGAGCGGGCCAAGACTTTGATCGGCCCGCGCGCCGCCAAGGATCTGGCGATTTCGACCTTTCACTCTTTGGGCGTGCGTATCCTGCGCCGCGAGGGCCCGTTGGTCGGGCTGAAGGAGCAGTTCTCGATTCTCGACAGCGACGATGTGCTGGGCGTGCTGCGCGATGCCGGCGGCACACTCGACGCCAACCAGGCCAAGGCCTATCAGTGGACGATCTCGGGCTGGAAGAATCAAGGCCTGACCTCGAGGCAAGCCCTGGCCATGGCCAAGGACGAGCATGAGCGCGCCGCAGCGGTCGTGATGGAGCGTTATCAGGAGCGCCTGGCCGCCTATCAGGCGGTGGACTTTGATGACCTGATCAGCTTGCCGCTGCGCCTTTTGAGCGAGCATGCCGAGGCGCGCGGGCGCTGGCAGGATCAGTTGCGCTACATCCTGGTGGACGAATACCAGGACACCAACGCCGTGCAGTACGACCTGCTCAAGGCCCTGGTCGGCCCACGTGCGATGTTCACGGCGGTCGGTGACGATGACCAGAGTATTTACGGCTGGCGCGGCGCCACGATCGAGAACCTGAAGCGTCTGCCGGTCGATTACCCGCGCCTGAAGGTGATCCCGCTGGAGCAGAACTACCGTTCGACCGGCGCCATCCTGCGCGCCGCCAACAACGTCATCGCCGTCAACCCGAAGATTTTCGAGAAGAAGTTGTGGAGCGAGTTCGGTGACGGCGATCCTATCCAGTTGATCGAGGCCGATGGCGAGGAGCATGAAGCCGAACGCGCGGTGCAGCGCATCCAGGCGCTACGCGCGGAAGGCAAGGCGCAGAATTTCAGCGACTTCGCCATCCTCTACCGCGCCAACCACCAGGCCCGCACCTTCGAAAAGGCCCTGCGCCGGGCTGAAATCCCCTACACAGTGTCGGGCGGCCAGAGCTTCTTCGACAAAAGCGAAATCAAGGACCTCTGCGCCTGGTTGCGGCTATTGGTCAATCAAGATGATGACCCGGCTTTTTTGCGTGCCATCACCACACCCAAGCGAGGCATCGGCCACCAGACGCTGGGATCGCTCAGCCAGTTCGCCGGGCGCTGGAAGAGCAGCATGTTCGAGTCGCTGTTTGCCGAGTCGCTGGGCGAGGTGATGAGTGCCAAGGCGCTGGGCTCGCTGCATGAGTTTGGCCGCTACATCACCGACCTGGAGTTTCGCGCCAAGCACACCGAGGGCACCGAAGCCGCCAAGGCCTTGCTGCTGGAATGGGTCAAGGACATTGGCTACGAGGAACATCTGCTGGGCAGCGAGGACAACGAGAACGTTGCGATCGCGCGCTGGAACAATGTGCTCGATTTCATCGACTGGGTCGCCAAACGCTGCGGCGGGCAGGTGACGCAGGACGGCGGCAGTACGTTCGAGAGCGAGAAGCAGACCGTGCTGCAGGTTGCGCAGACCATCAGCGTGATCATCTCGCTGTCCGAGCGCAATGAAGAACAGGACCAGGTCACGCTGACCACGCTGCATGCATCCAAGGGCCTGGAATGGCCGCATGTCTTTTTGGCCAGCGTCAACGAGGGGCTGCTTCCCTTCAAGGCCGACGACGAAGAGATGACCGCGCAACGCCTGGAAGAGGAGCGCCGTCTGATGTATGTGGGCATCACGCGGGCCCGCAGCACGCTGGCGGTGGGCACGCTGCGCCGACGCAAAAAGTCGCGCGAGCTGGTGATGGGCATACCCAGCCGCTTTATCACCGAGATGCGGCTGAACGAGGGCAGCGCCAAAGAGGACCCGCGTGAAAAGCTCAAGCGCTTGCGGGAGTCCTTGGCGGCCAAGGGTGCGGAGTCGGACGCGGCCAAGGCCGCTGAGGGGCTGCGCAAGCCGGAGTAGCACCGCTTGACTGTGGCTCAATGCAGCGCACGCGTGGCTCACGCCAAGCCACACAGCATGGGTACTTGCCTTGGCTTGACGCCGCGCGCAAAACAGGGTCAAGTCTTGCCCTCAGCCGCAGTCGGACCCCATGCCGGGCGTCATGGCTTGCAGCCCGGAGTCGAGATCTTGTGCAATGACAGCAGCGCGTAGCCGGTTTGACTTTGTCCTCGCTGGCTGGCGCTCACTGCTTGGCGGCGCTGTGGGCGCCATAGCCTGCCTTGCCCTCGTGCTGACCTTGGGTGTGCTGGCGCTGGCGCCTTTGGGCGGCAGGGCGGCACTGATAGGCGTGCCCGCAGCTTTTGCCTGTGTGATCGTCAGTGCAAGCATCTATGCACTGTTCTGCCGCAGCAGCGGCGCGGCGGGCGGCCCGAGTTCGCCAACGGCTTTGATTGTTTCTTTGCTGCTCAGCCAAGTCTTGCTGCAAGAACAATCCGTCGGCGGCGCTGAGGTGCTGACTGTCGTGCTGGCGCTGCTCGGTGCGGCCGTCATTGCCATGGGCTTGCTGCAAATATTGATGGCTGCCCTGCAGCTCGGGCGTTTGGCTCGCTTCGTTCCGCAGCCTGTGCTGGCCGGCTTTATGAATGGAGTTGCCGTGCTGGTGGCGCTGGCGCAAGTGCCGGCCTTGCTGGCCATTGCGCCTGAACTCTGGCCCGCGCATGGCTGGCAAGCGCTTCAGCAAGCACATCTTGGCGCCTTGGGTCTGGGGGGGGGCACTGCCGGCTTGGTTTGGCTGCTGGCTCGGCGCGCACCGCGTCTGCCGGCCGCCTTGCTTGGCATGTTCATGGGGCTGCTTGGCTATCACCTCGCTCGGGCCGCTTGGCCCTCGCTTGAACTCGGCTCAACGCTTGGCGCATTGGACGCAGACCTCTTTTGGCCAAGCCAGCTGGCGCTGTGGGCCGAGCCTCGTGCGACCATGACGCTCCTGGCCAAGCATGCCAGGCCGCTAGGCCTAACGGCTTTTCTGCTCGCCTTGGTGGGGAGCCTGGAGTCTTTGCTCAATCTGCGCGCCGCTGATCAGCGCAGTGGTGAACAAAGTGACGAGAACCGCGAACTGTGGGCGCTGGGACTGGCCAATATTGGCGGCGGCTTGATCGGCGCCCTGCCGGTGACGCGCTCCAGAAGTCGCGCCACGGCCATACAGATGGCCGGCGGGCGCGGCCGTGTCGGTGCCATGGGGGCGGTGCTTTGCTCGGCCTTGCTGTTCTGCTTTGCCGGTGAGTGGCTGACCTTTTTGCCCCGCGCCGTCTTGGCTGGGGTAATGCTGACCGTGGCCGTCAATCTGGTGGACCGCCGCTCGCTGAGGCAGTTGCTGCTCCAGTTGAGGCGACAGCAGGGCCCCTCATCGCGCGGCATCGCGGCAGGCCGCGAGGGTGTATTGACGATGGGCTTGGTCTGCTTGCTGACCCTGTGGCAAGGGCCGGGTGCAGGCGTGGCCTTGGGCTTGCTGCTGTCGATGGTGCTGTTTCTGCGCGGCTTGAATCGCAGCCTTTTGCGCGCTCGTTTCACCGCGCAGGAGCGCCCGTCCCGGCGCGTCTATCCGCCTCAAGTGGAGCAGCTCTTGCGCTCGCAGCGCGCTCATATCCTGGCGCTGGAGTTGGAGGGGGCGCTCTTTTTTGGCAATGCCGATCGCCTCCAGGATGAAGTCAAACGGTTGCCCGCCGGAGCGCGCTGCTTGATTGTCGATTTGCAGCGGGTCTTGTCGATTGACGAATCCGCTGCGCTGGCGCTGCAGCAGCTCGACGCCAATGTGGCACGCCGTGGCTGTCGTTTGCTCTTGGCGGGACTGGGGTCGGACAGTGCGCAACGCCGCCAGCTGCTGGCCTGTATGCCTGAGGCCCTTGCTGCTGCCTCTGTCGCGGCCGGTGAACCTGCCCCGGCCTCGTTGTCGCATTGGCATGTGGATATGGATCATGCCTTGGAGGCGGCCGAGCTTCAGATCTTGCAAGAAGGCGCAGGCCCGGGTCAGCCATTGGGGGACGCCGTGCCCTTGGCCCTGTGCAGCCTTTTGCGTGAGTTGTCCCCGGACCAGCAAACCATCGTCATCACACACCTGCAGCAGCAGAGCTTGCAGGCGGGTGAACGCTTGTTCAAGGAGGGCGACCCTGGCGGCGGTGTCTATGTGCTAACGCGCGGTTCAATCAGCGTGGTAAGCAGCAGCGGACAGCGTTTCATGAGCTTTTCTGCGGGCACGATGCTGGGAGAGTTGGCCATGCTGGATGGCCAGGGCCGCAGCGCCGATGCGGTGGCCGACCAAGCGTCGGAGGTCTTTTTGCTCACACCGCAGGCGCTGAGTGCGCTGGCAAGTACCGACCCGGTCTTGTGCAGCCAGCTCTACCGCAATATGGCCCTGCATCTGGCCACGCGCCTGCGGGTCGCAACGGGCGCGTGGCGCAGTGCGGCGGGCTGAACCTTGAGCGGGCATCGAGTGTCTGGTGTGCCTTGTTGCGCTTGTTTTCGGTCCCGCGGTGATACTGCCCGTTGGCCTGCGATGATGCCTCTTTTGCCGGAAAACTAATTCACTATGTCCAAGTCAATAGTGGCCGTGCTGGCCTTGCTCGCTTCTTTCGGCGCTGCAACTGCAACAACATCGGCCAAAAATCCGGTCAAGCCGGCCGCGTCAGCTTCAGCCTCAGCCTCAGCCGCCACTGAAACCCCAGCAGCGTCCACGCCTGCTGCTGAATCAGTGACCACGGCTTCAGGCCTGCGCTACGAGCCTATCCGCAAAGGCAGTGGGCCATTTCCAACGGCGACCGACAAGGTGCGAGTGCATTATGTTGGCCGTTTTTTGGATGGGCGTGAATTCGACAGCTCGATCAAGCGCGGCAAGCCGGCCGAGTTGCCGCTCAACCGCGTCATCAAATGCTGGACCGAGGGGGTGCAGCTGATGCAGGTCGGCGGCAAGGCGCGCCTGCATTGCCCCTCAAGCATCGCCTACGGTGAGCGCGGCGCCGGCGGTGGTGAGATTCCTCCCAACACGCCCTTGGTGTTTGAGGTCGAGCTGCTGGCGATCGTGGGGAATTAAGACTTTCTGGCGCGGCGAGCGATGGCCTTGGGGGCGGCCATGCTTGCCCCCCCACGGTTTCGAAAACCTGGTTCGCAGCGCCGCCTCGATGCCGCACGGGCCAGATCCAGCCCAGCCGCAGCATGACAAAGGCGCCCGAAAGGGGCGCCTTTGCTTGTCCTTGGCCGATTACGACCGTCGACCAGCAAGACCCTAGCGAGCAGATCGCTCAGGCCTTGCGGCGGCGGGCGATGGCGCCGATGGCCAACAGGCCCAGGCCCATCAAGGCGTAAGTGGCGGGCTCCGGCACTGGATTGCTGAGCACCTCCAGATTGGCCGCGCCGATGTAGGCGCCGGTAAAGGTCATGTAGCTGATGTCGGCACTGCCGCGCGAGAAGCCGTGGAATTCGCCGGAGTTCGTGCCGCCGAGCGGGCCGAATGTCAGCGAGTACGACTCCAGCAAGGTGTTAGACGAGTCATACACCGCGATCACTGGGGCAATGCCATCCGGCGTGCCAGTGTCGAATCGGGCCCAATTCATGAACGCGCCCACGCCGGAGACGGCGCTTGAAAATGCCAGCGTCATCGTGTCAGAGCCATGATTGGAGCCAATCATCGAAAGGCCGTTCCAGCCGCCATTGCTCTGGAAGCCGTAGCCACCGACATAGCCGTAGACGGAAGAGCTCGCTTGCGAAGACCAAGTGATACCCGGCGCGACGACCTTGGGGCCGGCTCCAAAGTAGTTTTCGGCGCCGAAGCCGTAGGTGGTGCTGCCTGGCAATGCGGTCACATGCACTGCGTTGGCGGAACCGCAGGCCAACAGGGCAGCGGCGGCAAGGGCGTGGAAGGTGCGATTCATTGGGTGGATCCTGTCGCTGGGGGTGGATGTCGCAATCGACAGCTTCAGCGTAACCACCGCCGCCCGCCGCCGCCACCCCCGACTTGAGGGGCGGCGCCACAAGGGCTCCCTTGCGGCCCCTGAGCGATCCACGCGCCGAGCAATGGTCAGGCGAACAGGAAAGAAAAGAGCCAAACTTCAGCCCATCATTGCAGCTCCACCTTGCTCAGGTTGTCATCGGAGTTGCGGTCAATCCGCATGTTGTAGGGATCAACGCCGACCCAGGCGGGTGCCTTGTCGAGCAGCAGGGTGATTTGCTGTTTGCCTGACTTCAGCGGTCGGCGCTCCATCGCTAACACCGAATCTCGTGTGAATCCCTTCTTGCCTGGCTCCGCACTGAAAGCGCCGATGTCCATGGCCTCATTCAGCGGGCTTTCGGTCTCCTTGCCTTTGCCGTCGGCATACAACTTCTTGGCGTCCACCGTGAAGCTCACCTCGAACTTGCCGTCGGTGCGTTTGTGGGCCTTGGCGTCCGTCGCCTTCAGATCGAAGAGCGTGATTTTCTCGAACAGATCGGCGATCAAGGCCTCATGCTGAGGTCCGGCCTCGGCGCGCAAGAGCCGCAGAAAATCTCGCGTGTCGGCGTAGGGCGCAGGCTTGAAAGCGAACTCAGCCAAGAGCTTTTGCAGTGCCCGGTTGACCGCCGCCTCGCCGACGATTTCTTTCAGCGAGTACATCACTACTGCGCCCTTGCGGTAATGGATATAGGCCTGGTTTTCGACGCGGGCCAGCGGCAGTTCTTCCACCACCTCGCCACTGCGGCTGCTCAAGTAACGGTCCAGTTCGTACTTCAGGAACTTGCGAATCTGCGCCTTGCCGTAGAGTTTCTCCATCACCAAAAGTGCCGAGTACTGGGCAAAGGATTCGCTCAGCAGCGTCATGCCCTGCTTGTCGGCACCGTTGATCTGATGGCCCCACCATTGATGCGCCATCTCGTGCGCGGTGACGAAGGTGACCAGATCCACCTTGTCTTCGCTGTCAGCGTCTTTGAAGTTCTGAATAAAGCCGATCGCCTCCGAGAAG
>CAUPEV010000023.1:0-40845 GCA_963510335.1 uncultured Roseateles sp.
AAGCGGCGCGCGGCCTGCAGCAGCACCGAGTCCTCTTGCAGGTCAGCGAAGCGCAGTAGCTCGGCGCCGCTCTGGCGCGCGCCCATGAACTCACCCGGCCCGCGGATGTCGAGGTCGCGGCGGGCGATCTCGAAGCCGTCATTGGTTTCGGCCATCGCCTTCAGCCGCGACTTGCCGGTGTCCGACAGCGGCCCGGTGTAGAGCAGCACGCACACACTCGCGACGGCGCCGCGCCCGACCCGGCCGCGCAGCTGGTGCAGCTGGCTAAGCCCAAAGCGCTCGGCATGCTCGATCACCATCAGGCTGGCATTGGGCACATCGACGCCGACCTCGATCACCGTCGTCGCCACCAGCACGCTGATGCGCCCGGCCGTGAACTCGGCCATCACGGCCGCTTTGTCGGCCGGCGTCATGCGGCCATGCAAAAGCCCAACCACGCAACCGTCCAGGGCAGCGGACAGCTCGGCGTGTGTTTCGGTCGCATTGTTCAAGTCCAGCGTCTCGGACTCTTCGATCAGCGGGCAGACCCAGTAGACCTGCGCGGCCTTGTTGGCGACTTCATCACGAATCTTCTCGATCACATTGAAGCGCTTGCTGTCGGCAAACACCTTGGTGACGATGGGCGTGCGGCCGGGCGGCAGCTCGTCGATGGTGGACACCGCCAGGTCGGCGAAGTAAGTCATCGCCAAAGTGCGCGGAATCGGCGTCGCGCTCATCATCAACAGGTGCGGCTCCAAATCCATTGAGGCCAGCTTCTTGCGCAGGGCCAGGCGCTGCGCGACGCCGAAGCGATGCTGCTCGTCGATGATGGCCAAGCCCAGCCTGGCGAATTTGACCTTGTCCTCGATCACCGCGTGCGTGCCGATGACCAGTTGCGCGGAGCCGTCGGCCGCCGCGTCCAGCATCTTTTGTCTGGCTTTGCCTTTCACGCTGCCGGTCAACCAGGCGACTTTGAGCCCCAGCGGCTCCAACCAGCCGACCAGCTTCTTGAAATGTTGTTCGGCCAGGATTTCGGTCGGTGCCATCAACGCGCATTGCCAGCCGGCGTCAATGGCCACCGCCGCGGCCAGCGCCGCCACCACCGTCTTGCCCGAGCCGACATCGCCTTGCAAGAGCCGGTGCATCGGTTGTGGCAATGCCAGCTCTTGCGCAATCTCCTCGCTGACGCGCTGCTGCGCACCGGTCAGGCCAAAGGGCAGCACCGCCAGCAGTTGCTCATGCAGGCCGCCGCGTTTGGCCATCAAGGCCGGGGCTTTGAGCAGCGCGCGCTCACGCTGCGCCTGCATCTGGCTGATTTGCTGGGCCAGCAATTCCTCGAACTTGAGGCGCTGCCAAGCCGGGTGGCTGTGGTCCTCCAAAGTCATCAGCCGGGCTTGCGGCGGCGGGTGATGCAGAAAATTGAGCGCGTCGCGCAGCGCGGGGAGGGTAGCCGGCACCACGCCGGCCGGCAGCAACTCGTTCAGGTCGGCACGGCTCAGGCCAGATGCGACCGCGCGGCGCAAATAGGCCTGCGGCAGACCGTTGCTGGCCGGGTAGACCGGCGTCAGCGCGGTGGCCAATGCAGCGCCTTCGACGACCGCCTTGAAAGTCGGGTGCACCATCTCGCGGCCAAAGAAGCCGTGGCGTAACTCGCCACGCACGCGGATGCGGGCGCCGACGGCCATTGTTTTTTGATGAGAGGGGTAGAAGTGGATGAAACGCAAAAGCAGCTCGGAGCCACTTTCGTCAGCCATCTTGACCAGCAGAACGCGCCGGCCGCGCGTCTCGATGCGGCATTCCAGCACCTCGCCCTCGCATTGCACGGGCTCGCCCTCATGCGACTGCGCCTCGGCGATCGGCGTGATGCGGGTCTCGTCTTCGTAGCGCATCGGCAGATGCAGGGCCAGATCGATGTCGCGCAGCAGGCCAAGTTTCTCCATTGCCTTTTGCGGCGCGGATTTTGGCTTGTTGGCGGCGGCGCTGTTGCTGCTATCTTTTCGGTCGGCCTCGGGCATGGGCGGCATTCTGCCTTGCTTGGGCAAGTCCGAGCTGATTTAGGATGGCGCCCCGCTCACGCAGCTTAGCTTCTTGAATCAAGTCGAACCGTCAAACCAGGTCTACGCGCTTTATTACGGCAGGCGCCGCCGCCGCATGTTTCGCATCGGCACCTATCTGGCGCTGATTCGTTCGATGGCGGTCGGCGATTTGGTGAAGACCTTTTACAGCCATAGTGACTTGCTGCCGCATACCCATGCACGGCTGGCGCGCACCCGCAATACGCTGCGAGAGCTGGTATGTCATGGCTTTGCCTCGGCTCAAGGATTGGCCGCTTTGCAGCGCTTGCGTGATGCGCATCACCATGTGCATGCTTCAGCCGATGATTACCGTTATGTGCTGGCTTTGTTCATGCTGGAGCCCTTGCGCTGGAACGCTGCGGTGGGTGGCTCAGCGCTGAGCGAGGCCGAGGCGCAGACCTTGCTGAGCTTTTGGACCCGTATCGGGCAGGAGATGGGCGTGGCTGGGCTGAATATGGCTTTGCCTGCCTGGCGGCAGTTCCAGCTCGACTATGAAGCCAGGTATTGGTGTTTCAGCGCCGAGGGCCAGCAGCTTGCCGAGGCCTGCTTGCAAGAGGTGGTGAGCCTGTCTTTGCCTTTCGGCACGCGCAGCTTCTTCAGGCAGCTGATGCGGTTCAGCATGGATCCGGCTCTGCGCGATCTTTTGCAACTGCAGCCGGCGTCAGCCATTGCGCGATGCCTGCTAGGCGCTTGGCTGCGCAGGACGACACGCTAGGCGGCAGGTTTTTCGTTTCGGCAGTACTTACCCTGTCCCCCATTGGGGTGGGCTGCGGTTCTGTGCGCGCTCCCTACAATCGCGACCGAAATCGATCAACGAATCGGTTCATATGTGTTGAAGAAGAACTATCAGGGAGGGTTGAAAATGAAGCATACAAGTCAAGTCTTGGCCGTCACGGTCTTGGTGTCTAGCCTGTTGAGCGCCTGTGGTGGCGGCAGTGACAGCAGTGCACCTGTCGAGCCGACGACCCCGGTCGCGCCGGCTACGGTGATTCCTGAGACGCTGTCCATCAAGGCTGCAGCTATTGCCGATGTCGGCAGCGCTGCCACCTTTGACAACAGCGCCGCCGCATTGACGGGGCTGAAGTTTGCATGGACCTTTGGAGACGGCACCAGCAGCACCGAGCCGGCACCCAAGCATGAATTCGCCAAAGTGGGCGACTATGACGTCACGCTGAAGGTCAGCAACGAGGCGGGCACGTCCAAGGAGTTGAAGTTCCGCGTGAGCGTCAACAACCGGGCGCATGTCAAAGGCTTGGCCTGCACCGGCACTGCCGACAGCGGCTGGTGCTGGCAGCAGCCCAAGCCGAGCGGCAACAGCCGGGCGGACCTCTTCTTCCTGGACGCTAAGACTGCCTGGTCGGTTGGGGAGAACGGTGAAATCCTTAAAACGGCCGATGCAGGCAAGACCTGGCTCAGGCAAAACACCGGCCTGCGCGCGCAGTTGACGGCGATCCGATTTGCCGATGCCAACAATGGTTGGGCAGTCGGGGGCTTGGGGGCGGTGCTGCGCACGGCAGATGGCGGCGCCAACTGGGTTCAGCAAGCGTCATGGCAGAAGTTGGACGCCTATCCCCAACAGCAACCGAATGCTCTGCACGTGATCAATGCCAGCACCGCGATCATCGTGGCAGACGGCTACATCAGTGTCAGCAATGACGCAGGCGCAAGCTGGGAGCAGCGCACACTGGCGCCCAGTCGCATCGGCGCCGACGGGGTGATTTGGAGTCGGGCCAACGACAAACTCTTGAAGTCGACCGACTTGGGCAAGACCAATGTCGAGGTGCTGAGCGCGCTGAATTACAGCGTCACGGGTCCATTTCCCTTGGGCAAGGCGGGGATTTTTCTGAGTGAAGCGAGTCAGATTTATGACTCGTCGTCTGGCCAATATCTATTCAAACTCAATCTGCGACGCAGCCTCGATGGTGGTTCCAGCTGGGAGAGCTTTGAGGCCAAAGGCTTGCCGATCAGCTACTTGTACATCAACCGGCTTGAATTTACCGATGCCTCGAATGGGGTCTTGTCCACCAGTGCCAACGAGTTGTATCGGACGGTAGATGGTGGACGCAACTGGACGCAGGTGCAGTTGCCCGTCCCAGTCAGCGCCTATCAAAACGAGCTGCGTTTGCTTGCCGGCGGCAAGATTTACCGGTCTGTCAGCGGCACCTTGGGCTATGAGTACAGCCTCAGCGACGATGCGGGCCAGAGCTGGCGCAAGATTGCCGCGCCTACGGGCAGCTTCAGCTTGGCGGAAGCCAGACAAATTGACGAGAAAACCTGGTTGATGCAGTCGAACAGCGGCGTTTTCCATCTCAGCAGCGATGGCATGCAAACCTGGGCCCAAGTTGCAGGGCCGGACGCAGAAACGGTTCGACGCTCCTTCCGTGCGACCTGGTTCTTTGATGCCAAACATGCCTTGGCCTTGAACGCGGCCGGCGAGTTGCAGGAGACGCTGGACGGCGGGCTGAGCTGGCAGGTCAAGCTGAAGGATTTGGACCCGCCTCAGTACGGCAACACGCGCTTCCAGTTCCGCTCCCCGACCAAGGGCTGGCTATTGGCCGGAGACGGCAAGGTCTACCGCAGCCTCGATGCGGGTGCAAGCTGGTCCGCGCCGCTGGGGGCCCGCAACCGCATCAGCACTTTTCACTTTGTCGACGATAGCAATGGCTTCGCCGTTTCGCGTGAATACACGCCGGAAGACTATTACGGCAAGCCGGTGCTGCTGGCCTCGACCGATGGCGGCCAAAGCTGGACCAAGGCAGGCAATTTTGCTCTGAACATCAACAGCATTCAGTTCAGCAGCGTATTGAAAGGTGTAGCGGTGGGTTCGGGCGGGCGCATCTTGACGACCGACGATGGCGGCAAGACTTGGATTGCGCGCTTCAGCGGCGTGGTCGTCGACCTGAAGCGCGTGTTGTACGCCGATGCCAACAAGGTCTGGGCCGTTGGCGATCGCGGCGCTCTCTTGCAATCTGTAGATGGCGGGGCGAAATGGACAATTGCCATGCAAGGTGATGCGACCGACCTGCAGGACATCTTTTTACTGGATGCGCAACGCGGCTGGATTGTCGGCAGCAATGGTGCAATTCTGGCGACGCAGGATGGCGGCCTGACCTGGCAGCGCATTTACTCGGGCACCCAGAAGACGCTGAACCAAGTGTTCTTTGTGGACCCACGCACCGGCTGGGTGTCCGGTGAAGATGGCAGTTTGTTGGCGACCGGAACCGGCGGCATTTAAGGCCAGCGGCGGACTGTTTCCGCCGCAAAAAATTAGGCCGGTCCGCTGACTTAGCGGACCGGCCTTTTTACTGTGGGCAGCGCCCCTCGCTCACATCGGCGACGGTGTCCCCGCCATGCGGTCGTACTTCAAAAAGTACTGCTTGGCCATCGCGATCAACTGGTTCTCTGTCGGGTGGTCGACGGTTTCATAGCCGACGATGTGCTTGGCGGTCTGCGGGCGGTGCTTGTCGGCGTAATGTTTGAAGTCGGCTTGGGCGGTCGATGAACCGACGACCAAGACCTCTTCGATGCCGTTCAGCGCGTCGCAGACTTCGCCGAAAAACTCATGTTCGCTGCGCACGGCGCTGCCATGCTGCTTGGTGTGGTGGCTGTGGGCCTTGACCTTTTCGGCCTGCACATGGGCTTCGTCAAATTGCAAGACCTTGGCGCTTTGATGATCGATCCAGACAACGGCGTGAAATAGAGTCATTTGATTTCCTTTTGCTGGGTAAACATTCAGGGTGAAATTGCTGGGCAGAAGCTCAAATCTTGTGTGCCGGGGCGCTATGTCCGCCTTCCTCGGCAGCTTGGCAAGTGATGCAGCGCAAAGCTTCGGGCTTGGCTTTCAGGCGGTCGAAGGCAATCGCCTCGCCGCAATCGCTGCACAGGCCAAAGTCCGGGCTGCGCAGACGCTGCAAGGCTTCGTTGACTAGACGCAGCGCGTCCAAGTTCGCGTCGCTGCGAGCCAAGTCAAGCTCGCGATCGGTCGCGTGGGCCTGCTCGCCATCGGCGTCTTGCAGCAGTTGCTCGCGCGCATGTTCGACCCGGCCTTGCGTGCCTAGCTGTGCTTGCAACTCTTGCTCAAGCGAGCGTTGGCGTTGCAGCAAGACCCCTTCCAGCAGGGCGTGCTGGCCGGGGGTCAAGACTTGCGCTTGTTGATGATGCTTCATGGTGAAAAGCTCCTTGAACGAATGCTCTCACCACAGCGGCTTTGCTCGCTTGACCTGCGTCAAAGGCGCGCATGGGAAAATGCAGGCACGCCTCTTCTCCATAAGTTTTTTTCAATCAATGCTTGGCACGGGTCCGTCCGGCCCTCAACTTTCATGCAATCTTCCTCTCCTACAGAGCACAGCGTCAGCGATTTCGATTTCGAGCTACCGGCCGAGTTGATCGCACAGCACCCGGCCGCCGAACGCAGCGGCTCACGACTCTTGGACGGACGCACTCAGCCGCCCATCGATCGCATATTTCACGAGTTGCCCGAGCTATTGCGCGCCGGTGATTTGCTGGTCTTCAACAACACCAAGGTGATCAAGGCGCGTATCTACGGAGCCAAGGCTACGGGCGGATCGGTGGAAGCTTTGGTCGAGCGCGTGTTGCCAGGCACGCTAGAGGTCTGGGCCCATCTGCGCGCCAGCAAGAGCCCCAAGCCTGGCACCTGGGTGCGTTTCAACGATGCGTTTGACGCCGAGGTGCTGGGCCGTTGCGGCCCAGACAATGGGATGTTCCACCTGCGTTTTCCCGGCGATCCGTTTGCGCTGCTCGAGCAGCATGGCCATGTGCCACTGCCGCCCTATATCGAGCACGCCGACGAGGCCGATGATGTGCGGCGTTACCAGACGGTGTTTGCCAAAGAACCTGGCGCGGTGGCCGCGCCGACCGCCGCCTTGCACTTTGACGACGCCTTGCTGGCCCGCTTGGCAGAGCGCGGCGTGGCTAGCGCGCATGTGACGCTGCATGTCGGTGCAGGTACTTTTCAGCCAGTACGGGTGGAGAGGCTCGATGAGCACAAGATGCACAGCGAGTGGTTTGAGGTCACGGCTGCGACCGTCGAAGCGATCAAAGCATGCAAGGCGCGCGGCGGCCGGGTGGTGGCGGTCGGCACGACCACGCTGCGGGCCTTGGAGTCGGCGGCCTTGGCAGGTGAGTTGCAGGCCGGTGCCCGCGAAACGGCCATTTTCATCACGCCGGGCTTTCAGTTCCGCGTCGTTGACCTGCTCGTCACCAACTTCCATCTGCCCAAAAGCACGCTGATGATGCTGGTCAGCGCCTTTGCCGGATATGAGCCCATCATGGCCTTGTACCGCCATGCGATCGCGGCCAAGTACCGCTTTTTCAGTTACGGCGACGCCATGCTGTTGGAGCGGCTGGATCGGCAATCGCAAGCCCCGCGATAATGCTGCGAGTTTTTGTCCCTTTTTGCCTGGAGTCCTGAACATGTTTCACCACGTTGACGCCTACGCCGGCGACCCTATCCTGAGCCTCAACGAGGCTTTTCAGAAAGACACCCGTCCGGGCAAGATCAATCTGTCGATCGGCATCTATTTCGACGACAACGGCAAGATCCCTATGCTGGATTCGGTCCGCAAGGCCGAGCTGCAAGTGGTGGCCGAGGCCGGCGCGCGCCCTTATCTGCCTATGGAAGGCGCGGCGAATTTCCGTACCGCCGTGCAAAAGCTCTTGTTCGGTGAGGGCAATCCGGTGCTGGAACGCACGGTGACGATCCAGAGCGTGGGCTCCAGCGGTGGCCTCAAGGTCGGCGCCGATTTCATCAAGCGCTATTTCCCCGACAGCGCCATCTATGTGTCCGACCCGACCTGGGACAACCACCGCGCGGTGTTCGAAGGCTCGAACATCGAGGTCAAGACCTACCCTTATTACGACGCGGCCACCGGCGGTGTGCGTTTTGCCGACATGCTGGCTGCCATCAAGGCGCTGCCGGCCAAGAGCGTGGTCTTGATGCACGCTTGCTGCCACAACCCGACCGGTGTGGATCTGACGCCGCTGCAATGGGATGAGTTGATTCCAGTGCTGAAAGAGCGCGACCTGTTGCCTTTCCTGGACCTGGCCTATCAAGGCTATGGCGACGGCATAGAGGAAGACGCGTTCGCAATCCGCGCCATGGCCGATGCGGGCCTGAGCTTCTTCGTCGCCAACAGCTTCTCCAAGAGCATGAGCTTGTACGGCGAGCGTTGCGGCGCGCTGAGCGTGGTCTGCCCGAACGCTGCCCAAGCCGTCAATGTGCTGGGTCAGCTGAAGTTCCTCATCCGCCGCAATTACTCGAACCCACCGATGCACGGTGGCCAACTGGTCGCTCGCGTGCTGAGCGACCCGGCCCTGCGTTCGCAGTGGGAAGGTGAAGTGGGCGAGATGCGCCAGCGTATTCACGAGATGCGCAATGCCTTGTATGAGGTGCTCAGCGCCAAGTTGCCGGGCCGCAACTTCGACTACTTCCTGACGCAGCGCGGCATGTTCAGCTACACCGGGCTGACGGCCGCTCAGGTGGACCGCTTGAAGGAAGAGTTTGCCGTGTATCTGGTTCGTTCGGGCCGCATGTGCGTGGCCGGCTTGAACAGCAAGAACGTCGAGGCTACGGCCGCCGCGATGGCAGCCGTGTTGGCCTGAAAGGACGAGATATTTTTACTGCGCGACCGCCATGCGTCGTTGGTCGGGTGCACGAAATCCTCACGTACAGGAAGTACGTTCCGGTTTCTGTGCTCCGCCCGCCTAGCCTGACGGCCGCTCGCTACAAAATCTCTCGCCCTTTGCAACGGAGCTCTTCGCCGTGACTGACGAGCTGCCCTCGCAGCTCGATCAGCTCGACGCGCATTTGGCCGCGGCCGAAGCGCGTCTGCTTGACGTCACGCCGGGTGCCGAGAAGCAAATCGTCTGGGGCCGCGCCGGCCGTGTGCGGGCACCTTGGGCGGTGGTCTATCTGCATGGCTTCACCGCCACGCGCCAGGAGATGGCGCCGCTGCCCGAATTGCTGGCGCAAGCCTTGGGCGGCCATGTTTTTTATACCCGCTTGACCGGCCATGGCCGGCCCGGTGCGGCCATGGCCGGCATGTCGGTCGCGCAATGGCAGGCCGATGCGCTGGAGGCCTTGGCGCTGGGCCATCAATTGGGCGAGCGGGTGCTGGTGATGGGCACCTCAACGGGGGCCACCTTGGCCGCCTGGGCAGCCTTGCAGCCACAGGGGCGCGAGGTGGCGGCCTGGGTTTTGGTGTCACCCAACTTCGGGCCCAAAGATCGTTTTGCGGCTTTGATCAATTGGTCATGGGGCCGGGCGCTGATCCATTGGGTGCACGGCGGCGTGATGCGCTACAAGCCCGGCAACCCAACCAAAGCGCGCTATTGGACGCATGAATACCCCACCTCGGCACTAGGCCCAATGATGTCGCTGGTGAATCAGGTGCGCGCCAGCAAGCTGGAGTCCTTGAAGGCGCCGCTGCTGATGCTGTTCTCGCCGCGCGACAGCGTCATCAATGTGGCCGACGCGCGCGCGGCGTTCAAGCGCTTGGGCTCGACGGTCAAGTGTTTGATCGAAGTTGATTACAGCGAAAGCGCCGGTCAGCATGTCTTGGCCGGCGACATCGAAGCACCGAAGGCCACTGCGACCATGGTGGCGCAGGTCTTGGCCTTTGTGCACAGCCTCAAATAGGTCAATCAGACAACAAGGCCAGGCGTCTGACTGTTCGACAAGCCCGTATCAATAGGGTATGAGCTTGAGCCGGCGCGGCCAAGCGGCAGCGTCACAGCTGCGCCAATTCACTCGGAATGCTGTCGTCTTTGAAGCGCTCGCGAATCGCCAGCACTTCGGGCCAATACTCGAGAAATACCGCCACACAGGCCGGGTCAAAGTGGCTGCCGGATTGCGCTCGGATATGGCTCGCAGCATCTTCCAGCGTCCAGGCCGGCTTGTAGGGCCGCGCCGAGGTCAGGGCGTCAAAGACATCGGCCACCGCCACGATGCGGCAGAAAATGGGTATCGCTTCACCCGCCAAGCCCGCCGGATAGCCGCTGCCGTCATACTTCTCGTGATGGCCCCTCGCGATCGAGGCGCCGGCTTGCAAAATGCTGGAGCTGCTTTCCTTCAGAATTTCGTAGCCATAGTCCGCATGCTGCTTCATCACTTCGAATTCCGCTGCGGTCAGGCGACCCGGTTTGAGCAGAATGGAATCACTGATGCCGACTTTGCCGATGTCATGCAATGGCGCCGCCTGCAGCAGCAGTTCTTGCTCTGCCTCGCTGAGACCCAGCGCGCGGGCGATCATTTGCGAGTAATAGGCCATGCGCAAGATATGTGCGCCGGTCTCGGGGTCGCGGTACTCGGCCGCTTTGGCCAGGCGGATCACGGTTTCACGCTCGCGCTCGATGATCTTGGCCGTGGCCTGGCGCACCTCGTCGGCCAACCAGGCCGCGCGGTCATCAAGCTTGCGACGCATCTCGCTCATCGCCAGCAGATTGCTGCTGCGCGCCAGGAACTCGACCTTGTCTATCGGCTTGGTCAGAAAGTCCGAAGCGCCCGCATTGAGTGCCCGGTAGCGCACCGGCTTTTGATCATTGGCGGTGATCATCAAGATGGGCACGCCGTCTTTGCCGGGCGTGGCACGCAGGCGCTCAATGAATTGCACGCCGTCGAGCTCGGGCATCATGTAGTCGACGATGATCAGATCTGCGCTGTGCTGTTGCGCCCAGGCCAGGCCTTCGGTGGCGGACGCAAAGCTCCGGGATTCAATCTCGCCAAGCTTGAGCACCAGCGCTTCAAACAGGGCGAGGTTGATCTCGCTGTCGTCAACGATCAGGACCTGCCGTTTGACTTGACCATTGCTCATTTCAGTTCTGCCTCACTGGATGATTTTCCAAGGCTTGCAAAAGCCGCGTCACTTCGACCATCAGCCGTTCAATCAGCTCTGACATGCCGACCATACTGCCTTTTTCGGCGCGCTCCTCGACCAGCCTCGCCAAGTCGGCGGCCGGCTTGGCATTGAACATGCCCAAAGTGCCCTTGAGTGCGTGCCCGCCATGCAGCAGCGCCTGCATATCCTGCGCCGCCAATGCGAGATTCAATTTCTCGACCTCAAGCGGCCAGCGCCTGATGAAGATGGCGCTGATGATGGCAATCACGTCTTGGTCTGCCTCGTCGAGCGCACGGGCATAGTCAAATCGCTCAGCCAGCTCGGCCTTGGCCGGCGCAGCCTGCGCAGGCGGCCCCAAGTCCGGGCTGGACCCGGGTAAATAGCGTTGCACCATCAATTGAAAGGCTTTCACGTCAAAGGGTTTGGAGAGGTAGTCGTCCATGCCGGCAGCGAGGCAGAGCTCGCGGTCGGCCGAAGTGGCGCGCGCGGTCATCGCCAGCACGGGCGTGCGCGGCAGGCCAGGCGCCTCGCTGGCGCGAAAGCGCCGGGTGGCTTCCAGACCGTCCATGACAGGCATCATCATGTCCATCAACACCAGGTCGAAATGGCGCAGGGCGAGCAGATCCAGGGCTTGTTGTCCGTTCTCGGCCAGCGTGACATGGTGGCCACTGCGCAGCAGCAAGGCCGTCGCCAACTGCTGATTGACCGGGTGGTCTTCCACCAAAAGAACATCCAAGGCGGTCGAGCTCGGTGAATCGACCGCGCCGCGAGCAGGGCTTTGCAGCGCGGGGGCGGCCTGCATGCCCATATCTTGCTGCAGCGGTGCCAGCGCGAAGGGCAGGGCAAAGTGAAAGCTGCTGCCGCGGCCGACCTCGCTGTCGACCCAGAGCGTGCCGCCCATCGCTTCGACCAGGCGCGAAGAAATCGTCAGCCCCAAGCCGGTGCCGCCGAAGCGGCGCGTGATCGAGCTGTCTTCTTGAGCAAAAGCATCGAAGATGGAGTTCAGATTGGCGGCCGGTATGCCCACGCCGGAGTCGCGGATGGTGAACAAGATGCTGGGTGCCTCCTCGCTGGTGGCGGCCAGACTGAGCTCCAGCGCGACCTCGCCATGCTCGGTGAACTTGATCGCATTGCCGACCAGGTTGATCAGAATCTGGCGCAGCCGCCCCGGATCACCGAGCAGTTGCCGCGCAGGCAAGTCCGGCGCCAGTCTGCACAAAAGTTCAAGGCCTGTGTCGTTGGCGCGCAAGGCCAAGGGTTTGAGGGTGTCTTGGATGGTGGTTTCGAGATCAAACGCAATTGACTCGATTTGCAGCTTGCCGGCCTCAATCTTGGAGAAGTCGAGGATGTCATTGATGACGCGCAACAAGGCATCGGCAGAGTTCTTGACCACTTGCAAATGTTCACGTTGCTCGGAGGTCTGTGCGTCGTCCAGCGCCAACTCGGTCATGCCGATGATGCCGTTCATCGGCGTGCGGATTTCATGGCTCATATTCGCCAGAAAGTCGCTCTTGGCCCGGTTGGCGGACTCGGCACCCTCCTTGGCGCGGCGCAGTTCTTCAGATACATGCTTGGCTTCGCTGATATCGGTCAGGTAGCCGTTCCAAACCAGGCCGCCATCGGCCGCGCGTTTGGGTTGAACCTCGCCATGCACCCAGACCTTGGCGCCGCTGAGTTTGTGCACGAGGCGGAAGTCCATCGCCATGGCCTTCAGGCTCTGCGCCGAACTTTCAAATGCTTGAATCAGCGCGGGTGCGTCTTCAGGCTCGACTTGCTTCACGAGGATCTGGGCATCTTGCATCACCTCACTGGGCGCAATGCCGCAGATTCGCTCCAGCGCTGGGCTGCAAAACGGCATCGAACGCCAGCCTGTGGGTGAGCTGTAGGCTTGAAACACAGCCACCGGGATGCTTTCGGTGATGTCCCTCAGACGCGCGCCGGCCTCTTTGAGCTGAGTGACGTCTTGCCAGATGCCGCTATAGATGACCGAGCCGTCTTCGGCCAAATCGGGCTCGGGGCGAATCTCTGAGCGCAGCCAACGCTGGCTGCCGTCGGGCAGAATGATTTTGTAGTCATCGCGCCAAGGGCCGTGCACTTGGGCGGCGCTCAGCACGCCTTGAATGCAACGCGCACGGAATTCCGGCGCAATCTGTGCCACGGCCAAGCGGCCATCGGCCAGCAGCGCTTCGGGCGTCAGGCCGCGAATCTCCGTCAATCTGTCGCTGACATAGCTGAACTGGATTCGGTTGTTTTGCAAATTGACCTGGCAGCGAAACAGCACGCCGGGCACCGTGTTGGTGATGTGCCGCAGGCGCGCTTCGCCGGCCTTGACGGCGGCCTCCATGGTCTTGCGTTCGGTGATCTCGGTGCGGATGGCAATGTATTGTTCCGGTTTGCCGGACTTGCCTTTGAGCGGCACGATGGTGGCCTGTACCCAATACAGATGGCCGGCCTTGGCCCGATTGCAAACATCGCCATGCCAGACTTGGCCAGCAGAAATGGTGGCCCACAGTTTGGCGAAGAAGGCGTCCGGATGTGTGCCGGAATTGATCATTCGGTGGCTTTTGCCCAATAGCTCCTCGCGGCGGTAGCCGCTGATCTGGCAGAACTTGTCGTTGACGTAAGTGATCTCGCCGCACAGATTGGTGATGCTGACAATGCCATGCTGGTCAAGCGCAAATTTCTGATCGGCCAGCTCGCCCAGAGCCATCTGCAGATTCTGCTGGCTGTCTTCGCGCTGCCGCACCAGCTCGGACATCAGCTGCGAGAGCGCCTCAAGATCGTTGTCGTCATGCAGCGCAGGCAGGGCGCTGCCGGTTGATTGCAGCAGACCCTGGGCAGTGGCACGCAGCGACTCAATCGCGCGAGTGCGGCTGGCCAATTCTTTGCGGATGCGATCAAACGTGCCACTCAGTTCGACCGAACTGAGTTCCAGGCTGCGCGTTTTCAGGTCAAGGTCACGATCGCTTTGCTCGTAGGCCCCGTCGACCCGCTCAAAAAATCCGCTCAGCCCGCTCAGCAACTTGGCGCTCGCCGGCGACACATCCGGCCGCGCGGCCAAGCCGGCCAACTCGCTCAGCAGCGCCGGCAGCGCTTGCTCGTCACTGCCCAGCAGGCGCTTGATCTGGCGGGAGAGCAGTTTGTGCATCGGGACTGGCGCTGCGGGCTGGAACGATGGCTATCTAAATGCGCTCACCGAAATAGGTGATCGTCATGGTTTGATTGTGCAGCTTGCATTCGAGGTTGCCGGTGAAGGGGCTGATCTCGCCGTTGGAGTAAAAGCCGGCCAGTACGGCCGATCGACCGAACACGTCCGCCACCGCCTCGATTTCTTCTTCGACGCGCCCGCCCATCACCAGCTTGCGGCCCACGCAGCTGACCAAGAGCCCGAGCCCTTGGCCGCCCAGGCGGGCTACCTCGGCAGCTGCGGCAGCGGCTTGTGCGGCTGCCTCAGCGCCGCTCACCAATGCGTCGGTGCTTGCGTGCATCAGCTTCAGATAGCCGTCTGGGTCGATATCGCCGGCCAAGGTCAGGCTGCCGACGGCTTCGTCCACGGCCAAAATGGTGCGGATCAAGCCGACTTCATTGTGGTCGCTGCCCAGCATCGCAAACGGGAACAGCAGACCCGAGGCCGGCAGGTCGCGGGCATAGTCACCCAGATAGCGTTTGTAGACATCCAGGGCGGGCTCACCGTCCAACTCGAACAGCACATTGCCTTCGCAGCGAGTCACCCGGCGCGCCGGCCCGAACGGGGCCCAGCCGCCGAATGAGCCATGGGCGAACACCAAGCCCTCGCCATAAAGGCCCAGGCAGACGAGTTGGTCCTTGTGCACGCCGCTTTGGTTCAACACCCAGGTTTCCTTGAAGGCGGCCGCATCGCCGGCCAAGCCGCCGGTGATGGGAATGTCATGGCCCAAGACCTGTGTCATGCCAGCGATCAAGGCGCTGCCGTTGACGGCGACGCCCTGGCCCAGCAACAAGACGGCGCGCAGGCCGGCCAGCGGGACTTGCTCCGCCAAGCGGCGCCCGGCAGCTTCGGAGTCGGCCATGTCGGCAAGCTCAGTCGACGCCTGCACCGCGCAGGCAGCGGCGCTTTCGAAGTGCAAGGCCGTCAGCACGCAAGTGTCGTCACTGACGCCCGCGCTGGAAATCTCGCCTGCCGTTGAGCAGCCCATGCGCATCGAATTGGGGAAGCACGCCTTCAGGGGCGCTTCGATGCACTTGAGCAAGGGGATGGCGCCAAAGGCCAGGACCAAGCTTGGCGCGGGCATGTCGGCATGCCACTCGGCCAAGGCCTGCTCGATAGGGTCTTTCTCACGCAGGGTGATCTGTGTGACCTTCATGGAGCAAGTCCTTTGGGATATCGAAGATGAATCGGGCAGTGCGCGAAGCCACTCATTTTGCCCGAGCCAAGTTGTACGCCGGCGTGAAGAATGGGCAATTAAACCCCGCTAACCCATCCGATCAGGTCTGGGTTTGACAGGCCAGCCGCCCGCAAAGATAGGTCCAGACGAACTGCGCTGCCGCGTAACTGCTCAGCTCTGCATGGTCATAGGGCGGCGCGACTTCCACGCAGTCCATCCCGACGAAGTTCAGCTTGGGCACCAGGTCTTCCAGAATGCTGAAGACCTGATTGCTTGTCATGCCGCCGGGCTCGGGCGTGCCGGTGCCGGGCGCGAAGGCCGGGTCCAGGCAGTCGATGTCCAGGCTCAGGTAGAGCGGTGGGTTGCCATGCGCGGCCATGCGCTGCCGCACTTGTTGCAGGATGCCGGCCAATTGCTCGGAGCTTTCCAGGCCGCGCAGCGCGCGGGCCGTGTAAATGAGGCCGCCCTGGTCGGCCACATAGTCGCGCGCTTCGCGATGCCCGGCCGAGCGGATGCCGAACTGCACAAAGCATTCCGGCATCACCAGTCCTTCTTGGATCGCTTCATAGACCCAGGTGCCGTGGCCGCTGGGCTCGCCGAAATGGTCGGTCCAGGTGTCGCAATGGGCATCGAAATGGACCACGGCCAGTGGCCGTCCGTAGTGGGCCTTGTAGGCGCGCAACAGCGGCAGCGTGATCGAATGGTCGCCGCCCAGCCAAGCCATATGGTGGCCGTCGATCATCGGCGCGATCAAAGGCAACATGGCCGCACGCATCGCCTCCAGGCTGGTGTTGGGCAAAAGCAGATCGCCCAGATCGGTCAGCTGGCCTTCCGGTGTGGTGTCAAACAGTGGGTGGGTGCCGTCACACAGCATATGGCTGGCCTGCCGAATCGCGCGCGGGCCGAAGCGTGCACCGGGGCGGTTGGTGACGCAGCCATCCCAGGCGACGCCGGCGATGGCAAAAGGCTGCGCCGCTTGGGCGGCCACCTTCATGAAGGTGTTGTTGCTCAGGAATGCGAAATTGCTCATGCTGGCGGCTACCTTTGTATGGTCAAGTACAGCGATGGTAAATCCCTGCGCCAACATTCGAGCGAGCTATGCCCTCGCCAGGGCATAGCGGCTAAAGTTGAAGGCATGTGCAATCTATACAACGTCTCGCCCAAGCAGGAGATTGAGCGCCACTTCAGATTGATCGTGGCAGGGTCCACGGTCTTGCCTGAGGGGCCGGTGGGGCCATTCGGGCAGGGTGTTTTGATTCGTGCGGACGCAGCCGGCGATCGACAGGCCGTCGCGGGGCAATGGGGCATGATCGCGCCGCGCGCAACGCAGGCCCGGCCGGCCTCGCGGGCCATCCTGACCAATAACGCTCGCATTGAAACCGTGGCCGAGCGGCCGACCTATCGGGATGCTTGGCGGAGCGGGCGGCGCTGCCTGATCCCGGCGCAGAGCTATCAGGAGCCCAACTGGGAAAGTGGACGCAATATTTGGTGGCAGCTGCGACGCGCCGACGGCGCACCCTGGGCCTTGGCCGGCATTTGGTCTGAATGGGTCAATCCGGCCACCGGTGAGTTGCTTGCCAATTACTCCATGCTGACGATGAATTGCGATGGCCACCCGCTTCTGAGTCGTCTGCACAAGCCCGACCCGCATCTCCCCGCCGATGCGCAAGACAAGCGCGCGGCGATTCCAATCGCGGCCGAGCATTGGGATGCCTGGTTGAAAGCACCGTTGGGCGAGGCGCAAACCTTGCTGCGCTTGCCGCCGGCTGAGTTGTTTGACCCGGCTCCGGCGCGCGAAACCGATCAATTGCTGGCGCGTTTGCGTCTGCAGCGCCCGCCCGAGCAGGGCTCGCTGATTTGATTCAATCGAGCTCGGTGGCGGCCTTGAGCCAGCCGATGCGACCCTGGCCTGCTTCATTGAGGCGGGCCATAAAGTTGGCGGCTGCCGGGGCCGGCAGCGCGAAGCACAGTTCAACCTGGCTGCCATGCAAGACCTCAAGCAACTGCGCCTGGGCGGCATCGATTTCGCGCCTCAACAGCCCTTCGAAGGCGTAGGGCACCGTGCAGCGCAGGGTCTGCAGCTTCACCAGCGGGATCTTCTCGGCCTTCAACAAGGCCTGCGCGACGGCATCGGTGTAAGCGCGCACCAAGCCGCCGGCGCCGAGTTTCGTGCCGCCCCAGTAGCGCACGACGGTGGCCAGCACGCCTTCCAGATCCTGGTGACGCAGCACCTCCAGCATGGGCCTGCCTGCGGTGCCGCTGGGCTCGCCGTCGTCCACCGCTGCCGACTGGCCGCCACCCGAGAAGGCCCAACAGACATGTACGGCGCCGGGGTGCTCAGCCTTCAGCGCCGCAACTCTTGCGCTGGCGCCAGCGCGGTCGCTCATCGCCTCGACGCAGCCGATAAAGCGGCTCTTCTTGATGATCAGTTCGCTGTGGACTGGCTGGGCTAAGGCGTAGGGCATTGCGCCATTTTCGCCTGCATGCTCGCAGCGCTAGGGTTTGGCCGGCTCGGTGCTCGAAGAAGCGTCCAAGCGCATGGCTTTGGCAAGGTTGGCGTCGACATGACGCTTGAAGATGGTCTCCAAGCTACCGTCCCTTTGCATCGAACTCAGGGCGCTGCGCAGGCGTTGCCGGTCGGGCTCATGGACGCGCTGGCGCGAGACGATCAGGCCGGCGGTGATACGGTCTTGCGGCGCCCAGTCGAGCACGCTGATCTGATCCTGCAGGCCTTCTCGGCGCAAGATCAAGGGCCAGCTGGTTGGCAATGCCAGCATCGCATCGGCGCGGCCGAGCTTGAAGATGCGCACCGCTGCGTCAAAGTCAGGCACCTCGGTCACTCGGTGCTGGGCGCGCAACTTGTCCAGCCAGGCGTCGAAGGTCGGGCCATGTTTGAAGCTTTTCACGACGACCACCATTCTTGTGGGGTCGGCCAGAAAGGCCTCCGGCGTGTTCAGCTTGGCCGCCACCTCTCGCCTCAAGAGAGCAAAGTTCCGAGTTTGAAGATAGAGCATGAACTCCGCGTACTGCTCGCGTTCCGGGCTCGGGATGCCGGACACGCTGATGTCCAGGCTGTTCCTGGCCAATTGGTCCCAGATGCGCACACGCGATTCCAAAACGGTGTTGAACATGCAGCCGCTGCGTTTGGCGAGTTCATTGACGATGTCGAGATCAATGCCGGCATAGCCGCCGTTGGCATCGCGGTAATAGAGCACGCCATGCTCGTAGAAGGCCAGGTTGTAGGGGCCGCATTCGGCGCCTGCGCTGCGGGGCTGAGCCCATGCAGCTGGCGCAAGCGTGAGGCTGGCAAGAACGGCAAGGGTCGCGCCGAGCTTGCCAGAGCCTCTCGTCGGCCTGGGCGCGTTCATAGGGCGAAACAGAAACGATCGACGCATAGACAGTCCAGATAAAGGGGCCATTTGCCGATTGACCCTTCGGTGCAAGCCGATTCCCCGAGTGATTCGGGCGCAGTGTAAGCCCGGCGCTTGAGTGCCGACCCACTTGGCCGCAAGCCGCCCTTGGCGGCCTTGCAGCCATCGTTGGCGTGCAATGTTCACGTTTCGCTCGGCCATGAAGCCGCCGAACGTTGCGAACCCCCGCGATCACGGGATGCCTTTGCTAGGGACTGGCGAGGCCCGGCCCTAGGCTAGCAACATCAAGCAAAAGCCCAAACCCCTTGGACAAAAAATCATCATTATGAAAACTCAAACAATCGTCGTTGCCGTCTTGTTGGCCTCAGCCCTGGTTCCAGCCAGCGCCGCACAATTCGATTTCTACAAATTGGGCCGAGGCAGCGCCAATGGCGACTTCTTGCCTATGCCGACCCAACTGCCTGAACCGGTCAATGGCATCCCTTGCACTGGCGCTGACATCTGCAGCTCCAAAGTGGACAAGGGTGAATTTGGTGGCAGTCTGAAATACACGAACGGCGGCCTCGTGGCGATCGCAACCGCGTCTTACAAAGGCTTGGCGGCTTCTGTCGTGCAAGACGGCGAATCCGGCTGGACCGCCAGCAAGGGCGCCGGCCTGGGTGTCTACCACCTCAAGGGTGCCAATGATGATGACAACATCACCGCCAACGAGAAGCTGACCATCACCTTCAATCAAGTCGTCAAATTAAGCGCCATCACGCTGCGCTCGGAGGGCCACAACTTCACCAGCTGGACCCCAGGCGCGACCTTTTTGCTGAATGATCTATCGACCGCTTTGCCTGCTGGCACCGGCGCGATCAGCTTCGCCACCCCGATGGTCGGACAGACCTTCACTTTCGCCTACGGTGGCAGCAAGGCCGACCAGTTTTACCTCGGCGCCTTGACCGCGCAGGCCATGCCGGTGCCGGAGCCGACCACCTTGGCCTTGCTGCTGGCTGGCTTGGGCTTTGTCTGGCTGCAAGCACGCCGCCGCCCACAAGCCTGATTCTTTGCGCCGGGCTTGAGTGGCAAGACTTCAGCCGCAGCGCTTGCGGGCTGCGACAATCGCTCACTATGCTGAAGTTCGACCTACTCAAGACCGAAGGCCACGCACGTCGTGGCCAAATGACGCTCAACCATGGAGTGGTGCAAACGCCTATCTTCATGCCGGTGGGCACCTATGGCACCGTCAAGGGTGTGATGCCGCGCTCGCTCGAAGAGATGGGCGCGCAAATCATTCTGGGCAACACCTTCCATCTGTGGCTGCGCCCCGGCATGGACATCATCAAGCAGTTCGGCGGCTTGCATCGTTTCGAGAGTTGGAATAAGCCCATCCTGACCGACAGCGGTGGCTTCCAGGTCTGGAGTCTGGGCGAGATGCGCAAGATCTCGGAAGAGGGCGTCAAGTTCGCCTCGCCGGTGAACGGCGACAAGCTCTTCCTGACGCCCGAGATCAGCATGCAGATCCAGACGGTGCTGAACTCCGACATCGTGATGCAGTTCGACGAGTGCACGCCTTACGAGAGCAAGGGCCACATCACGACCGAGAAGGAAGCGCGCGTCTCGATGGAGATGAGCTTGCGCTGGGCCAAGCGCTGCGCCGATGAGATCAACCGTTTGGAAAATCCGAACGCCTTGTTCGGCATCGTGCAGGGCGGCATGTACGAGAACCTGCGTGACCATTCTTTGGCGGGCTTGGCGGCGCTGGACCTGCCCGGTTATGCGATTGGTGGCTTGAGCGTGGGCGAGCCCAAGGCCGATATGCGACGGGTGCTGGCACATATCGGTCATCAGCTGCCCGCTGACAAGCCGCGTTACTTGATGGGTGTGGGCACGCCGGAAGACCTGATCGAAGGTGTGACGCAAGGCATCGATATGTTCGACTGCGTGATGCCGACCCGCAATGCCCGTAACGGCCATTTGTTCACCCGCTTTGGCGATTTGCGCCTGCGCAATGCGCGCTACAAGACGGATGAGCGGCCAGTTGACGAGACCTGCACTTGCTACTGCTGCGCCAATTTCTCGCGCGCCTATCTGCACCACCTGGACCGCTGCGGCGAGATGCTGGGGCCTATGCTCACCAGCATCCACAATCTGCATTACTACCTCAACCTGATGCAGGAGGCGCGTGACGCGCTGGATCTGCCGGGCACGGGCGGCTTCGAGTCCTTCCGCCTCAAATTCGCTGAAGATAGAGCGCGCGGGGTGTAATTTGACATGGGGCCAATGCCCCATCTTGCCGGCATGATGAGCGCACCATGCTGAAGCTTCTCAAGCGCGCCCTGCTCTTGCCCGTGCGCCTGCTGTTGGCGCTGCTGATTCTGTTCGAGGAATGGGGCTATCAGCCCTTGACGCGACTGATGGCTCGCATCGGTCAGCTGCCGGTGCTGCGTCAGCTGGAATGGCTGATTACGCGCTTGCCGCCGGTAGCGGCCTTGGCCGTCTTGCTCTTGCCGGCGCTATTGCTCTTGCCGGTCAAACTCTTGGCGCTGCTTTTGATCGGCAGTGGCCGCTTCGGCCTGGGCTTGAGCTTGGTGATACTGGCCAAGCTGGTCGGCACCGCCATCGTTGCTCGCTTGTTCCAGCTGACTCGCCCTGCGATCTTGCAGTTGGCCTGGTTTGCCAGCCTTTATGCACGCTGGACGATCTGGAAGGCCGGCCTCCTGACCTGGGTGCGCAGCAGCGAGATGTGGCGCTGGGGTCGGCTCTTCAAGCTCAGGCTGCGGCGCTATATGCGGTCTTGATCAGCGCGTTCAGCGCTGGCCGGTGATGATGGCCTTGAAGCGCTGCAAATACTCCGGCTCCGCGACAAACACATACAGGCTGACCACCAAATTGGCCAGACCCACCGACAGGAATAGCTCGGGGATGCTGAAGCCGAAACTGCCCAGCAGCACACCCGCCAACAGCGAGCTGACGATCATGAACAGCGCATTGAGGATGTTGTTGGCGGCGATGATGCGGGCCCGGTGGCTGGGCTGCGAGCGCAGCTGAATCAAGGCATACATAGGCACGCTGTAGAGGCCGGTGAACAGCGCCAACAGGCCCAGATCCGCCAGCACCCGCCAATGTTCGGGGTGCGAGAAAAAGTCGCTCAAGCCCATCAGGGTCGGCTTGGTGGACAGGCCGCGCGAGGCGAAGTAGAGGTCGATCGAGAACAGCGTCATGCCAATCGCGCCGACCGGCACCAGGCCGATTTCAACGCTGTGGCGTGACAGGCGCTCGCACAGCAGGGAGCCGACGCCGATGCCCAGCGAGAACATCACCAGCAGCGCCGTCGCAACCTGCGCGTCGCCATGCAAAACCTCTTTGGCGAAGGCGGGGAAATTGCTCAGGTAGACAGCGCCGAAGAACCACATCCATGAGATGCCCAAGAGCGAGCGGAACACCACCGGCACCTCGCGCGCGAGCAAGAGATTGCGCCAAGTCTCGGTAAAGGGGTTCCAGTTGATCTTGAGCGTGGGGTCGGTTGCCGGGCAGGCCGGAATGTATTGCGCCAGCACGCGGCCCAGCACGGCAGCCACCAGGCAGGCGATGGCGACGTTGCGCGCGCCGACCTCGGGCGCGGCGATCAGCAAGCCGCCCAGGACCTGGCCCAACAGAATAGCCACAAAAGTGCCCATCTCGACCATGCCGTTGCCGCCCATCAACTCGCGCTCGTTCAGCTGCTGCGGCAGATAGGCGTATTTGACCGGCCCGAACAAGGTGGAGTGCAAGCCCATCAGCAGCACGCACAGCAGCAGCAAGGGCACTTGGGTCGTCATATAGCCCCAGGCCGCCAAGGCCATGATGGCAATCTCCAAAGACTTGACGAAGCGCATCAGCTGGTGCTTTTCCAGCTTGTCGGCGAGCTGCCCGCTGGTGGCCGAGAACAGCACATAGGGCAGGATGAACAAGGCATTGATCACCAAACCGGCTTGTGAAGCCGGCAGCCAGTCCAACTGGAGCTGGTAAGTAATCAGGATGATGAGCGGGAACTTGAACAGATTGTCATTGCCAGCATTGAGGAACTGGACCCAGAAATAGGGCGCAAAGCGGCGTTCTTTGAGCAGCTCAAACTGGCTGCTGTGGTCATTGGCATTCATCGATTAGCGTGCTCTACCAGAATTGCCATTGACCGGTCTTGACGACCCAGATGCCAAGCACGCCATTGGTGACGGCATGCGCGATCACGGCCGTCCAGAGTTTGCCGGTGCGCACATAGAGCCACGCATAGGCAAGACCAGCGACGACGGCACCCAGCCACAAGGTGTGTGCCAGCATGAAGACGAAGGTCGACAGAACGATGGCCTTGATGCCGATGCGATGCGGGTCGACGGTCTCGAACTTCGGACTTTCAATCCAGCGCATCAAAAAGCCACGCCAGAACAGCTCCTCCATCACCGGCACGATCAAGGCCGCGCCGCACCAGCGCAGCGCGATCAAGGGCCACATCAAGCGACCCTGCGCGTCCAAGGGCAAGAAGCTGGCGGTCGGCTCACCCAGTTGCATCCAGGGCGCGTCGAGATTGATCCAGAGCACGAACACGACAATGCCGACCAAGACGCTCCAGATCAGTTCGCGCCGACTCGGCCAGTTTTGGCGTGCCAACTCACCGTAGTCGAGCCAGAACCAGGCCAGCAAGCCGCCGACCACCAGCACGCTGACGCCATAGACATAGCGGGGGTCAATATTCTTGCTTTCCGGCAAAAAGCCCCGCAGCGCCAAAAGGGCCATGAAGGCGGCGAACGGGATGGCGCGAGCCAGGGCGGCGGGGCTGAGATTCATCGTGGGTCTTGCGGGCGGCAGCCGTTTGGAGCGTTAGAGGCCGCAAGCCTACCTTGATTTGATGACAGGCCAGGCAGTGAAAGCCCGAGTCGCCCGCCATGCCCGCTCAAGAGCTGCGCTGCTCCAACAAGAAGTTAGCCCCATCGTACTGGCCGAGCTTCTCAACCAGATAGGGCATGCAGGCCTGCAGATCGTCATGCAGCGTGAATGGCGGGTTGATCACGAACATGCCGCTGCCTAACATGCCAAAGCCGCGGATATCGGATTGTTGCTGCACGGTCAAGCGTACATGCAACCAGCCCTTTTTGGCGCTGGCGTCGGCAGCGGCTTTGAGACGCTGTGCCAGCTGGGCCGATTCCAGCAGTTGCAGCTGTGGGTACCAAATCAGGAACACGCCGTCGGCAAAGCGCTCAAGCCCTTCGCGTACGGCGGTCAAGACCTTGGCGTAGTCGGTCTTCAACTCATAGGACGGGTCCATCAAGACCACGCCGCGGCGCGACGGAGGAGGCAACTCGGCGCGCAGCGCGGCGAAACCGTCTTTGTCGCTGACTTGGGTGTTGGGGCGGGTCGACAGATAGGTTTCCAAGATGCGGAAGTCGGTCGGGTGCAACTCATGCACGCGCAGTCGGTCATCTTCCCGCATGATCAGGTTGGCGATGCCCGGCGAGCCAGGATACTGGCGCAATTGCCCGTCGGTATTGAAGGCGCGCACCAGCTCCATATAGTTGGCCAGCGGCTCGGGCAGGTCTTTGGCGTCCCAGAGGCGCGAAACACCCTGCACGTACTCGCCCTTTTTCTGCGCGTATTGGCCTTCAATTGAATAGCCGCCGGCACCCGCATGGGTGTCGACCAGGGTGTAGGGTTTGTCTTTCTCGCCCATATAGCGGAGCACCTGCGTCAAGATCAGGTGTTTGAGAACATCGGCATGGTTACCGGCGTGGAAGGCGTGTCTGTAGGCGAGCATGGGCGAATTTTAGGCTGCGCGGCCGGCTCCGGCTTGCTTTTACGGATATTGAATCGCGCCGGGGTGCCTCGCCGGCCGAGTCAGCGGGCTGATGTTGCGTGGATGTTGATACTGTTGGGTGGGCTGCAGCTCTGCCGGCAGGGGCACGGCGCTATTGCGCAAAGGGGAGTGGATCGGCAGCGCATAGCCGTTTGCCGAACTCAGCTGATCCAGGCTCAGCCCTGGGTTGTGACGCCACTCCCCCAGCGCTGCGTCGCCCAAGCTGCCCGCACCGGCGATCAGATTGTTGATGATGCGCACGGTGACTTCGCCCTTGGAGACGCGCAGCAGCTCTTGGTTCTGCGGGCGCAGATTGACGAGGGTGTTGTGAATCAAGTCCAGCGCGTTATGCGGCCAGTGATAGCCCTCGACCCCATAAGAAACCATCAATGGGTTGTTGGTCTGTGCGTTCTGCTCCAAGACATTGCCGAGCACCGAAGCCTGCCCGCCATTTGGGAACTCCAGCTCATAGCTGGCCGTGCCGCCCGCTTCGTCGCTCAGGCGGTTGTAATGGATCAGGTTCTGCGCCGCCCGGCTTTTCAACAGGTGGCCGCGCTCGGCATGGTGAAAATAGCAGCCCCTGACGCTCAGTCTGGCAATGCGGCCGACATAGAGCAAATGGCTGAAGGTGTTGGCGCGGTGGCCGTACGAGAACTCGCAGCCTTCCAGCTCTAGCTTGGCGTTCATGTCGTTATTGGTCAGCAAGCCCATTTCGCAGCGTGTGAAAGAGCAGTCCCGCACCTGCAGTGAGCCGGTTTCAAAGCGAATGCCGGCGCCTATGCCATCGGGCACCCGGGCTCCGATGAAGTCGAAGCCGGTGATTTCCACGCCCTCGCCATTGACGACAAAAATGCCCTTGCCGCGAACATGTGCGCCTTCGGACTGCAGGCGAACGCGGCCGCCCACGGCCATCAGGCGCAAGTGGTTCTGTGTCCAATCGGCCGCATCGCCGACATAGTCGCCCGCTTGCACCTCGATGAGGTCGCCGTCCTGAGCAATCCGCGAAGCTTGGGCCAAGCTGCGGATGGGCGTGTCGGGGCCAACCCGCAAGATGCGGCCGGGGGCGGCCCAAGCCGGTCGCAAGGGCGACAGCGCGAGAGCGGCCAGCAGGTTGCGGCGGAGGTGCTGGTTTGAATTCATGGGCAAGGCGAGTCTAGTCGCGGCGTGTGAAATGAAATCCCAGTTAGGCTCTGGCTCTTTTTGCACCAGCAGACCCAGCCATGCCCAGCCTTTTCGACCCTATACAGATCGGCGACTTGTCGCTTGCCAACCGCATCGTCATGGCGCCCTTGACCCGCAGTCGCGCGCCGGGCTTGGTGCCGAACGACTTGATGGTCGAGTATTACCGCCAGCGCGCCACGGCCGGCTTGATCATCAGCGAAGGCACGCAGATCTGCGCCGAGGGTCAAGGGTATTTCGACACGCCGGGCATCTATTCGCCGGAGCAAGTGGCCGGGTGGCGCAAGGTCACCGATGCCGTGCACGCGGCGGGCGGCAAGATCGCCGCGCAGCTCTGGCATGTCGGGCGCATTTCGCATTGCGACTTTCAGCCCGAGGGCCGCCCGCCGGTGTCCAGCACGGCGCGCGCCGCTGTCGGCAATTCACGCACGCCCAGTGGGCTCAAGCCTTTGTCCACACCGCGTGCCTTGAGTAGCGCCGAAGTCGGTGGGGTGGTGCAGCAATTTGCCCATGCGGCGCGCTGCGCGATGGCGGCGGGTTTCGATGCGGTCGAGGTACACGGCGCCAATAGCTATCTGATCGATCAGTTCTTGCACGACAGCATCAATGACCGCGTGGACGAGTACGGCGGTCCGATCGAGAACCGCGCCCGCTTTGTTGTTGAAGTGATGAGCGCAGTGGCTGCGGCGATTGGCGCGGGCCGCAGTGGCCTGCGTCTGAGCCCGGTCAATCTGGCCGGCACGCCGACCGGCGTCGACTCGCAGGTGCAGACGCTCTACAACCATGTGGCCGAGCAACTCGCGCCGCTGCGGCTGGCCTTTTTGCATGTAGTCGAAGGCCAGACCGGCGGGTCTCGTGACGCGACGCCGTTTGACTATCAAGCGATGCGGCAGCGCTTTGGCGGGCCGTGGATGGTCAACAACGGTTACAGCCGCGAGATGGCGCTGAAAGTGGTGGCCGAGGGCCGGGCCGATATGGTTGCTTTTGGCCGCGACTTCATTTCCAACCCCGACTTGGTGAGGCGTTTGCGCTTGAATGCCGATTTGCAGCCGGTGGAGCGCACGACCATGTACGGCGGTGACGCTAAAGGCTATACCGACTACTCGAGCTTGTGAAAGCGCAGCTCATTGGCGCCGCGTCTTGGCCCGAAACAGCTCGGTGATCGAGACTTCGCGCGGCCCGGCCAGGAGCTTAAAGCTCTCGCCGGGCGAGATCGTTCCCGCTGTCTTGACCGACAGGTAGAAGCCGCACCAAGCGCTTTCGCTCATCAGCTTGACCGCCTTGTTGAAACCCATGACGGCGTTGAACTTGAAACAGGGATAGCGCGGCTCGCTGACCAACAACTCGCAGTTGCCAAAGCGCAGGCAGTCGCCTATCCAGGTGTCTTTCTCCAACAGGCCGGCCAAGCTCAGGTTTTCGCCCATGGATCCAGGCGCCAATGTCGCTTGCCAGTCGGCCACCTTGGCCTGAGCTCGCACGGTTTGCCAAAAGGCGTAGTGCTCGGACGGGTAGGCGTAGACCGCCTTGCTCAAGCCACCATGCACGCTCAAGTCGGCTTGCTCATCGCCGGCCAATCCGGTGGCTCTGACATCGGTCGGGCCACTCACGGGGCGCTTTTGAATGCCACTGAGTACGGTTTGGCCGTCCAAGGTATGCAGGGTTTGGGCGGTGGCCACATTGATGCTGATCAGTTTCATGTGGCGGAGTGTGACAAAAGTCGCGCCGCTTTGCTTGGCGTGCTTGGCCGAGCATGACTTCATTCTGCAATTGCATAACCACGGCTTCTCCCTAAGTTACGGCGTGGTTACATTGAGGTGACAATCGCGTGCTCCATCTAGTTGGTCATCGTTTCTTGGTTTTCTTGGCCGGCGATAGTGGAGATGCGGTTCGGGCCGAGGCAGCGTTTTCAGCAGCATTCGGTCAAGTCCGAGGGCGACCCTCACTTGAGAAGTGAGTGATCGCCTACGAGCTTGACCAAATTCTGCTTTTATATTGAAGGAACGACCATGAACCAACCCGTGATGGAAGGGCTGCGCCTGAATGTGCCAGCTTATGTGAAACACCAGCGTTTGATTGGCTGGGTGGCCGAGATTGCTGCGCTGACGCAGGCGCGCGATGTCTATTGGTGCGACGGCAGCCAAGCCGAATACGACCGCCTGTGCACCCAATTGGTGAGCGCAGGTACATTCAAGAAACTCAATCCGGCCAAGCGGGCGAACAGCTATCTGGCCTGCAGCGACCCCAGCGATGTGGCCCGCGTCGAAGACCGCACCTACATTTGCTCGGCCAAGAAAGAGGACGCCGGCCCGACCAATAACTGGATGGACCCGGCCGAGATGCGCAGCCTCTTGCAGACCGGCGACAAAGCGCTGTTCAAGGGCTGCATGCGCGGCCGCACGCTCTATGTCGTGCCTTTCAGCATGGGACCCTTGGGCTCGCCGATCGCGCACATCGGCATAGAGTTGTCCGACAGCCCTTATGTGGCCGTCAATATGCGCACGATGACGCGCATGGGCCGCCCGGTGCTGGATGTCTTGGGTGCTGACGGTACTTTTGTGCCTTGCGTGCACACCGTGGCGGCGCCGCTGGAAGCCGGCCAGGCCGACGTCAAGTGGCCCTGCAACCAGACCAAATACATTGTGCATTTCCCCGAGACGCGCGAAATCTGGTCTTACGGTTCGGGCTACGGCGGCAACGCCTTGCTGGGCAAGAAGTGTTTTGCGCTGCGGATTGCTTCGACCATGGGGCGTGACCAAGGTTGGCTGGCCGAGCATATGTTGATCCTGGGCGTCACTTCGCCCGAGGGCAAGAAGTACCATTTCGCAGCAGCTTTCCCAAGTGCCTGCGGCAAGACCAACGTCTCGATGCTGATTCCACCGGCCGCTTTCGATGGCTGGAAGGTCACCACGATTGGCGACGACATCGCCTGGATCAAGCCCGCAGCCGACGGCCGCCTTTACGCGATCAATCCAGAAGCCGGCTATTTTGGTGTCGCGCCGGGCACCAACACGCTGACCAACTTCAACTGCATGGCCAGCTTGAACAAGGACGTGATCTTCACCAACGTCGCGCTGACCGATGACGGCGATGTCTGGTGGGAGGGCATGACCGACACGCCACCGGCCCATCTGATCGATTGGCAAGGCAAGGACTGGACGCCGGCAATCGCCAAGGAGACCGGTGCCAAGGCGGCACATCCGAACGCCCGCTTCACCGTTTCTGCGATCAACAACCCGGCGCTGGATGCCGAGTGGGACAACCCGGCCGGCGTGCCGATTGATGCCTTCATCTTTGGTGGCCGCCGCTCAACGACGGTGCCCTTGGTGACCGAGGCCCGCGATTGGGTCGAGGGCGTCTATATGGCCGCCACCATGGGTTCGGAAACGACTGCTGCCGCTGCCGGTCAGCAAGGTGTGGTGCGCCGCGATCCCTTCGCCATGCTGCCCTTCATGGGCTACAACATGAGCGACTATTTCCAGCATTGGCTGGACATGGGCGCCAAGCTCACTGCCAGCGGCGCCAAGTTGCCCAAGATCTATTGCGTCAACTGGTTCCGCAAGGGTGCGGATGGCAAATTTGTCTGGCCCGGCTATGGCGAGAATATGCGAGTTCTTAAGTGGATGCTGGACCGGGTCGAAGGCACGGGCGCCGGCGAGGAGCATGCCTTCGGCGTCACGCCGCGCTACCAGGACATCAACTGGAGCGGCCTGGATTTCACGCCCGAGCAATTCAATATCACCACCCACATCGACAAAGCCGCCTGGGGCGTGGAGATGAAATTGCACGAAGAGCTGTTCGAGCAACTCGCCTATCACCTGCCGGCCGAATTGCCAGCGACCAAGCTGAAGATCGAAGCTCGCCTAGCGAAAGAGTAGTAAATTGCGGGCTGGACCTTGCCGTACCCGGCAAGCTCGGGCCCCAACTGATTGAGCGGGTTGACCTTGCGGGCCGTACGCTTCCTTACCCGGCAAGCTCGGGCTTATACGAAGTGCAATAGTGCAAATAGAAACAGGGCCTCTAGGGCCCTGTTTTTTTGCGCTGTTGCCAGCAGTCCAGGCTTAATCGGCGCGCTGTGAGCGGCGACGCTTGGCCATCAAGCCCAGGCCGAAAAGACCAGCCGCCATCAGGGCGTAAGTCGTCGGCTCAGGAACCGGCACCGCTAAGGCGGTGGCTGTGACGTAGTCCTGATAGCTGGCGTTGTGGAGGCGCTTGATCTCGAACAGTCCCTTGCCGTCGTAGCTGCTTGCTGCGTTCAGATAGGAGTCGGTCAAGGCTGCGAAAGCGGCAGTTTTGCTGCCGTAGCTGCTGTAGTAATCGCCCTCGTACTGGCTCACAAAGAAGCTGCCGCGATCAGCGTTTTGGGTCCAGTTGGTCTGGTAATGAGTCTTGGACGACGTGAAGGACGTTACTCCCAGCGGCTTGTTGCTGGTTTCATGCGTAATTTCCCAGACGGCGACCTGGAAAGCAGCGTATTCCAGGCTGGAGTCGATTTTGTCCAGACCCTTGTAGAGGCTGGTGGCCGAGTACAGACCTTGCAACTTCTTGGCTTGAATGTCGTCGAAACCCGTGACCGAGTAAGTTTTGAGCTGGCTGCTGGCTTGTTGGCTCAATTCCACGCAATAGGCATAAAAGCTAGGGCCGTCAGTATTGACCTGGAATGCCATCCTGCCGGCGGTCACTGTTTGGCTGCTGTTTTGGACAGAGAGGCCGACGCTTTGACCGTTGACGCCGGTAAATTTCAGCTTGAGGCTGAGTTCTTCGGCCGAGGCAGCGCCCGCGAGTGCCAAAACGGCGGCGCCGACCAGGGTCTTGTGTAGTTTGTTCATGCTTTTCTTAGAGTCCGCCGAGGCGGTAAATGTGGTCTGGGGCCGACTCTAGGAGGCGCTGAACATTGCAGATACCCCGTGCACAAGGGGTGACGACTGTAGTTCGTGACGCTTCGCACGAATTGATAAGCCCCTCCCCCGTTGTTGAGGGGGACCAAGGCAAGCGCAATTTGCCCACGCTCAGGCGCAAACCAATCTGACTTGGCGAGTTGATCAGCCAAAAGCTCATGACCACGCATCGCCGGCCAAAAAAATACCCGCTCGATCGGCGGGTATTTTTGGAAGCCAGCGCAGGTGTCTGGTCATGTTCTTGCTGCCGGCTCAAGGCCGGCAGGTGCACCGCTTGCTGCTAAATCAGCGGCGGCAGTTGGCCGCGCGCAACTCGGCGGCGAACGAAGGCATGCTGCTTTCGTATTGCTGGGCCAATGCCAGCAATTCGCGTTCGGCGCGTGCTTCTGCTGCGGCGGCCATGCGGGTCTTGACCGATGCCATCACGCTCATCCACAGGCGTGCACCGATGGAAGTGAACGAGCCGCCGTGGCGGATATTGCGTGCCAAAGGCAGGCCGAAAGTTTGGGTAGCGACGCTCATGGCGACTCCTATTTGTTTAGATATTGGGTGGCTTTTTGAGCCAAGCCTGGATTATCGGGTAAACCCTAGTAGTCGACAAATGAATTGTTTGAATCGAAGATATGAGCAGTTCGTATATCTCAGGGCTTTGCAATGAACTTTCGCAATCTTGATTTGAATTTGTTGCGGGTCTTTGATGCGGTGATGGCCGAGCGCAGCCTGACGCGGGCGGCCAGTCGCTTGGCGATGACGCAGCCTGCCGTCAGCCATGCCTTGAAGCGTTTGCGCGAAGCGCTGGGCGAAGAGCTCTTTGTGCGCCAGGCCTTTGGCATGAAGCCAACCTCGCGGGCCGAAGGCATGTGGCCCGAGGTGCAATTGGTGCTGCAGCGCCTGCAGGCGCTTTTCGCGCCGGGTGAATTTCAGCCCGAGACGCAGGACTACACCTTTCGCATTGCGATGGCCGACGCGACCGCTGCCTTGCTTTTACCGCCTTTGGTCGCGCAGCTTGAAGAGGCTCGTGCATTGGCCAATGTGCACGTGCTGCCGCTGGCTACACGGGATCCGCGCGCCATGCTCGATCAGGGCGAGGTCGATTTTGCGGTCGGCTACTTTCCGGGCGCGGTCGCTGCTCTGCGTGCGCAGGGTATGCAGTCGGTGATTCGCCAACACCGGCTTTACGACAGCGAGTATGTGTGCGTGATGCGCCGCGGTCATCCTTTGGCAAATCAAGCGCTGGATTTAGACGCCTTCTGCGCTGCCCACCACTTGCTGGTGAGCTTTTCGGGGCGGCCGCATGGTTTTGTTGACGAGGCCCTGACCGCCATCAACCGCAGTCGGCGCATCGTCTTGACGGTCAACCAGTTCTTCACGGCCGGGCGGGTGGTCACAAGGTCTGAGCTGTTGACGGTTTTGCCGGCCTCCTTCGTGGAGGCAACCGGCTTTCAGGCGCAGCTGATCGAGCGGCCGCTGCCCGTTCCCCTGGCCAAGGTACATGTGGACATGCTTTGGCACTTGCGCAGCGAGAGCCGCAGCGCCCAGCAATGGATGCGCGAACGTCTGATTGAAGCTGCGCGACGCGCGCAGGCTGGCGCAGCTGCGTCAACTGAGGCGACAATTGGCGCATGAGCATCGACCTGACCGATACCGAGTTCGCTGAACTCGATGAACTTCTTGCCACTACACCTGAGCCGCTGCAAGCGCTGGATGCCTCCATGTTGGACGGCTATCTGTGCGGCGTGCTGGTGCAACCGCGTCTGATTGATGTGGACGAGTGGCTGCCGAATATCTTCGACTATGACGGCGGCGTACTGCCCGACGATGTCGACCCTATTTGGCTGGCGCGCATTCGCGAGTTGGTCGAACGGCGCCATGTGGCCTTGAATCGGCAAATGGTGGAAGACGGCTGGTTTGACCCGGTGGTGCTTGATCTCGAAGAGTCGGCCGAGCCCGAGCCCATCCCTGAGGATGAAGATGCTGAAGCCAAGCAAGCCCGCACGACCTACGAAGGCATGAGCCTGATCTCGCGCACCTTGATGCCATGGGTTGCGGGCTTCCAGCATGCCGCGCTGTGCTTCCCCGAGTTGATGGAGATGACGGACGACGCGGTGATGGCCGCCCTGGCTCGCCTATACCGCCACTTGCCAGCCGAGACCGATGAAGAGCGGGAAGTGGTCGCCACGCTAAACCGCGAACACCCTTTGAAGGACATCGACGAGGCCGTCGAGGAGTTGGTCGTGACGGTGGCCGACCTATGTGACCTGACCCAGGAGCAGCGCTACCGCGTCGAAACCCTGCGTCGCGAAGGCCCCAAGCTTGGTCGCAATGACCCCTGCCATTGCGGGTCCGGGCGCAAGTACAAGCAATGCCATGGGGCGAACTGAATGTTTTGCGCGACAGGCCGACCAAGAGCAGTGAGTGGCTCAGTCTCCAACTGACTAGATAGCATTTGAAAATTCAACTCTTGTCGGATCTCCATCTGGAGACCGAGTCCTTTGTGCCTGAGCACGCACCGGGTGCCGAAATGCTGGTGCTGGCTGGTGACATTGATAGCCGTTGGCAAGGTCTCCAGCTGTTTCGTGATTGGCCGGTGCCGGTGTTGTTTGTGCCCGGCAATCATGAGTACGACGGGCGCGACTTCGAGCAGGCAAGAGCGGGTCTGCGCGCGCTGGCTGCTGAACTTGGCTTCATCATGCTGGACAACGCCAGCTGCGTGCAGGTCGACCCTCAGGGGAGGCGGGTGCGCTTTGTAGGCAGCACGAGGTGGAGTGATTTTGATGTCTTTGGCGCCAAGGAGCGGGCGCGCGCGATGCGTGCCGCCAGCTATTTCCAGCGTGTGATGGCGGCCACCCGTGACGGTGCCGCCTTTGATGCGGAGGCCGTGCGGGCCGAGGCCTTGAGCTGCCTTGATTGGTTGACGCAAGAGCTGGCGCTAGGCGAGACCTCGGCCGACTGGGATGCCTCGGTGGTGATCACCCATTTCGCCCCAAGCCTGCGCAGTGCCGACCCGCGCTACGGCAAGCAGCCAGGCACGGCGAGCTTTTGCAATGACGATGAGAGATTGTTTGGGCAAGCGCGGCTGTGGTTGCATGGACACTTGCACTGCCAAAATGACTATCTGCTTGAGCGCACTGGTGGCGCCACACGAGTCGTCTGCAATGCGCGTGGCCACCTGCGCAAGGGGGAGCCGGCGCGCTTCGATCCGCTGCTCTTGATCGACATATTTGCCTCGCCGGCTTGTCCTGCGTCAATTGAGACGGCTTCGCCTATGTCAAACTCGCAGCAGTGAAAACGAGTTCAGCCCAGGAGTGCATATGAAGATACTGATCGCCGTTGATGGCAGCACCTACACAAAGCGAATGCTCGCTTATTTGGCCGCGCATGATGAATGGTTGGGTGGTGCGCACCAGTACACGGTTTTGCATGCTGTCCCGGCAGTGCCGCCGCGCGCCGCAGCTGTGCTCGACAAAGACCTGCTCAAGGGCTACTACGCCGACGAGGGCGAAAAAGTGTTGAAGACGGTGCGCACCTTCTTCACCAAACAAGGGATTCAGGCCGATTACGTCAACAAAGTCGGCTCGGCTGCCGAAGTCATTGGTGCTACCGCAGACAAGGGCAAGTTCGATCTCATGATCCTGGGTTCACATGGTCATGGATCGATCGGCAACCTCATCATGGGCTCGGTCGCCACCAAGGTGATGGCCCATTGCAGCACGCCGGTGTTGCTGATTCGCTGATTCAGGCGCTGTTTTCGGCCTTATTGCCCGCTGCGCTTGGACAGCCAAGCCAGCGGTGACTCCTGCGCCGTGCGCGCACGCTGCGATTCCAGCTCCAACTCGGTGACGCTGGCGCGGTAATCGTCACCGTCTTCGAGACTGGCCTCCATGCCAAAGGCCGTGCCCATGTCTGCCGGATCTTGCTCAAGCGAGGGCGCTGGGCTGCGGCGAAAAAAGCGCAATGCTGGGGCGAATCGCATATCAAACCTCGCTCTTGAACTGTGCCGGGCCAAACCGAGGCCTGAGCGACCAGTTTGCTTGAATGTCTTATTGACCGAACCCCCAATATAGGTGGTCTTAAAGGCCTAGTTGTGGAAAAGACACGGCCAAGACTCTGCGAAGATGCCGTCTCCCCGCAAATCAGGGGGTAGATTAAGGGAATAACCCCATATCCTACTTAGGTAGGGTGGTGATTGCGTTTTGTGTTGGCTATGCTTCGCCTCCCTTGACGCCATATTCGTCACTGGACTGTCACGCATGAATGCATTGATTTTGAAATGGCTCACATCGAGCATTGTTGGTTTGCTGGTGTGTAGCGCGATTTGGTTGGCGGGTTCCTTGAAGCTGCATACCAACGCGATCCCCTATCGTTTGGCTTCTGTATCCATTCCTGCTACGTCTTTGTCGGGTACCGAGCGCGCGCCGCGGCCAGCTGCCTACGCGGCTTCTGCCGCGATTCGGCATGTGGTCGAGTTGCGCTGAATGCTGGTTTGAAATTCAATCATTGAGCCAACGCGGCTTTCGCGCCCAGCGCAAGTGCTTGACCAATCTGGTCCAGCAAAGCGACCCGAGTCGGGGCCGCCACCAGATCGGAGACGAGCTTCCACTGGTGCCAATAGAGTGTGACATCCACGCCTAAATCTGGCCGCAGCGCCACCAAGTCGCCGCTGGCGATCAAGGGCCTGGCTTGCAACTCCGGCGCAACGCCAACCCCCCAACCCATGCAGACCGCGCGCACATAGGCGTCGCTCGACGGCACATAGCGCTCCTGCAATCGCGGTGCCCGCACCCCGAAAGCCTTGGCCACCCATTGCACCTGGCAATCGTCTTTGCGATTGACGACCAGAAATGGCGTGCTGGCAAAATTGCCAGCGTTCAGGCCGTCCGGCAACTGCGTGCGCATAAACGCCGGACTTGCCACCGCCACATAGCGCATCACGCCCAAGGGCTGAACGAGGCAGCCACGCAGCGCTTGGCGCACCGTGCTGATGCAACCCAAGACCTCGCCCTGGCGCAGCCAGTCATGCGTGAAGTCTTGGTCATCGACCACCAACTCCAGGCCAAAGCCCTGCTTCAAGCCGGTTTGCACGACCGAGTTCAGCGCCGGCAATACCCAGGTCGCCAGGCTGTCGGCGTTGACGGCAATCGCAATGCGCTCGTTGCTCGCCACCGGTCCGCCCAACTCGCGCGCCACATCGGTTCGCAAGGCTTGCAGTTGACGCGCGAAGCGCAGCAAGACCTTGCCCGGTTCGGTCAGGCGCAGTGGCCGCGAGCGCACCACCAGCAATTGGCCGACCTGCGCCTCCAAGCTGCGCAGGCGTTGCGAGACTGCGCTCTGCGTAATGCTCAGACGCTGCGCCGCGCGCTCAAAGCTACGCTCATCGGCCAAAGCGGCCAAGCAATCAAGGGCCGCAGAATCAAGGTCTTTCATAAGTATTGCTAATGTATCCAGAGAAATAGTAATTTTCCTTCTGGTTTTACCTGAGCCTGCCGACAATCCGCCCTCCATCGGCGTGTGCGTGATTGGCCTGCAGTCAAAGCGCTACTTTGCCGATATCCTTCCTTGGACTGCAAGACTGATCAATCGGCCCATTTCGGGTTCGTTGGAGTTGCTATGAAAGTCGTTGTATTGGGCGCCGGCATCATCGGCATCAGCACCGCTTGGTATCTGCTTGAGCAGGGCCATGAGGTGACTGTGGTGGATCGCCAGGTCGATGCCGCGCTGGAAACCAGCTTCGCCAATGGCGCGCAGATATCGGTCAGCTTTTGCGAGCCCTGGGCGAATGCCGGTGCGCCGTTCAAGGTGGCCAAATGGCTGTTACGCGATGACTCGCCGCTGCTGTTTCGCCCCAGCTTGGACCCCAAGCAGTGGATCTGGGGTCTGAGCTTTCTGACGCAATGCACGACGGCCGCCTTCGAGCGCAATGTCGAGCAATTGGTGCAGCTGGGCCGCTACAGCCATGAGTCGTTGAAGACGCTGGTGGCGCAGACCGGCATCGAGTACGAGCGCCTGGAGCGCGGCATTCTGCATTTCTTCTCCTCGCAGGCCGACTTCGACAACGGTGCAGCGGGCGCTGAGATCATGCGTCGCCACGGCGTTGACCGCCGTGTGCTGAACCGCGCCGAGGTCTTGAAGATCGAGCCGGCACTGACCACATTCGGCAACAACATCCACGGCGGCACCTTCACGCCCAGCGATGAGTCGGGCGATGCGTGCGTGTTCACGCAAAAGCTGGCGCGCCTGTGCGCCGAGCGCGGCGCGACGTTCTTGTATGAGCACGACATCCTCGCGCTGTCGCGCAGCGGCTCGCAGGTCGATGCGGTGCAGATCGCCAACATCCGCAGTGGCAAAAAGAGCGAGCTGAAGGCCGACGCCTTTGTCGCCGCGATGGGCTCCTACACGCCGGCCTTGGTGCGGCCGCTGGGCGAGTTCCTCAATATCTACCCGGCCAAGGGTTACTCGGCCACGATGAAGCTCAAAAAACCCGAGCAAGCCAGCGTCGTCAGCCTGCTTGATGACACCCGCAAGATCGCCATCTCGCGCCTCGGTGACAGCATCCGCATCGCCGGCACCGCCGAGCTTTGCGGTTTTGACTCTGACCTGACACGGCCGACCTCGCGCACCCGCTGCGAAGCCTTGGTCAAGCGCTATGAAGAGCTGTTCCCTGGCGTTGCCGATCTGAGCGAAACCAATTATTGGACCGGCCTGCGCCCCAGCACCCCGACCAATATCCCCTATATCGGCCGCAGCAAGAAGGCCAGCAATCTGTGGATCAACGCCGGCCACGGCACCTTGGGCTGGACCCATGGTGCGGGGTCCGGTCATGCGATGGCCGAGCTGATGGCCGGACGCCGTCCGCCCTTGGAATTCGGTTTCTACGGTTCGGTAGTTCGATAGCCCGACAGGGGCGTCGCCAAATAAAAGCAGGCCAGGGCCTACAATTCGCGCCCCTTCCGTTGTCCCTGCCCATGCCTGCTTCGCTTTCCAGTCCCTCCCAGTCAAGTTTCTGTGCCATCGACTTTGGCACCTCCAACTCGGCCATTGCGATCCCGCGTGAAGACGGCAGCGGCGGCATGCGTTTGGTGGAACTGGAGGGTGCTCAGACCACCATGCCGACGGCGGTGTTCTATTACGTCGAAGGCAAACATGATGCCGATGGCCCGCCGCGCGCCTTTGGCCGGGCCGCCGTGGCCGCCTATGTCGAAGGGGCAGACGGCCGCTTGATGCGCTCGATGAAGAGCATCCTCGGCTCCGGGCTGATCGACCAGACCACCGATGTCGGCGGCGGGCGTGGCGTCAAGTATTCGGACATCTTGTCCGGCTACCTGAAGCGCTTGCGCAATTCGGCCCTGGCGGCCGGAGCAGCAGCACCCTTGAACAAGGTGGTCTTGGGCCGGCCGGTGTTTTTTGTCGACGGCGAACCCAAGCGCGACGCGCAGGCGCAGGCCTCACTGGAGGCGGCCGCCCATGCGGTCGGCTTCAACGAAGTTCACTTCCAGTTCGAGCCGATCGCGGCGGCGTTTGACTTCGAGCAGCACAGCGAGCGCGAGCAAATCGTTCTGGTCGCCGACATCGGCGGTGGTACCTCGGACTTTTCGGTTGTGCGCGTCGGCCCCGAGCGCATGCAGCGCGTCGACCGCCGCGACGACATTTTGGCCAACCACGGCGTGCACATCGCCGGCACCGACTTCGACCGCCATGTCGAGTTGGCCAGCATCCTGCGTGAGTTCGGCTATCGCTCCTACGGCCCCGAGCGCGCCGGCGCACCCGCCCGCGAGGTGCCCAGCGGCGTCTATTTCGACCTCGCCACCTGGCATTTGATCAACACCGTTTACAGCCCGGGGCGCATCGCTGAGTTGCGCAATATGCGCAGCTTTTACGGTAATGTCCAGCATCACCAAAGGCTGATGACGGTGGTTGAAGACCATCTCGGCCACGAACTTGCCGGCCGAGCCGAAGCGGCCAAGATTGCCGTCGCGAATGGCGGCGACACCATCATCGACTTGGGCGTGGTCGAGAACGGTTTGGAGATTGAGTTGTCGGAAGCCGCTGCGGTGGCCGCCATCGGCCCCGATATCGACCGCATCGCGCAGGCCGGCAGGGAAGCTGTCGCACAAGCAGGCTTGAAGCCCGAGCAAATCGATGCGCTCTATTTCACCGGCGGCTCCACCGGCCTGCGCTTGCTGGCCGAGCGCATCGCCGCCGACTACCCGGCCGCTGCACTGGCGCGCGGCGACCGCTTCGCTTCGGTGGCGACTGGACTGGGGCTTCACGCCGCGCGGCTGTTTCGCCGCTGAACTGATGGATTGCCGGCCGGCCGCCCGCCGTGCCATTTGTCACGCTGCAGTCCGATCCGCACCCCCTTGCATAGAGGGGTGCGTCGAAACGGCGTTTCAAACTCAATCACAATGCAGGCAAGTCCAAACTTTTAGCCATTCCCCGCTACGCCATGAAGATATCTGCTTTCACCTTGTTGACGCTAGTTGCCGCCCAGGCTGGTGCTGCAGCACCTCTCACTGCGCAAGAGGTATTGAACCAGTTCAATCTGGTGACGTTAGGCAATGCGGTATCGACTTCGCATGTGGATGGCCGCAGCTTCATTGGCGGTACGGTGATTGGCGGCGAATTTGCCGGGCACCCGAATGATATTCAGGCATCCAGCTATGCCGGTTTGACCATCAAGGGCTCGGCCGAGAACATCAAGGTCAATAGCAACGGCGCGGTGGTCGAAGGCAGTTTGAAGTTCAGCACCGTCAATGGCGGCACCACCGCCGTGCTGGCCGGCGCCAGCAATAACAACTTCAATGGCCCGGTCTATATCGTTGGTGCCGGGTCCGGCAACAATTACAACGGCGGGCTGCTGAGCCAAGCGCCTGCCACTGTGGCCGCAGCAAACAGCACTCAGTTTGGCAGCGTGATTGGCGGCCTGTCCACGTCGCTGAGCCAATTGGCCAGCACGGGCAGCTCGGTGAGCTTCGATGGCAACAAGGCCACCTTCAGCGCCGTGGCCAATAGCAAGGGCTTGGCGGTGTTCAATCTGAGCGCCATCGACACCCAGGTGTTTTCCAAAGGCGAGTTCGCCTTCAACTGGAACGGCGCCAGCACAGTGATCTTCAATGTGGACGAAACCACTTTGTCTTTTGCCAGCAACTTCCTCGGCGGCAGCGCGGCCAGCGCCGGCACCAAGGCCATCTGGAACTTCTACAAAGCCACCGATCTGACCATCAGCAATCAGTTCGGCGGCGTGGTTTTGGCCCCGCTGGCCAAGCTGACCAACAATCAGAACATTGAAGGCTCGGTGCTGGTCAGGCAGTTGGACCAGCGCGGCGAAATCCACATTGCCAACTTTGGCGGCAATATCTCGGCCGTGCCGGAGCCGCAGACCTTTGCCTTGTTGCTGGCCGGCTTAGGCTTGGTGGCGGGCGCGGTGAGGCTTCGCCCTCGCCGCTGATTGAAGCAATGTGCTCAAGCAGCCTATGCCGCCTGAGTAAGGCCTAAGGCCGGGCCGCCGGCCTCAATAGCGCCCACGCGGCGGCGGCCCACGCCTGGCCGGTGGCTTTTGGCTCGCCGCCGGCTTGGCCTGCGGGCGTGTCACGTCGGCCAGCATCAGGCAGGCGCTGACCAGGCTTTCGACGGCCTCTTCCAGGTCTTTGGCCGGCTCCAACGATTCGATTTCTTCCAACAAGTCGTCGGCGTCTTCCAGGTCCTCAGGGTCAATGTGGCGGAAGATCGCGGCCAGCGGTTCGAGCAGATCGGCTGCGTCTTCGCGCATCAACTCAGGGAAATGCTCGCAGGCGAGCGAAAAGCCGGCCACCCAGGGGAATAGCGCTTCTGACGGGTTGCCGTCGCTGTCGTCTTGCTCATCTTCGCTTTCATCGTCAGTTTCGGCTTCGAACTGTGCCGCGCCTTGTTCTTCCTCTTCCTCTTCTTCCAGCTCAAACACCCAGGGGTCAAACCACTGGCGCTGCGTGATGGCCTGGTTCAACTCCTGGTAGCGGCGCTTGACCAGGTTCATCAAGGCATGGCTGTCAAAGCCGGCCGGCGGCAGGCGGCCTTCGTCGCTGTCCAGCACATGGCGTGACCATTGAAAGGCCGGCACGGCCTTGGGCTGCAGCAGCACACCGACCAAGTAACCATCTAGCATGCTGACATCAAGCGGCTCCAGCGGCGCAGGGACTTGATCAAGCAGTGCCTGCAGGCGATCCAACTCGGCTTCACTCAAGGGGCGTATCGGAGCCGGGGCGCTCGGCTGCGCGGGGGGGCGAGCCGAGGAGTTCTGGCCCGGCTTGACCGGCCGCGCAGCAGCGGATGCAGGCCTGGCCGC
>CAUPEV010000024.1:0-40218 GCA_963510335.1 uncultured Roseateles sp.
CATGGCTTTGCTCAACGCCTGCTCAATGAATTCAGGCGATCTTCTCAATTTCTGCATTTGTACTTGTCGTTCCGGTGCGGGTCATCCGCTGGGAAAAGGGATACGACAACTATTCTGCCGCGGGGGGCATCTGGCGCTGGATCGAATCGGGCGAGTTGGATTTCAGCATGTCGGGCATCAGTACCGATGCAAGGGAAAAGTATGCTGGCTTCGGCTGGTATCTTTTCAACAAGTACTACTTCTTGGTCCGCAAGGATGCGCAAGTCAGCAGCCTAGAGGCTTTCGAGCGCGATCCGCAACTCAAGGTCGGCAATATCCGCAGCTTCCGCTACAGCAAGAACGTCAACCTCATGATGGACAAGCTGAAAGCACAAGGCCGCATCACCGAGGTGGCGGATCACGAGCAATTGCTGGCGATGCTCAAGTTGGGGCGCATCCAAGCCATGGTCATCGAGCCCTTCAACTACTCGCAGGTGGAGAGCCGCGAACTCGCCGGCCTGACCCGGATTCTTGAGATCGGCGACCCGGCCGTGCTGCACGGTCTGATCATGTCCAAGAAGGCCCTGCCCGAGAGTGAGCAAAAAAGGTGGCGAGCCTTGATAGACGACATGCGCGCCGACGGCACGCTGCTGAAAATCATGCAGCGCTACTTCTCGGCCGAAGAGGCCAAGGCCTTTGTCACCTTCTGACGCCGACAGACTGGTTTGCGGGAAGCTGATTGCGACCCTGCAAAGGCAAGGCTACGTCTGTCCTTCCAAGCGCATTCCGACCCTTGTTGGTCTCGCGCATACACAGACTTCTAGGCTGTGAATTCGGGCTATTTGAGGCCTGCCTTGGCTTCGTCCGCATGCATGTGCGAGAGGAAATAGTGTAAATAGAAAACACCCATTCCCAGCATGACCAACAGGGTGGCGGCGCTGAAGAGACCAACATCGCTGCTGAAAAGATCTATGAACAGTTTCATATTTTCTCCTGATGATCAAGTGAAGAAGCCCACGCCTCGCAACTTGATTGGATGACTTCGCCGCCCGCAGGATGTTGACCTGCCGCAAGCTCAGCGCGAACATTCAGGGGATGACGTCCATCCGAGCCAGGCGTCGATACAAGGTGCGTACGCTAACTCCCAACTCACCTGCCAGCTGCTCTCGGCTACCCGGATGCCGCTGCAAAGCGATACGCAGCGCCTGGTCCTCGAGCTGCCGCAGCCTGCGTTCGCTGAACACCGCTTATGGCATGCCGCTCTCAATCGGGTCACTAACGCCTATATGAAGCGCAGTCTGCATGGTGTCCACCTCGATTAGCTCACCATCGCTGAGCAGGGCAGCTCGTTCCAATACATTGCGCAGCTCCCTCACATTGCCCGGGAAGGGGTAGGCCGCCAGCAAGCGAAGCGCCGCTGGCTCTATGCCAAGTTTGCGCCCCCCTGCCACCCGGGCTAGCAGCGAGGCTGCCAGCAAAGGCACATCCTGTCCGCGTTCGCGCAAGGCAGGCAAGTGAATCGGAAATGTGCTGAGGCGGTAGTACAGATCCTGCCGGAATCGCCCGTCGGCCACCATGGCAGTCAAGTCGCGGTGCGTGGCCGAAATCAGCCGCACATCGGCATGCCGCAACTCGGTACTGCCCACACGCCGATAGGTACCGCTTTCTAGGAACCTCAGCATCTTGACCTGCATCGCAAGCGGAATATCACCCACCTCGTCGAGAAACAAGGTGCCGCCGTTTGCTGCCTCGACAAGACCCGCCTTGAGGCCATGGGCACCGGTGAAAGCGCCCTTTTCGTGGCCGAACAGCTCGCTCTCGAACAGAGTTTCCGGCAGGCTGGCGCAATCGACCACCACCAGCGGCTGGTTCACGCGCGTGCTCGCTTGATGAACAGCGCGTGCCACCAGTTCCTTTCCCGTGCCAGATTCGCCCAGCAGCAGCACGTTGGCGGCCGAAGCGCCGACCCGCGCCACCAAACCCAGCATGTGCTGGAACAGTGGCGAGCGCCCGACCAGACCTTCCGCTGCCGCTTCACCGCGCGCAATCGGCAGCGTTTCCATCTTCTCGACGAACAAGACCTGTCGCCCACTCGCATCGCGCAGCGGCGACAACTCGATATTGATATAGGCCTCGCCCAAAGGTGTGTGATGCAGATGCAGCACCCGCTCACGCCGGCCACTGCCCCGCGAACGCGCGAGCGGGCAGGATTCGCCCGCTTGGTAGCAGGGCACGCTGATGCCATGCGAGACCTCGTAGCAACGCCGCCCGATCACCGAACCCGTCGGGCTAAAGCGCTGCCGGTAGGCTGCATTGGCAGCCACGATGCGGTACTGCGCATCGAACAAGATATGGGGCTCGGCCAGATCCTCCAAAAAAGATAGCAGTTCCGCGGGGGCTCCCGTCGGTGTTGCCGGCGCAGATGCGATATCCATTGAGTACTCCTTGGGTGTGCTCTGGTTTGATTGAATATCCGTATTTGCTTATTAACGAGTATGACAGAACTGTCATTGCGCTGCCATCACTGACAGATGCTTGGCAGGCAATGCTGGCAGTCGGCTGTTCTGTGCGATCACCCCACAGCGCGCAAAGCCTCTTTTGCCCTGGCGTTGAAGACCTGGCACGCAACTTGTATCGGACCAGGCAAGAGCTGCAAGTTGAAAGTGCTCCTCAACAGATCCAACAACCACCTCGCCGAAGGGCGCGAAGGAGTCCGCAATGAACACCCACACAATCCCTGTCGCGACGCCGCCGGCTGATGATGCCGAGCGTCGCCGTTGGCTGTTGGCAACTGGCGTGGCTGCTGGGGCAGCCATGGTCGCCACGGCTGTGCCCTTTGTCTCCTCGCTGGCACCGAGTGAGCGGGCCAAGGCTCAGGGTGCGGACGTCGAAGTCGACATCGCCGATCTTGCACCGGGCGCGATGAAGACCGTCGAATGGCGCGGCAAGCCGATCTGGCTGGTGCGACGCACACCCGAAATGCTGGCGGCCTTGCAAGGCCTGGATACACAACTGGCGGACCCCACGTCCCGGCGCGACGAATTGCCCAAAGCAATGCGAAATGGCGGCCGCTCGCTACGGCCCGATGTATTCGTGGCCATCGGCATCTGCACCCACTTGGGTTGCTCGCCCACCGCCGTGGCCGCCGGCCTGGGCAACCCCAATGTCGGCGCCGATTGGCCCGGTGGCTTCTTCTGCCCTTGCCACGGCTCCACCTTCGATCTGGCCGGTCGCGTGTTCAAGAACAAGCCTGCGCCCAGCAACCTTGAGATCCCGCCGCATCACTTCCTGAGCGAATCGCGCTTGATCATTGGCGACAGCAGCTAGGAAATGAGCAGAAGCAACCGGTAGCTCTCTAGATGCTTGGCGAAGGGGCAATCAAGGGCTCTTGTCCTGCATCAATCCAGCTGCGGCGCAGCATGTGCAAAATATTAGCGTCCACTTAATTAGCGAGTAAAACCTATGCCCAAGCAATACCGCACCATCACCGCTGAAGTTTCAGCCACGCTGGCCAAGCTACGGGCTGACATCCCGGACACCACCCGCGCCTTCGGAGCCTTGGCGCAGGCAGCCACGCGCGAAGGCACATTGGACAAGAAAACCAAGGAATTGATCGCGATGGCCTTGTCGGTTGCCGCACGTTGCGATCCCTGCCTGGGCTTTCATGCCGAGGCCCTGGTCAAGCTGGGCTGCAGCCGCGCCGAGTTCGAAGAAATGTTGGCCATGTGCATCTACATGGGCGGTGGGCCAGCGTTGATGTACGCCGCACATGCGCTAGACGCCTTTGAGGAGTTTGGGGGAGCTACCGAACTGCCTGCCAATGCATGAGGCAATGACAGTAGACAAACTGCTGGATGGTGCCACCGGGCGTTTGATGGGCCTCCGTCATATGTTCCAACAGTTCAAAGTCGCCACCGAACTCGGCACGCAGGGAGCTTGGGGCATCGCGCTTGACTGTCAAGCCACTGCACTGCAGACGTCCCTCCGGAACGAAGCGTGCAACGACCGCATGGCCACACGCCCATACGGCGCGGCGCAGCTGGGTGATTTGGCCAACATGCCACTGCACCTGCTCGCACAAAGCCCCCAGTCGCGTCTTAGAGGAATTCAGCTCCGTCGCCAAGATGGTCTGCTGTCTTGTTCGAGCGTCAGGGCAGTTTGAACCCCGCCACCGCCGCCACCAATTGATCCGCCTGATCCCGCAAGCTAGACGCGGCCGCAGCGCTTTGCTCGACCAGCGCGGCGTTCTGTTGAGTGGCCTGGTCCATCTGGGTGATGGCACCGCCAACCAGGGCCACGCCTTCGCTCTGCTCCTTGCTGGCCACAGTGATCTCGCCCACGATGTCGCTGACCCGCTGAATGGCAACCACCACCTCTTGCATGGTGCTGCCCGCTCGGTCAACCAACTGCGTGCCCTGCTCCACATGCTCGACACTGGCATTGATCAGGCTTTTGATCTCTCGCGCAGCCTCGGCACTGCGTTGCGCCAGGCTGCGCACCTCGGACGCCACCACCGCAAAGCCTCGGCCTTGCTCACCAGCCCGCGCCGCCTCGACGGCCGCATTCAGTGCCAGGATGTTGGTCTGAAAGGCTATCGAATCAATCACCCCAATGATGTCGGAAATCTTACGGCTACTGTCGTTGATGCCCTTCATGGTCTCCACCACCTGACCCACCACCGAGCCGCCGCGCCCAGCGACTTCGCTGGCGCCCTTGGCCAATTGATCGGCCTGCACAGCGTTGTCAGCGTTCTGCCGCACCGTTTGGCTCAGTTCGTCGGTGGTACTGGCCGTCTGCTGCAGATTGCTGGCGGTTTGCTCGGTGCGGGTCGAGAGGTCCATATTGCCGGCTGCAACCTCGGTGGCGGCAACCTGCACCCCTTCTGCGGCACGGCGAACGTCACGGATCAGGCCCAGCAGGCGCTCGCGCATATGGTGCATCTGGCCCAATAGGTGGCCGATCTCGTCACCACCATCTGCTTGGGTGTCGAGCGTCAGATCGCCGGCGGCAATCGCGGTCGACAAGGCATCAGCCTTGGCGAAACCACCACGGATGCGCGCCAGCAAGCTGACAAACATCCAAGTCGCCGGGATACCCACCAAGACCGCAATGGCAATGAAGACATAAAGCAGGGACAGCGCCCGCTCCGCACTGGCCTGTACAACCTCACCAGCTTGCTTGTCCTGCAAATCCGCCAAGCGCCGCAGCGCCGCGTAGTAGGCCTCGCCCTCGTTGCGCCCGGCTGCCAGGAAATCGGCCATCACCTGATTACTGAAGTCGCTACGCTCCACCGCCTCGATGGTTTGCGCCGATTTGACCTTCCAGGCTTCTCGCAAGCCGTCTGCCTGTTGGCGCAATTGGGTCTCTGAGGATGCCGACGGAATGGCCAGGTAGGCTTTCCAAGCCTCGTCCGCTTCGGCGCGCCTTTTCTTGGCGTTCTCGACATGCAGGCTAACTGGATGTTCGTGGATGCTGGCCAAGGCGCTGCCCGGCGCATGCTGGAAGGCCAACAGCAACTCGGTGCGATTGCGCTGATTCAGCTGCATCACTTCCTCAATCAGGATGGCGGGCTTGAAGTTCTCGGTATGCACGGCCTGTAGATTCTTGGCGCCTGCGAACAAGGCCCAGATGGCCAATACAGCAAGCAACAAAAACGTTGCCCAATACATCACCATGATGGCGACAAAGCGCTGCGAGATGCGGAAACTGTTGATCATGAAAATCCTGCTGCAGAAATTAAACGTTGGTATCGATCGCAGCCACCATGGGCGTGATAGCCCAGTTTCCTTGCGTCGGCCCAAATTGCCCCACCGATCGAATTTGACGCGGACGCATAGCTGGTGCCACCGCCCAGCATCGCCTCAGCTTCGGGATACTGCCCTGCGTTGATCGCCCGGGCGACCTTGCCTGCTTCCAAGTGAAATGCCTTGTGATGATTCACACAGGCCGCGTAACTTTTCATTTGCCCATATTTGCGTGCAGACTCACCATGTAACCACTTGCCAAACAAGCAGACCTTGTCGGCGGCAATCGAGGCCGCGTTGAGCTGTTCCTTTTTCGCGATGGCCATACGCAGCTTCAGCTTCCATTCGCTATGCGCTTTGACGGCGGTGTCAAGGTTCATGTTCGATGCTGGCTTGGGCGGAGATGACCACCCTTCCGTCTCGTATCGGCATATCAGGCCGGCACTTGAGCCCCCAGATTCAATGCTCCGACAACGCTTCAAACCGACATTTCATTCCTTGGCCGGCGCACGAAGCTGGCAGGTGTTGAAGCCCAGCATGGCATAAGGTGGGCACCAACCCAGCAAGCCAGTAGCCAAGGGAATCACGCCGAGATAGCCCCACCAGCCGATAACGCCGGCAAAGGCCAAACCCAGCAAAGCCAGGCCGATCACGATACGCAGGATGCGGTCAATACCGCCGACATTGGACTTCATGGCTAATCCCATTTTAAAAAGTTAAAAAAACGCAGCAGCTGATGCTGCGGCAACTTCGGTAGATGTTGCAGGCAAAGCGCTGCAACGACTTGATGCGCAGCAAGTCAGCGCGTCAACTTTTGCAAGGACAAGACATCGTCCTCGAACATTTCGCCGGGTATCAGCTCGGCCAGCCGCCCTTCCCGAGTCACAGTGGCCGTGAAAGGCACGCTGCGTCTTGCCCCCAGGGCGCTGGCAAGTGCTGGCCCGTCGAGCGTGACCGGAAAGCTCCAGCGACGCATCGCCATATGTGCGCGTACGGCCTCACTGTTGCGCTCCGTCACAGCACCCAGCACCAAAAGGCCGCTGCCGGCACTGGCCCGATACAGCTTGTCGACATGGACATTGTGGCGCTCGCAAAATCCACAATCGAGCGACCAAAACACCACGACCACCGGGCGGCCACGTAGTTGCTCCGCTTCAATGCGCGTGCCGTCAAGCAGCCTGATGGGCGGCCATGTGACAAGCTCGCCTTTTTGAGGCGCTGCCGCTTTTGCATAGCTCAGCGCTAGCAAAGCAATTGCCGGCAAGAACCGACGCCGACTTAGCCCGGCGAGCCTCATTTCTGCGCCTGCTCCATCAGAAGATAAGTGTTGTAGGCGTTGATGCGATTGGCCGGCCCGAACAGTGGCAGCTTGGCGAAGCGTGACCAGTCGGTGCGCTTGTACGCCTCCTCAAAAGGCTCCATCTCGCGCGCTGCGTCGCCCATGGTCTTGCGCAGATAGGCGAGGTAGTCACGCGTCATTTGCAAATCCTCGCGCGCCGTCGTCGACACCGGGCCATGACCCGGGATGATGACGCCAGCGTCAAAAGCCAGCAGGCGGTCCAGCGCTTCTATCCAGCGGCCGCTATCGGCCTGCCCGACAAAAGGAATGCGGGCACGGAACACCAGGTCGCCGGCCAGCAGCAGCTTGAGCTGCGGCACATAGACGACCAGATCCTCGGGCGTATGGGCCGGTCCGGCCGGTTGCAGTTCAAAATCCAGCCCGCCCAGCCGCAGCGTGGTCGGGCCAGTGATCCAGCGATCCGCTTCAACCAGCCGGGTCTTCTCATCGATCCAGGGGAACAAGTCCTCCCGGCTCGCTTGCAGACGCAGCTTGGCTGTCTCTGAATGCAGGTATTGCTTGCCCTCTTGCTGCGCCAAGACTTCGGCGCCAATGCCCTTGAAGGCCTGCAATCCGTAGATGTGGTCGGCATGGTAGTGGGTGACGATCACCCATTTGATGGGCTGCGCGGTGATGCTGCGGATGGAGGCGATCAAATCCTCGGCCAGAGCCGGCGAACCCAAGGCGTCGATCACGACCACTCCTTCGGTGGTGATGACGAAGGCGGCGTTGGAGATGAAGTTGCGATTGGCGCTGGAGCCCAGGGCCGACTCACCTTGCACAAGCCAAGTCTGCGGCGCCACCTGAACCGGATGCAGCTTTTGCACCTGCGCCTGCAGTGCTGTGACAGCAACAAGCAAACCGATTGCGGCGATGCACCGCAAAATTTTCAGAGTGATATTATTTATCAGCATATACCAATATTACACGTTTGCAGCCTGCTTGTCTCATCCATGGTTTACCCCAATTGGAGCGCCAGGCAAATGTGCTGATGCTGGCACTCGGCAAACCTAACAGGAGACACGAATGATCCGCATGAAAGCAATCAATCGGTTTTTGGCAATGGCCGCCTGCGCTGCAGCCTGCCAAGCCCAGCCCGCTGCAGACCCTCTGCTGGCGCGCAATCTGGCTGCCACTTGTGCCAACTGCCACGGCAGCATGGGGGTGGCCAAGGGTGAGATGAAGTCACTCGCGGGCCGCAATGAGGAAGAGCTGCTCAAGCTGCTGGCCGACTACCGCAGCGGCGCTCAGCCGGCCACGATCATGCATCAGATCGTCAAAGGCTATACCGAGGATCAGCTCAAGCTGGTCATCAAGCATTTCGCCGCGCTGCCAGCAGCCAAGCCCTGAGGAGCCGAGACCATGACTAACAGCAAAACTCGACAGGATGTCATCCGCCGCCAATTGGTGCTTGGTGGCCTCGCCTTCTCCAGCCTCGGCCTGACGGCTTGTGCCGGCAGCAGCGGGGGCCGCATTGAAGCTTCGCTCGGCCGGGTGGTGGTGATTGGCGGCGGCTTTGGCGGCTGTACGGCGGCTCGCTATCTGCGCCTGTGGGGCGGCAATATCGAGGTCACCCTGGTCGAACGACAGGCCAGCTTCATCTCTTGCCCGATCTCCAATTTGGTGATTGGCGGGCATAAGCAGATGGCCGACATAACGCGCGACTTCAATGGCTTGAAGGCACTGGGCGTAAAGCTGGTGCAAGGCGACGTGGTCGCGATCGACCCGGCAGCCAAAACGGTACGCCTGGCCGATGGCAGCAGCCTGCCCTATGACCGCCTGATCCTCTCGCCCGGCATCGATTTCATGCTGGACGGCATAGGGGGTCTGCAGGCTGCGCTGGACAAGGGTCAGGTCTTGCATGCCTGGAAAGCCGGCCCGCAAACAGTGGCGCTGCGCGAGCAACTGCTCGATATGCCCGACGGCGGCGTGGTGGCCATCAGCATCCCTAAGGCACCCTACCGCTGCCCGCCCGGGCCTTATGAGCGCGCCTGCATGATTGCCGGCTACCTGAAAGCCGCCAAGCCGCGAGCCAAGCTCCTGGTGCTGGATGCCAACCCGGAGATCGCTTCCAAGAAGGCCTTGTTCGAGAAGGCCTTCAAGCAGCATTACGACGGCATCCTCGAGTACCGCGCCAATGCCGAGCTGAAAGAGGTCGGTGACGGCGGGCGGCTGGCCAAGCTGGAGTTCGAGGACGTCAAGGCCGATGTCTTGAACGTGATCCCGCCGCAACGTGCCGCCGATCTGGCGGTCAAGGCCGGCGTAGTCAATATCAACCAGCGCTGGAGTGGCGTCAACTGGCTGAGCATGGAGTCCACCGCCGTGGCCGGCGTGCATGTGCTGGGCGACGCGACCTTTCCAGCGGCGGCCATGCCCAAGTCCGGCCATATGGCCAATCAGCAGGCCAAGCTGGCGGCCGCGGCCATCATCCAGTTGCTCAAAGGCGAGCCGGTCAACGCAACGCCGGTGTTGATGAACACCTGCTACAGCTTCGTCACCGCGCGCGACGTGATCCATGTAGCCTCGGTCCACCAGTTCAATGCCGAGGAGAAGACCTTCAAGCCGGTGCCCGGCGCCGGCGGCGTGTCGGCTGCGGCCAACCAGATCGAAGGCCGTTACGCGCTGTCCTGGGCGCAGAACATTTGGGACGATATGTTGGGCTGACTACTGGGTTGATTGCTGGGCTGATGCTGCACAAGCCTATCTCAGTTCATGCCGCTGAGATAGGCTGAAACGGCCTTCAGCTCCAACTCGCTGAGCTTGCTGGCGATCGCATGCATCACCGCGTTGTCGTTGGTGCGTTCGCGCTTGTTGAAGGCCTTCAGTTGGTTCTCGGTGTACTGCGCATGTTGGCCGGCAATGCGCGGCAGTTGGGCGGTACCGTAGCCGCGCTCACCATGGCAGGAAGCACAGGCCGCCACACCGCTGAACGGGTTGCCGCGCATAAAGATGAAGCGACCGACCTGAGCCAGCTCGGGGTCACCCAGCTCATGCTTGACCGGTTGGCGCGATTCGAAGTAGCGACCCAGCGCGACAAAGTCCTCGGCACTCAGATCTTCGACCATGGGCTGCATGGTCGTGCTCTTGCGTTTGCCGCTGCGGTAGTCGGCCAACTGCCGCGCCATATAGGCGCTGTGCTGGCCAGCCAGGCGCGGGAAAACCGGGCTGGAGCTCTCGCCGTCGATGCCGTGGCAGATGAAACATTTGCCCTGCACGATTTCCTCGGCGCGGGCATTTGAGTCGACGGCCTGCGCCACTGCCGAGCTCGCTATCAGCAGATTCAGCAGGCTCAACCCAAAGACAGAAAGGGCTCGAACCAGGCCGAGCGGAAAGGTTGCGGCTTTCATAACAACTTACTGCAGCGGAATGGCGCCTTCGACCGGGCGCTTTTCCAAGGTCCACTGGTGCATGGAGCCGTCATACAAGCGGGCATGCTTGTGACCCAGCAATTCGGACATCACGAACCAGGGGCCGGAGGAGAGATGGCCGCTGTTGCAGTAGGCAATGCTGGGCTTGTCGGCGTCAACCCCGGTGGCCGCTGCAATGCCGCGGTAGGTCGCCAGACTGTGCAACTTGACCGCACCGCCGGCCACCGACTTGGTCAGGAGATCAGGTGGCAGTGATGTGGCGCCTGGGCTATGGCCGGCCGCGTGGACATAGTCGCGCTGGGCCAGGCCGTGGAAGGAACGCAGATCGCGACTATCGATCAGGGTGGCGGACTTGGCAGCGATCGCTGCCGCCACCTCCTCCGATTCGGCGCCGTACTGCGCCCTCCGGTCGGCCTTGGCGCGCCAGTTGCCGACCTTGGCCGCTGCCGCCTCACTGCTATGGGCGCGCGCTTCCAGCAGCCAGACCGCCATACCACCGTCCAAGACCGCGATCTGGTCTTCGCCGTAAACCTTGAGCTGCCAGTAGGCGCGCAGCGCGTCATCGAGATCGACCACATCGACACCGACCGGCACCAGCACGATCGGCCTCTCGGCATCGACGCCGGCCGCCTGCATCAACTTCTCGAACGCGGCCGGCTCCGGCAGCATGTACTTGACCGTCAAGTCACCAATTTTCTTGTCGACGCGCAGCGGCTTGGTGTCCATCAAGCGTGCGCCAGGGATATGCCCGCCGACCTCGACCAGCACCTTCTTGCCGGTCTTGGCGTCGGTCTCAAATTCGGGCTTGGCGGTGAAACTTTTGATATTGCCGCGCACCTCAAAGATTTGCACCTCGTCCAGATGGGCGGCCAGCCAAGCGCTGTCGACCACGGGGCCGGGCAGCAGCGAGGCGGCCTGACTCAACGCGGCCCACAGCAGTGCCAACGGGGCCAGCAACAACAATTTCAAAGCCTGCTTCATGGCAAATTCCTTCAACAGTCGGGGGTTCAAGATACAGCGCCTGAATGCGCTGGGGTAAATCAATTTCGAACTGGCTCAGCACATCCAGTTGCCGGTCTTGCAGCACGCTTGGCAGCGGCAGAATCGTGGCCTCGTGCTGCAGCCTCGCGTCGCGCTCGCGCAGCACTTGCTCGATCTCGTCTGCATACAGCCTCACCAAGCCCTGCAACCAGCGCGCCAAGGGGGCCAAACGCCCGCGCTGGCGCAAGCTGAAGTCGTGCAAGGCTGGACCCAGCGTGGCAGCGCCCACCAGCGTCTCGCCGGTGACCCACTCATTGGTGCTGAACCAGCGCAGCGGGCGGCCCACAGGGTCGATCGCCAGAGCGATCAAATGATGAAAGCCGCCTGAATCCACATCGCGCAAGAACAAATGGAAGTGGCCGTGTTCATCGGCGCTGCGCGGAAACTCATGCGCATGAAAGTAGAACTGCGTGCCGTGGTCCCGGTCGCGGGCATCGCCGGCCGGGTAGTGGCGCCAAGGCTCGAAGCGCGCAGCGCCGCACAGGGCCAGCTCGGCCATGCTGCGCCCAGCTTGCGCCATACGCAGGGGAATCTGCACCGCGTCGAGCGCGGCCTGCTCCAAGCGCTCGAGTTGCTGCGCCGAGTTCATGGCTGGGGCCATCTACTTCTTGGCAGCACAAGGATTGGCCGGCCCGCAAGGGTTCTCGCTCTTCTTGCGCTTTTTCTTGGCCGGACCACAGGGATTCTCTGGCCCGCAGGGGTTGGCGGCCTTGGCTGGTGTTGCAGCGCTAGCCGCTGCAACTACCGCAGCGCTGCTGGACGCAGCTGGCGCCTTGGCTGCTTTGGCGGCCTCGGTCGACTGTACTGCGCAGGCTTGTTGCACCGGTTGCAGCAATGCCAGGGCCATGAGCATGGCCGGCAAGGCCTGCGCCGCACGCTGACCGGCAGGATTTGATGTGTTCTTCATTTTCATAGTGACTTCACCTCTGTTTGGGACAAATTCAATCCGGCTGCGCGCCCGCCAAGGCTTCGGCAGCGCTGACCGGGCCACGGCTATTGCGCTCCATGCGCCCGCCCAGCCAATAGACGAACACCAGCGCGAGGCCAAGGCCTGCCACGGCCCAGCCATCCGGGATGCCAAAGGCATCGAGCAAGTTGTCACCTGCTGCCAACTCGCCGGCCATGGTCAGGGCTTCCAGACCGCTGCCCCAGGCCCAGGCAAACAAGCCGGTGCCCAGCAACAGGCCAATCAGGAAGACCAAGGCGTCAAGCCGCCCAGACATCAGCGCCACCACCGAAGTGCCAGGACAATAGCCCCCGACGGCGAATCCGGCACCCACCAAGGCCCCGCCAATGGCTGCAGCCCCCAGATAGGCCGAGGGCACGAACACCGCATCCGCCGCCATCCAGCCCAGCGCTCGCAGCAAAGCCAAACCGGCTGCTGCGACGACGATGGCAGTGAACATGACCTTGAGCACCGACCAATCGGTGAACCGGAATTGCGCCGTCAACTTGCAAGGGCTGCCAAAGCCGGCACGCTCCAACACGAAACCGAACAGAAGGCCGCAGATCAACCCAGACAGCGCAGCGCCATCATTGAAAGGCAAGGTCATGTTCAGACTCCTTTGAGCAAACGACTGGCCACAATGCCGGTCGCAAAGAAAAGTGCAAGAAACACAAAGGCCGACACACCCAGAGTGGCCGCGCCCGACAGCCCTAAGCCGCTGGTGCACCCTGCCGCCACACGGGCGCCAAAGCCGGCGGCCACGCCCCCACCCAAGGCCATCATGAGGCGGCGCCCGCGCCCGACACTGCGCTCGCCGTCAAGCTGCACCCGCAAGCGTCCGGCTTGCCAAGCAGCCAGCAAGGCCCCCAATGCCACACCCAGCACCTGCCAGCTGATCCAGGACGGCAAGGGGTTGCCGTTCTTCACCATCGGGCCGAGATAGCCGTTCGATGCGGTCGCCGCCGGTGCCACGCCATGCGCCAGCGCGGCGGTCAGCCGCGTGCTGGCACCAGTAGCGCCAAGGCCATGACCGGTCCAAACAAAAGTCAGCAGCAACACCAAGCCGAGTGCCACGCCGGCCAGCCAGTTGGGCCAGAACGGCCGGGGTTCATATACTTTGTTCGACATTTTTGTGCTCTTCAACGAGGAAAGGACCGCGACAGCACCGGCACCGGCTGATCCAGTGCCCCTGCCGGTAGATTGGCTGCGCGCTCAGGGCGGCGGTCCGTGTAGTAATCAGTCAGCGCTGCGGCGGCCCACATCGCCGACAAAGTGACCCAAGAGGTGACGGTGAACACCGCCGCGCCAGAGAGGCCGGCACCGACAGCGCAGCCACCGGCCAGCATGCCGCCAAAGCCCATCAGCACGGCGCCGACCATATAGCGACGCATGCTGGCGCCACCGCTAAAGCCCTCCAGCTTGAGTTCGCCAAACAAGGCCGCAGCGGCAAAGGCGCCAAGGAACACGCCGGGAACCAGGCCGAGGTCAAAGGTCGGTGCTTTGTCAGGCGCAAACAGCACGCGCACCAGTACCTCGGCCGAGGGGCCGGTGAAGCTCAAAGATTGCACCGGCGCGACTTGCGCATCCAGGCCCAGCAGTGCGACAAAAGAGGTGAACCACCAAGCCGCAGCAATCGACAAGCCCACCATCACCGCACCGGCCCAGCCCCAGAAAGGCACTCGCTGGTGCCAGGCCCAGCGAATCGCCGCCAGCAGCCACAGCGCACCGAACAGCAAGGCACCGCTGCGCCCCATGCCGGTTAAACCAATCAGGTCGCGCGCTGCCCCACCCTCCACGGTCCACCAGGCCGAAATCTGCTCTCGCCATGGGGCCAGTGCGCCGGTCCACGCGGCCTGCGCCGTGACCGCAAAGACCAGGCCCGACAGCAGCGAGCGCAAATTGCCCTGTGCCGCCAACACCAGCAGTCGGCTTGAGCAGCCGCGCGCCAGAATCATGCCGACGCCGAACATGGCGCCGCCAATAGCGGCCCCGGACAAACTTCCCCTGCTTGCCAGTTGTCTGGCCGAGCTGACGTCGGCCAGTCCCAGAGCGATCAGCGCTTGTGTCGCCAGCACAGCGCTTGCAAAGGCGAATAGCCACACAGTCAACTTGCCGCCACGAACGCCGCGCGAAAACTCAATCGTGGCTGAACGCAAGCAAAAACGCGAGCGCTGAGCAAAAAAACCAAACACAAAGCCAATCGCCACACCTGCCAGCGCTAATGCTTTGGCCTGACCCAGCGATTCGATGAGGTTTTCCATGTGCGTGCAGGTTTTCGGTTATTGCTTAGCGGCTATCAGCATTTGCCCAGGGGTCGCAAGATTCGAAATGATGTTAAATCCTAATATGCGCAGCTGCTAATGTATAGCCGGCATCAACCCTGAAAGCTCAATCCATGTCAAATACACGCAGAATTTTTTTCCGCAGCCTGGCGGCCGCCTGTCTGAGCTTGGGGCTAGGGCTGTCTAGCCTTCCCGCCCACGCCGCCGAGGCTGCCCCAGCTATGGTCAAAGTGGTCTATCACCTCAGTGAAGGCATCCCGCAAGCGGCCCGGGCGATCGGCAATATTCGCAACCACCTGAGTGCCGACCCGACGGCCAAGATCGTCGTGGTCACCCATGGCGCCGGCATCGACTTCCTGCTTGACGGCGCCGAATCGGCGCCGGGCAAGCCCTTCACCGGCAGCATTGGCGAGTTGGCGGGCCGAGGGGTCGAATTCCGGGTCTGCAACAACACCTTGGTGGCGCGCCAGATCAGCCCGGACAAGCTCGCGATGGAGGCCATGATCGTGCCTTCCGGTGTGGCTGAAGTCGCCAGGCTGCAGGCCAAAGAGGGCTACGCTTACCTGCGTCCCTGAATCAAAGCAAGCGGGCGACGCGCTGCGTCGCCCCTTTTCGTTTGATCCTTGCGGCTAGAAATCTCCGCTGGCACCCTTTTCAATCATCTGCCAGATGCCATTGCGGATCTTCACTACTTCGCTCATCAGCTCGGGCGGCAACTTGCGGCCCATATTGACCATCATGTCCATATTCAGGGTGTAGAGCCACAAGCCATCTTCTTTCTCCAACAAGGTCACACGGCAAGGCAGATAGGCCGACATATGGGGCGAAAAGCTGACCATCTTGCGAGCCGTTTCGGGGTTGCAATAGCTATAGACTTTGAGCAACTTCTCGGGCTTGCCAGTGCGCGCCTCCAACTCCTTGGACAAAGGCAACTCGCCGACCGAGCGCATGTTGTATTCGGCCGAAACGCTGGCAAGTGACTGCTCGATCTGCGCCTGCGTGACACCGGGCTTGACCTTGCGCTCCCAGGTGGTGGCAACGGCAATGTCACCGCCGCTGTCCACCCAGCGATCCCACATCTTGCTGGCCTCGGCACCCGCCCCCGGCTCCAGCTTGCCCAGCGTCGAGATGGTGCCGCAAGCGCTCAGCGCTGCCCCCAGCATCAACATCGCAGCCAAGCGCATTGTCAATTTAATAAATCCTTGCATGATTATCTCCTGATATTAAGTTGCAAAAAAACGCTCAAAAACGCTGGCTGTACATCAGCTGCGCATTCAGCTGAGCGTGGCTGATGCTAGGTCCCGCGGCGGACTGCACGGTCGTGTTGGGCGCCTTGGCCACGGAAGCGCTGATGTCCGAGCGCTCGCCCAAAAGATAGCTAAAGCCGGCGCTGAAGTGACTGCGCTCGGTAGCCGGAAACAAGGGGCTGACGGTGGCCTCGGGAATCGGATTGGAGGCATGGTTGTAGCCAGCCCGCAGCGTCAACGCCGGCGTCGCTTGCCAGGCGGCACCAAGGGCGGTGATGGTCTGATCGCGCCAGCTTTGCGGCAGCGCAAAGCCGACCTCGCCACCGATGCCGGCGCTGACGAACTGCATGCGCAGCGCCTGCATGACGCCAGCCCAGGCCACATGCTTGACGTCGGCCGCCAGCATCAAGCTGGGTGCGGCTTGCCAGGCCATACCGAGTGCCAGCTGGCGGGGCATCTGGAAGTTGTCCACGCTCAGCCGCCCGCTGTCGCTGAACCCACCAAAAGCAGACAAGCTCGCCCCGCCCTGATCGGTCTTCATGTCTTTCAACGCGGTCTTGCTGTGCCAGCTGCCGCCGACCGTGAAAGCATCTGTGGCCTTGTAGACAAAACCGAGCTTGGCTGCCCAGCCGGTCGACATCGCCTCGCCCTTGAATTTGCTGCTGTCGCTGAAGTCGATGCGGGCCCATGGCGCGCCGCCCAGGGCCGGCAAAGCCATCGCGAGATTGCCACTGGCCCCGGTCACCAAGCTGCCGAGCCGCTGACCGCTTGCAGCCATGCGGATGTCCAGGGTGGACCAAACCAAATCGACCGAGCCCCCAAGAATCAAGGCCGGCGTAACTTGCCAAGCCAGCGGCACAATCATTCGACCGACGCCCAGCTCCGAGCGCACCGGCTGCCCGGACCCCATTGCCAGAAAGCTGTCGCTGGCGTAGTCAGTGCCCATGCCGCCCTGCGCGAACACCGCGATGCCGTAAGTCAAGCTGCCGCTGCGGCGCCCATAGCCAAAAGCGGGCATCAGATAGGAGGTTCCGCTGGACTTGGCCTCGGACGGGCCTGCCGCCGCGCTGACTTTGGGACCCAGCAAGCCGATGGCAATATCGAGTCTCGCATCGCCGCTCATCAAGCCAAGGGTTGCGGGGTTGTTGGCGGCGGCCGCCATGCCGTTGTCGATCGCATTGGCGGCCCCGCCCATGCCCGCTGAAATTGGCCCGTAGGCCTCAAGCAACATGCCATTGGTGGCATGCGCCAGCATCGGCAGGGCGAGCAAGGCCCCCGCGACGCGATTTACGCGTTTCGTCATATCGATTGTCTCCAGATGTTTTGCGTGACCTCCGCCCCATGCGCGGCCCGCTTTTGTTCTCGTCCTTGACGAGCTTGGGTCTTCAGTGACTCAAGAAGGTGGCCTCCCGGCGTGGTCGGCGGCGAGAGACGATGCGCAGCGGACGATCAAGTGATGACCCCGTCGGACTGCTGGAAGTATCTTTGCGAGACATTCAAAGCTTCAATGCTTCAAAGCACCAAGCCGGGATTGCCATCCACCCCTATCAGGCGGGGCGCATTGACCTTGCGTGCGCTGACCCGGCCACCCTGCGATTTGAGCCAGTCTTCGACCACGTCCCAGACCATGCGGGTGCCCGGCATGCTGCGGGCTTCTTCGGCCACTGGCGCCCAGCCTGCCACCTTGTACATCTTGCCGGCCTCGATGGGCTTGCCCTTGAGTCGCATGTCCTGGATACGACGGCCCATTGAGGCACCCGGCTCGCAGGCATAACTCAAGCCCCCGACGCGCACCATGTCGCCGCCCTGCTGATAGTAGGGGTCAGGGTTGAAGAGGTTGTCGCAGACATCTTCAAGCACCGTTTTGATCATCTCGCCGCTCATCTCGGAGACGGTCGCATAGCTATAGGTGGTTGCGACTTGATCCATCATCAACTCGCGCGTAACCACATCACCGGGCAAGAGACTGGTGCCCCAGCGGAAGCCGGGCGAAAAGGCGATGTCGGCACCCTGTACATCCATCAGCGCGTCAACCAGCAATTGATCCCAGCTGCCGTTGAAGTTACCCCTCCGATACAGCAGCCCATCGGTGATGGCCAGCTTCTCGGAGAGTTTGGACTCAAAGGGTTTGCGTACCTTTTCGATCAGCGCCGCCATCTCAGGGTCGGCCTTGAGCATATTGGAGAACACCGGCAGCAGCTTGTAGCGGAAGTCGCTGACGCGACCCCCTTTGACCTCGAAGTCGAGCACACCGAGAAACTTGCCATTGCTGCCCGCATTGGTCACCAGGGTCATGCCGCCGGCATTCTTGACCTGCACCGGTACCGGCACGCCGTCATGGGTGTGACCACCCAGTATGGCGTCGATGCCGCGCACGCGCGAGGCCATCTTCAGGTCGACGTCCATGCCGTTGTGCGAGATCACCACCACCACTTGCGCGCCCTTTCCGCGCGCTTCGTCAACCATGGCCTGCATGTTCTCGTCCTGGATGCCGAAGGCCCAGTCGGCCACCATATAGCGGGGATTGGCTATCGGCGTGTACGGGAAGGCCTGACCAATGATGGCGCATTTGACGCCATTCATTTCGCGCATCACATAGGGCGCAAACACCGGATCGCCAAAGTCGTTGGTCTTCACGTTCTGGGCCACAAAGTCGAGCTTGCCCTTGAAATCTTTCTCAAGGATTTCCTTGACCCGTTCCATGCCATAGGTGAACTCCCAATGCCCGGTCATCACGTCCACACCAAGCAACTTGCAGGCATCAACCATGTCCTGCGCATTCGTCCACAGCGAGGTGGCCGAGCCTTGCCAAGTGTCGCCGCCATCGAGCAGCAGCGCGCCGGGACGGCTCGCCTTCATGCGCTTGACCAGCGTGGCGAGATGAGCAAAGCCGCCAACCTTGCCGTAGCGGCGCGCCGCCCGCTCAAAATCGAGATAGCTGAAGGCATGGGCCGCTGGGGTGCCCGGACGTACGCCAACGCTCTTGAGCAAAGCTTCACCCACCACATGCGGGCTGTTGCCGCGCATGCTGCCCAGACCAAGATTCACATTCGGCTCGCGGAAGTAGATAGGCAGCAGCTGCGCGTGGCAATCCGTCATGTGCAGAAAAGACACTTGGCCAAAGCGGGGCAACTCGTAAAGCCCCTGTTCAGCGATGGCAGCGTCCGCGTCCGCATAACGTCCCAAACCCATGCCTGCCACCGAAGCTGCTGCCATGACTTGGAAAAAATCGCGCTTGCTGAGATTCATAATAAGTATCCACTTATGTTTTTAGCCAAGGAAAGCCCGCCGGACAAACGTCAAGGCGGGCCGAAGCAATTTGGGCTATTGATTGACCGGCGAGGCCGGGTCCAGCAGCAGCGCCATTACATGGCGAATCTGCTCCTCGTTCAGCAAAGCCATATGGCCGAAGCGCGGCATATTGGAGCAGGCGCTATAGGCCTTCGCATTCCAGAGCTTGCCCCAGGTGTATTGAACGATTGCGGCCGAGGCCGGATCTTCAACCGCAGTGACGCCACGAATCTTGCCGTAGTTGTAGAGGCTGGGGCCGATGGTGCCGAAAGACACTTCCTGCTTGCTGATCTGGTGGCAGTTGTAGCAATTGGCGCCGTTGGCGCTTGGCGCCGCCGACTTGTCGGTCCAGGTCATGCCACGGCCATTCTGGGCCAGCTTTTCCCCTTCGCGCCAGTCGCCCAGATACTGACCCTTGGTGGGCCACTTGATGCTGGCCAGCGCCTCAGCCTCGATCGTGTGGCTGACCGCCTCGCTGGGCGCCTTGTCGCTGGAGCAGTCACGCTGGCCGGCGTCCTGCTCAAGCCGCTGCGTGGTGGCGATGCCCTCGTCTCGAAACGAGGTCTTCATCATGGCCATAGCCTGAGCATCTAGTTCGGTCGCACTGGGCAGCGAAGCGCAGCCGGCCACGATCAGGCCTGCTCCGGTGAGCAGCACCGCCAGCACCACAGCTTTGCTTTGATTGAACTTATCCATGAGGCAGGTCTCCTTCAGCGCTTAATGGCGGGGGCGATGGACTCGGCACCCTTGGCATTGACGCCCATATAGACGGCCAACGCAATCGTCACCTCGGAGCCGTATCCCGGGTACGGAAACCGCTGCTGGCGGAAGCAGTCATTCAATCGCCGTTGCATGCCCCACAACTCGCCACTGGACACCCGATAGGCCGGCCATGCCGCGAAGCCAATACCGTCGCCAGGATTCTTGGTCAGATCGGGCAGATCCTGCAGTCTGATGCGCTTGCCGGCTTCACCATGACAAGAGGCGCAGGAAAAATCCATCGGACCGCCGCGACAAAAGAAGGCCCGTTTGCCGAGCTCAAACATGCGTTGCTCTTCAAGATGCGCTTGAGGCAACTGCATGCGCCGCCCACGCGACTCGGCCGAAATCCAGGCCACGAGACCCTCCATATTGGCCTGCTCACCTTTGCCGAACGGGGTCTTGGCAATGCTCGCGGCGTCCAGGCCCTGCAGCGTGCTCATGCAGGTCAACAAGCGGGACTCCAGGTCCTGCACTTTTTGAGTGTCGGCAAACCAGCGCGGCAACTCGACGAAGGCGCCTTTCACCACGCCTGGCCCCTTGCCGAGATCACAAGCCTGCAAAGAAGCATTCTTGGGTCCGCGCTTTTGTTGCCAAAGGTCTTCCCCTTTGGCCTCGAACAATTCCGCCGGGTTGCCATCCGCCAGTAGCGCGCGGTACTCATTGATGCTGTCGGCGGCCGTTTTCTGCGCCATCACCGCGCCCGTGGCCATCAACAGGCCGGCCAGAATAAGCGTCTTTGACTTGCTCATCGTTTTGTCTCCTGTGGACGCGCACGCTCGAGGGGCGTGTGATTGGCTTGTGGCCTGCGTTGACGGGCTAACTCTAGTACGACCCGATCCGAGCCGCTATCGGAGTTTGACCTGAGTCAGGACACTGCCACTTCGTCACTGCGCTTTTCGCCCTTGTTGTCGGTCCAACTGATGGCGACCTTGTCCCCTGCTTTAGCCCCTTTGATCGAAAACTCGAGGAAAGGGTTCTTGGACACCGAAGGGCCCCATTCGGCGGTCATGACGGTCTTTCCATTCAAGGCCGCAGTAACCTCGCTGATGTACCAGGCCGGAATGGTCTTGCCGGCCGTGTCCTTGCGTTGGCCACTTTCCATTTCGTGGGCCATCAGGACGCGAACGGTGGCTTTGTCGCCGGCGGCTTGGGCGCGAATGCGCATTGGATCTGCCATGGTGTTTCTCCTAAAAAGTTTGCTCGGTGTTCAGTGCGACTTTGCAGCTTCTACAGCGCTTAACCGCCGCAGCCGCCCAGGGTGACCTTGACTTCCTTCTGCGCAAACAGAACCTTGTTGTCCTCGGTCACGGCGACGGCAAAAACGTTGGACGATTGACCCATCTTCACTCGAGCCTTGAAGCTAGGCTCAACATCGGGCGTTACATTGAAAAGTGCGGCCAGCACCGATGGATTCTTCTCGATCAGCAACATGACCTGCTTGACGCCGGGCAAGGTGGTCGAAGCGCCGAGCGGCACAACAGCGCCGTTTTCTGCGATATCGGGTGCGGTGATCGTGACATCCTTGCTTTCGGTCGGCGTTCCATAACCCAGGGACTTGACCAGATCGGCCATGGTCTTGGCGTCAAAAGCACCTTTGCCGGCAGCGGCTCCGGCAGCAAAGGCCAACTTGCCGAACAGGCCAGATGCCAGCATCAGCGAGGCCACTTTGGCACTATTGGAAAGAAGCTCTCGGCGGTTAGCAATCATCATCAGTCTCCTATTTCGTTACATACTAATATAGGGATGTTCAACGAGGTATCGGTGACATCCCCTAGGGGGGAACATTGCTCAGCGTGCGGCGCCGTTCTTCAACCATTGCGCAATCGTTGCGCTATCGGCCTCGCTCAATGTCTGCGCAGGCATTGGAACTGCACCCCAGACACCGCTACCGCCGCTGCGGATCTTGGCTTCCAGGTAGGCCTGCGCATCGGCACGCCCTTGATACTTTTTGGCAATGTCCTTGAAGGACGGGCCCACAAGTTTGCTGTCCATGCCATGGCAAGCCGTACAGCTGGACTTATTCAATAGAGCGGTCGGCGCTACCGTCTTAGAAGGTGCGGCAGCGTCGGCAGGCTTAGGGCTCGTGCCCTGCGTGCTTGGCGCACCCGCGGGCTTGGAGGTATCGGCCCCGTGCTGAGATCCGACCGAGCGATTCTGCTCGGCCAGGTTGCCATGCGCATTACGCGCATGCTCAGGAAGCGCTGAAGCGATATTGGCTTCGGTCACGCAGTCCTTCATGCAAGCCAGGTTCTTGGTGTCAGGCCCCTTGTTCGTCGTCAAGCCCTTGCCTGGCCAGAGGTTGTGATCCAGGGTCATGCCATTGCGGTTGGGCATGCGTGCTTGCACCTCGCCCATATTCTGATCAGAGAGGGTGAAATTCTCGGGGACAACGCCACCCAGATTGAGCAGGAAGGCGGTCACCGCATAGACCTCCTCGGTACTGAGGGATTTAGGCTGAGTCCAGGGCATGGCACGGTTGATGTAGTCCCACAGCGTCGAAACGGTGGCGACTTTCATGAGCGTGGTTCGACCCGGGAAGGCTCTATCATTCAACCTAGCCACATGGCCGGTCTTGACATCATCCGCCGTGGTCCCACCGATCAATGGCGAAAAGACCTCACCGCTTTCGCCGAATATGCCGTGGCATTGGGCGCATTTGCCTTCCCAAACATCCTGACCCTTGGCCACTGAGCCGGCGCCCCTGGGCAAGCCCTTGAAGTCGGGCCGCACATCGATATCCCAGGCAGCCACTTCTTTTGGCGTGGCCGCACGGCCGACGCCAGGGATATCACGCGGTGCTGACTTGGTCTGCGCCATGGCCCATGTGCTGACGCAGGCCAGCAAGCCAGCCAACATCACTTTGCGCAACTTAGGAGAGTTGGACATTCTTCACCTCGCCGTTTTCCTGCACCAACCAAGTCTGGATGGAATGGTTGTGATAGATCGAACGGGTACCGCGTGCGGCGCGCAATTGACCATAGCTAGGCTGCACATAGCCTGTCTCATCGGTGGCCCGGCTTTGCACCAAGGTCGGCTTGCCATCCCACACCCAATCGATATTGAACCGAGTCAGGCACTTGCTCATCACAGTGCCCTCCAGTCGCGCGCTGCGCCAGTTGCGCCCGCCGTCCACCGAAACATCCACCTTCTTGATCTTGCCTTGGCCTGACCAAGCGAGCCCGGAGATGTTGTAGAAGCCCTTGTCCAGCAGCACTTGGCCGCCCGATGGCGTGGTCACCACACTCTTGCATTCCTGAATGCTGGAGTACTGGCGATGCTGACCGCCCGGCATCAGATCGATGTAATGAACGGCTTCGTCCTTGGTTGCGTAAGGCTTGTCACCCACTTCGATGCGACGCAGGTACTTGACCCAACTAACGCCCTGCACGCCCGGCACAACCAAGCGCAGGGGGTAGCCGTTTTCGGGACGCAGCATCTCGCCGTTTTGGCCGTAGGCCACCAGCACTTCGCCGTTCTCGACCATTTCCATCGGGATGGTGCGTGTCATCGATGAGCCGTCGGCCCCTTCGGCCAGCACAAAGCGCGCACGCTTGTAGTCCACGCCAGCCATGTCCAGCAAGATACGCAGCGGCACGCCGGTGAACTCGCTGCAAGACAACATACCGTGCGAGTACTGCACTGTTGGCACCGCCACATTGCCCCATTCCATGCCCGTATTGGCGCCGCATTCGATGAAGTGAAAACGCGACACCGAAGGCAGGCGCATGATCTCGTCCATGGTGAAAACCATGGCCTTCTTGAGCATGGATGCCTCAGAGCCATTGATCATCAAGCGATGCTTGGAGGGATCAATGTCCCACCAGCCTTGGTGATGCCGCTCAAAGTGCAGGCCACTGGGCGTCACGATACCGAACAAGGACTGCAAAGGCGCGAATGACACCGAGGCTTGGGTGGTTTGCGTCAGACCCGGACTCTGCCTACGCTGCACATTGACCTCGAACTTGGACGGTTTGCCATAGCCGTCAGTCACCACCGCCTGCCCCAAGCCCTTGCTGTGCTCGGGTAGCTCAAGAATATTAGGGTCACCCTCACCGGCTCCGACGGGATTGGACTGCGCCAACACAGCGGGTGCGGTCGCTGCGGCCGTTGCCGCTGCAAACGCATTGCGGATAAAGCTGCGGCGCCCGGCCTTGCCCTCGGCAAAGACCTGACGCACCCCGTCGCGATCCAGGAAGTTCTCAGGCGCCTTGATCAGACGGCCTGCTGGTTTGTCATCAACATTCAAAATTGTTTCTCCACGGGGATCGGCCCCTGTTCAGATCCATGCAAGCCTGCCCTGCTCTTGGCAGCTCAGGACATGTTGTCGCAGCAAGTCCTGACACTACAAATCGACCCTAGCGTCTAAGGATTGCCAAGACGCTTCGGCACCGGCTGTTGGCGCCACTGCAGCGCGCCGCTGAACGGCCATCTGCCACATCTTGCGTCTCACAATCTAAATATAAGAATACATGAATATTTGCGACGAGTGAAGTAGCTAAGAGTCAGGGTTTTCGCGCACTGAAGCCAAATTACTTCCTAGCGAGGTCTGAGCCCAACGAAGTCACTTTGCCCGCTGGACAGAACCATGGCCAATTCGGACCTGCGTGGAAGCACGATGTGCCACTGCCCGAGTGGACATGTGGCTTAAAACTCGATCAGCTCCGCGATAGCTTTGATCCCCGCTGCAGCGCAGCTCTCATCGGCTTCGCCCCCAGGCCCACCAGAAACGCCAATGGCGCCGAGGACATTTCCACCGGCCTCGATCACCAAGCCACCACCCGCAGCCAGAAAGCGCGGCAAATTGCGCAGGCCGCTCATCGGTCGGCCCGGCTGAGTTTCTGACGCCAAGGCTGAGGTTGAAGTGCGAAAGCTCGCCGCCGTCCAAGCTTTGTCGGCTGCCACCTCGGTGGTGTGCGCGCCGGCATAACGATCACGCAGCAGGACCTGGGTGATACCTGCTCGGTCCGTGACGGCTACCGCGACCTGAAAACCCTGCTTGCGGCAAGACTCAAGTCCAGCTCGCGCGGCCACAAGCGCAGCCTCGGGGGTCAGAGATCGAGTTTGGAAGCTCCCTTCCTGCGCCCAGCAAGGCCGGAAAGTAAAGAGTAAAACAAGGGCAAGCAATTTGGCTGTACTCACGGCCTCTCTCCTTGGTGGACCTTGGTCACCCCTCCATGATACGGCTTGCTTAGGTCGAAAAACGGGGCTCTGAGTTAAGCAGGCACAGAGCAAATCTCCGCGTTTGATTTTGAAATGCCAGCAGCAAATTATTTGTTGCCTGTCTGTGCACCAAGACAGCTACAGCACACTTCGCCCAACAGTGGGATCGGGACTCGTCCAGGTGTAGGACAAAGGCGTGGTCCGACGGCGGTTGCCTTGACGCTGCGACTGCCGTGCATGCAAGTTGGCTGCTCACCCGCAGAGAGGGGCACTGTGTTCGAACAAATACTGACGACGATCGCCGCTGAGTTTTCCGATGTGCCGGATGCAGCACAGCTGACCCGCACCGTGCTGCAACTGGGGTTGGCGGCGCTTCTCGGTGGTGTACTCGGTTGCGAGCGCGCGACGCAGGGCAAGGCGGCCGGCGTGCACACGCATATGCTGGTCTCGATGGGAGCGGCGCTGTTCGTGCTGGTGCTGCAACTGGGCTGCATGCAGAGTGCGGATCTCAGTCGCGTGATCTAGGGCATCGTCACCGGTGTCGGGTTTCTCGGCTCTGGCGCCATCATCACGCACGGCTCCGAGCAGAATGTGCAGGGCCTGTCGACCGCTGCCGGCGTCTGGATGACGGCAGCGATCAGTGTCGGCTGCGAGCTCGGTCGCGAGGCAACCGCGTTGCTGAGCACCTTGCTCGCGCTGGTCATCCTGAATCTGGTGCCGCGCTGGTTCGACGGCGCCAGTCGCAAGGGGGAGTCATCATGATGAGGAAGATTCTCGCCATCTATCTTCGCAGCCAGCACAGCGCTCTGGCTGGGAGACCATGGACGAGACCCAGCGCCCACAGCGCCCACAGCGCGAGCACAAGGGCATGTAGATGTGGAGGCTGGGCAGTTGGCAAAATGAGCGTCCGAATTCGGGCGTGGAGATCAGCGATACGAAGGTCTGCAACGGGTGGCCGCCCTTCAAGAAAAATGTCCTAGCGGCCGGTACGTGGCGCCGGGCACACCCTGGCTTTGCAGGCGCGATGGCGCGGAATGATGGCGAACGCGGGGATGCAGATGCCGCGCGCCCCTAAGGCGCCCTTCTTCGAAGCCATAGCCGTTCCATAAGCGGCTTGACGCTGTTGCCATGCAGCAGAATTGACAAAGCGACCGCAACCAACGTGAGCTGGACCAAGTCGCGCGCGAGTGAGACGGGCAGACCATGCTGGATCGCGAACACAAGGTAGTAGAGCGACCCGATACCGCGCACGCCGAACCAACTTGCAATGCCGCGGATGCGCATCGGAGTCGATGACCCGACCAGACCGATCATCGTGCCAAGCGGCCGAGCGACAACGAAAAGGAACAGGGCGAGTCCGACGGTGCGCCAGTTCCAAGCGGAAACATTCAGCATACTGCCCAGCAGAAGCACCAATAGAAGTTCTGAAAGCCGCTCCAGGTGCTCCTTGAAGATCAAGGCCTCTGCGCTCACGGTTGCGGGGAGCGGTGCATCCGGCGGCGGCACAACGGGTTTTTCCACATCGGCGTTGAGTTGTTCGGCGGGCACTCCGGCCGATCGGGCTAGCCTCAGCTCCTGCTGTCGCAGAGCCACTGCCGCTGCAAACACGGCAAGGAAGCCCCAGGTGTGGGCCAGCAGGCTGGCGCCATAGACCACCGCGATCAGTCCGAGCCCGACAAGATCGTCAAGCACTTCATGACCTTTGCCCGCCTTGCGGAAGCGCCAGACCTGCCGGGCGGTGATCCATCCGAAGGCCACGCCGATGGCGATTGCACCGCTGGTAGCCCACACGACGTCGACCAGCGCCCAACGCCAAAGCGGGCCTTCAAAGGCGTCGACGCCCAGCAAGCCCAAGCCGAGCAGCACAAACGGGAAGGCCGCTCCATCGTTGAGGCCCGCTTCGCACGTCAACGTGAACCGCAGGGCATCGTTATCACCGGGGTGCCGTGACTGCACATCGGTCGCAAGCACCGGGTCAGTAGGCGCCAGGATGGCGCCGATCAGGATCGCAGCGCCTAGCGCCATCCCCAACACCAGATGCGCGAAGGCAGCAACAAGGCCAACGGTGATCGCCATCGAAACCCAAGCCAAGCGCACTGGCGGTTCCCAGCGCTCCCACGTCACCGGCACCGGCATCTTGACCCCTGCGGAGAATAGGGACACAAGAACCGCGATTTCAGTCAGCACCTCTAGCAAGGGTGCCTCCGCGATGGGGTCGAACCTGAACCAGCCAAGCACGCTCGGACCGATGACCAGCCCAACGCAGAGGTAGAAAATCGCTGGCGTCACGGGTAAGCGTTTCATGAAGGAACTCGTGATGCCTCGGGTCAGCATCAATGCGCCGACCAATAGGAACCAGAGTGCGTTACTCACGCCCGCATCCATTGACCCGCACATCAACGGCGGCTACCACCGCAGCGAAAAATGCAGTGCGTGGGGATGGACTTGAGACAAGTAAGCAAGTCATTTGGAGCCTGTACAAGGCCTCATGATGGCCAGAGCAGGACAGGTCGGCAGTCAGCTCCGGTCTGTCGGACAGGGTCGGCAGCGGGCCTCAGATCGCATCGACGCTGCCGGTGATCGGGAGCACGATGCCGGTGATGTAGCCGGCGCAGACCGGCGCGGCCAGAAACACATAGGCGGGCGACAGCTCTTCGGGCTGCGCCACCCGCTTCATATCGGTCTTGCGGCCGAACTCGGCCACCTCCCCGGCCGGCTTGTCCGCCGGGTTCAGCGGCGTCCAAACCGGCCCCGGTGCGATCGCATTGACGCGGATGCCGCGCTCGAGCAGATTGCTGGCAAGAGACTTGGTGAACGCATGGATGGCGCCTTTGCTGGCGGCATAGTCGAGCAGCTTGGCACTGCCGCGCAAGCCAACGACCGAGCCGGTGTTGATGATGGAGGCACCCCGCTGCAGATGCGGCAAGGCAGCACGGGCCATGCGGAAATAGCCGCCGACGTTGGTGTCGAGGGTTTCCATCACTCGTTCGTCGTCGAGCTCTTCGAGGCCTTCGGCATGGGCCTGGAATGCCGCGTTGTTGACCAACACATCAAGCCGGCCGAAGGTCGTCACCGTCCGCTCCACTGCCTGCCTACACCAGGCGGCGTCCTTGACATCGCCCTGCAGCAGCAAGCAGCGGCGGCCCTCGGCCTCGACGCAGCGCCGAGTCTCCTCGGCATCCACCGCACCTTCGGCCGCGGACAGGTAGGTGATCGCCACGTCGGCGCCCTCGCGTGCATAAAGCACCGCCACGGCCCTGCCGATGCCCGAGTCGCCGCCGGTGATCAGCGCGACGAAATCTTGCAGCTTGCCGCTACCGCGGTAGTCGGGTGCCTGGAATTGCGGTCGCAATGCCATGTCGGCCTCCACCCCTGGTTTCTCCAGGTGCTGAGCCGGCAGCTGCTGCGGATGCTCGCGTGCACCGGCCTGCACGGCTGGCTGGCGATCCAGCGCTTCATCACTGGTGTGCGAATCAGCCTGGGCTGCGTCCCGGCCATCCTGCTGCCGCTGGATGCGCCGCTGGGTGGCCAGGGTGCTGTTGTCGTCGAATCTCGTCATGGTGCTGCTCCATCTTCATCGGTGTTGGCATGGGCCGGCTAAGCGGCCAAGCTCACTGAGCTGCCCTGGCATTGGCGCTGCAATCCAGGGCTAATTAATCGCTCGCTGCGGCGCTAGAGGATCGCCGGGTTCGCGAATCGGGCTAGGTGCGCCAGGCAGAGGCGGCTCGTTGATCTCAGGTGGCGATTGCTCCGGGACGGGTATCGGGATCGTTTCTGGCGGTGGCTGGGGTCCCGTGTCCGGGACTGGCAGTGGGACGTGTAGTTGATACATGAAGACCTCTTTGGGATGGTCGCACTGGACGACGGGCCAGCGCTCCCTGCACCACTCAAGTGCGGTTTTGGCTGTCCTTCACTGCTTCCTTGGTGTCGCCCAAGGATTTCTGCGCCTTGCCTTCAGCTTGCTTCAGCGCCCCCTTCACCTGCTGCGTCGGGCTACCCACCGCTTCGCCTGCCTTGCGCTGCACTTTGCCGGCGACATCCTTGATCGTGCCTTTGATCTGGTCTGAGTTCATGGTGCTCTCCTTTAGTGACGCAGAGACGTTCTGGTCTGTCGTCACGGTAGATGGCTCATGCGCACTGAGGAATCGGCCAAGGGCGCACGCGCTTGTGGGTGGCGTCCTACTGCATACCTGCTTCCCGCAAGCCGCGAGGCCTACTGCGGCTCTACCGCCAACAACTCGAACGCACCAAAGGCAATTCGGGATGATCTCCCGCCTTGATCGCGCTGGTTCAGATCGTCAGCACGCTGGGGCAGAGGCAGGCCGCCATCTCGGCCCTTTAAGGCGCGTCCGTTGATGGACGCTCGATCGTCGGACTCAGGCCCGTACTCGCGAAGCAAGCACAGATTCGAACGGCTACAGCGCAGGTGGGTATACCGCAGCCAAGCGTCCGGATATCGACTACGGCACTGGCGGCTTCGGCGGTGATCGCTACTGAACCAGCGGCTCCCTGCAAATGACCGGCTCTCTTGAGTCGGTTCTCCTACGCTGGCAAGCTTGCTTGAAGACGCCAGCTCAAATATCTGGGCCGGCGTGCGCAGCGCGCACGAACCTAGCGCAGAGCTGCCCGTGGCGAGTGACTGGAACTGGCCGGGAGCGTGAGGCTGCAACTTCGCCAGTAAGCCGACGGTGACCAAAACGGTCGGCAAACCGAACGTCAGCTATGCGGCGCTTGTTCGAAGTGTCGACCTGGCGCAGGCCGGGACATTTCGAGGGCACTGACTGCGCGGCAACTCCACCGCTGCAGCGCCCGGCTATGTGGGCTTCGCCGCTGGCATCCCCGCCGGCAGCAAGCAGCAAGCAACAAGCGCTCGCCATGCCTTTTTGACCCCCGTGTCATTGTGGCGCCGGGACTATGGGGCGCCGCAGGCTTGGCTTGCGGCGCCATTTTTCGCTTAAGACAACGTTTCTAGAGCCGGTGACCTGATCCAAACAGCCCCTTGCGGCGTACTGATTTCATGCTTTCTCAATATCGCCAATATTCCCCCAGCGCTGCGGCCCGCTTTGTCCTCATCAGTCGTTGGCGAATGTCTTGCCCGAGCCAGCAAATCTGGGAGCTGCTGACAGATTTGGAGAACTGGCCCAACTGGTGGCCGCAAGTGAGCCGGGTGCAAGTTCTGCACCGTGCGCCCATCGGTGAAGCGGGCACGCGCGCGGCGCTGACCTGGCGCAGCCCGCTGGGCTATCGCTTCACGATTGAGGTGCGCAACACGAGGCGCGAGCGCTCGGCAGACGGACATTGTGAGATCGAAGGCCACTCCAGCGGAGACTTGCTGGGTCAAGGCCTTTGGGTCCTAGACCCTGTGCCTTGTTCTTCTGCTTCTGCTTCTGCTTCTGCGCCGCAGGTTGATGTCACTTACCGCTACGAGGTCGAGTTAGGCCGGCGCTGGATGCGCTTGACCGCGCCGCTGCTGCGACTCTTGTTCAAGTGGAGCCATTTCGCTGTGATGGAGGCAGGCGCCAGAGGCATGGCCGCGCAGCTCAATTGCCGCAGCAGCAAACTCAATCACTGGACGGTCTCGCAACGCTGAGCAGAGCTGAACCAGACTCAATTGCCGGCCCGCATCGCCGGGTCGGCCGCAGCCGGGTCGATCGCACCGCAGAAGTACAGCAAGCATCCGACGTCCGAAAGCAGCCCATCATGGCCGCTACCGGCCGGGGCAAATTGGAATTCGCCTTCGCGTAGCAAGACATCGCCCAGGAACAAATCACCTTCCAGCATCAGGCATTCTTCGCCCAGGCCATGCGGGTGTGCGGGCACATTGGCGCCGGGCTGAAAGCGCACCAGCATCGAGATGCGCTCGCCCACCATATGCAGTGGTTTGATGTCCACGCCTTGACGCAAAGGCTGCCAGCCTTGTGCGCCGGCGGCGACCCGGTGAGATTGGAGGGTTTGTCCAAACTCATTGCTCGCCAAATCAGCGGGCACGCCTGACTTGCTGCTGCGCCAGTAGAACAAGGCGCCAGTCGTGGAGCTCAAGCCAGCCTCGGCCGGCCAGGGTTGGGCCAGACCGATCAATTGATAGTCTTGGGCCGCCAATGGCGCTTCACCGAGCCCAGCCAACTCTGCGTTAGCGAGCCGCAAGTCGCCACGCAGAACCAGAATTTCATGCACGGCAGCGCCTGCGCCATGCAGTGCGGCTGCGCCGGCGCCGGGAGCCCAGCAAGCGCCGGCGGCCAATTCAACCAAACTGCTTTGGCCGAGAGCGTCCCTGTGCTGGGGATAGAGGCGCACGCCGGGGGCCAGGTCTTGCCAGACGGCGTCGGCCAGGCGGCGCGTCGTCATGCCCGAACTTGCGGCAGCGCTTTGCGCCACGCGGGCCAGCAAGCGTTGGCGCAAGGCCCCGGCCATGGCCGATGGGGGGTCTATGGGCGTCATCTCCACGGCCAGCGTGGGCAGCAAGCCAAGGCCTGCGGCAGGCGCCACGCCGGGCAAAGTTAGAGGCTCGAGGGCTTGAGCAGCCGCAAGATCTGAGTCGGGGTGTGAGCTAGTGTTCATACTAAATTTGGAGAAGAGCAATCGGCCGCAGGCTGAGCGCCCAGGCATTTACGCATGGCCAACATGGCGCGGCGCAGATGGGACTTGACCGTACCCAAGGGCAGACCGATTTGGCTGGCGATCTCTTCGTGGGTCAAACCCTTGAAGAAGGCCAGCGCCACCAATTGCCTGGGCACGGCGTCCAGTTGTGCCAATGCTTGATGCAATTGCTGATTGGTTTGCACGGCGTCCAGCAGATCATGCGGATCGCCATGGCTGCCACCGAAGCCGGTGTCGCTGTGCTCGGCCAGCGCGTCAATTGCCTCGCCCAGCGCATCGGCCGACACGGTGTTGGCCAAAACCCGGCGGCGTGCGCGCAAGGCGTCGAGTGCCCGGCTGCGAGCAATCGTCAACAGCCAGGCCAAGGCACTGCCGCGCAAGGGGTCGAACCTGGGTGCTTGGCGCCAAACCTGCCAAAAGCAGTCTTCGGTGACCTCTTCGGCGATGGCCGGGTTGCTCACGATGCGCAAGGCCAGGCCATAGACTCGGCCAACGCAGGCCCGGTAGAGCGCGTCCAAGGCGCTTTCGTCCTGGCGCACGATGCGCGCCAGCCAAGCTTGCAAAGCCGGCTCGTCCGCACTGGGCAAGGCGCGCATCGGCGCCATGTCGATGTCTGCCTCATCTGGCAAGGCGCCCTCCTCTTGCGCGTCGGCGAGGTCTTCGACCACAAAGGGGTCGACGCCTACAGAGGCCGGCGGCTCAGCCGGGCCAGCGAAATAAACCATTGCAGTTACCAGGCAAGGTGATTCCCGAGGTGCCGCAGGCACCGTCCGGGGGCAAGGCGAAAAAGCACATGCCGCGCCATTGTGCCGGCAAGTTGTGACGACCAGTGCGTCAATGGCCCTGGCTCGGCTTGTTTTGTCAGTGCTTGCATAAGGCCCTCTGTTGGAGATCTTGACCGCCAACTGGATCAATCGGGCGGGTCGAAATGAATCTCCACATGGGTACGCCGACCGCGTGGATTTGGATGCAAGTCGGCGAAAAAAAGTCAAACTCGCATGACGATTTATGCCTGACGCGGCCCAGCTGCGGTCCAGCCGCAAGCCTGAGTCTTTTTAGAAGCTAGGCCAGCAGGCTCACGTCCAGGCTACGCTCCAACAGCCACAGCAAGGCCAAGCCACCGATCAGCACTGAGCCCGGGCGCACCAACAGGCGGCCATAAAGCGGCTTTTCGCGCAGCGCAATGGCCAGCGGCAAGATCAGGACGACGAGCAGCAATTGCGCCAACTCAACGCCCAGATTGAAGCCCAGCAGAGGGAGGGCCAGATTGCCGCGCTGCAGGCCCAAGGCTTGCAGCGGACCGGCAAAACCGAAGCCGTGCACCAGGCCGAACACCGCCACCATTAGCCAACGCGGCCCGCGCACAAAGGGGCGCAGGTTGTCGAGGGCGGCAAGCAGCACGCTGGCCGCGATCAAAGACTCGACCCAGCGTGAGGGCGGCGCCAAAACACCGGCTGCCGCCAAACCCAAGGTCAGCGAATGCGCCAAGGTGAAGGCCGTCACCAGCTTGAAGGCCTCGCGCCAGGCCGACTTGCGGCTGGACCGCGCCACCCAGGCCGCGCCTTCGCGGCGCCAAACGGCCACCAACAGCAGACTGACCAGGAACAAAATGTGATCCAGCCCGACCGCGATATGGTGCATGCCTTCGACAATGAAGCCGCCCAGGCTGCGCAGCTTTTCTTGCATATTGGTGCTGAGCTGAAAGGTCTTGGCGCCTTCGGTTGGCACCAGCACTGCACTTTGCTCATCCGAGGCCGAGAGAACGCGGGCAATGCCGCGATGCTTGGCGTCGCTGCCGGCGAACAGTCGGTAGTCCAGCCCCAGACTTTGCACCGGCGCCGCACATTGCAGCGTCTGCTGCAAGACCGCATAGGCGCCGTCGCTGTGTTGATCGAGCTGAGCTGCCATTTTGCTAGCCACCGTGCAGACCTGGCCGTCGGCCGTCACTTGGATGGTGTCGGCGACCAGGCGCTCCAGCTCCGGCCAGCGCGTGCGCAATTCACCCCAACTCAGCTTCTTGTCGTCGTTGGCATCAAGGTCGAGGTCGCGGTCCAGGTCCTGCAAGGCGATGTCAACACGCTGCGAAATCGTACTGCCGCTCACCTGTAAAGTTAGGTAGGCATCGCTCGACTTATGCGCTTGCGCGGGGCCGGCCAGTGCCAAGAAAAATGCAATCAGTATGAAGCGCTTCATGGTTGCGTACTCGCTGAATTGGCGGCCAGACGCAAGTCCACCCAGCCCGCTTGTGCGAGGCGCTTGAGCTCCGCCTCGGCGACGCCGGCTTGGCCAGCGGCCAGGGCCGCGCGTTGCAGCAGCAAGGCGTCGGCGGGTTCTTTCTGCTGTGCCCAGTTGCTCAGCGCCAATTGCAGCGCCGGTTTGCTTTGCCCCAGCACATCAAGCGCTAGCCGCGCCTGTTCACGTGCGTGGTAGTTCTCGCCGCGCAGTCGGGCGGCTTCAAAGCGAGCCGTCAAGGCAGCGGCAATCGGCTTGAGCAATGGGCTGTCAAGTCGCTTCAAGGCGATCGCACGGCGCAAGAGCAGAGCATCGGACTCGGCGTCGGCACCTTCGACCACACGCAGCGCTTCGGCCGGGCGCCCCTGTTCGAGCAGATAGTCGGCATAAGCGCCACGGGTATAGATGTCACCGCCTGAACTGGCCGCCAGGGCTTCGCGGTAGCGTGAGCCGGCGCCGACGCTGTCTCCCATGCGCTGCGCCAGTTCGGCTCTGAGCAAAGACAACCAGGCATCATCTGGCGACTGCCTGGCCAATGCGGCCAGCTCGGCCGCCGCTTCTCTGGGCTCACCCGACAAACTGCGCAGCTCGGCCACGCAAGCCCGCGCCGGCAGCGCCAAGGCAGGCCCAAGGCTGGCGAAGCGGGCATCGGTCAAGCTCTCGCAAGCCTGCCGCGCTAAAGCCAGTTGGCCGGTCACTTGCAAGACCGAGGCGCGGATCAAACCGGCTTGCGCCTGTATTTGCAGAGGCAACCGGCTGGGCTGGGCGACCAAGTTGTCGAGGTCGCGCAGCGAGCCGGCGAAATCATGTTGGCTCTGGCGCACGCTGGCGCGCAGCAAGCGCACCTGCGGCGGCGCTTGCTCCAGCCCCCACCAAGGGGCCAGCGCGGCTTCGGCCAGGCCCAGCTCGCGCGGGTCGCCGTGGCTGCGGGCGCGGACGATGGCCGCTTGAGCTGTGGCCAGCGCCAGGCTCAGCTGCTGCGGGCGGCTGGCCAATGCCTTGCGTTGTGCGCGGGCCGCGCCATCGAGCCGATTCGGCAGCGCTTGCACGATGGTTTGATCATCGGTCGGGGTGTAGGGCGCAGCGCCGGCGGATTGCACCAGCAGCGCCGCCAACAGGCCGGCCACAAAAGCAGATTTCACGGGATGTCCTTGATGGGGCCACCGATGCGCTGATGCACAAAGGCGGCCCCGGCTAGTGCTTGGCTTAGATGTCAGCCGGCTCGGTGGTCTCTGAGACCGGCGCCTCGGCGACCTTGTCCAAGCCCAAGGGCTCGGCGGTTTCGGTCGCCGTCAGGCCGGCGGCGTAGCTGCGATAGGCCTCGGCCGAGGCCCCGGCCGAGCTGGGGACTTCCGTCACTTCGACCGGCGGCTGAATCACCGGCGGCGGGGCGTCATCGCCGCCATCGCTGCCGCAGGCCGTCAGGCCCAAGGCAGCCAGCAGGACGCTGCACAGCAAGAGTTGCTTGTTCATGATGTCTAGCCTCGCTCTTTCCGTTACTTGGTGCCTGGAACTGGCGTATTGAGATAAGGGAAGCCGCTCAGCAAGGGCACAACAGCCTGATCAACGGCGTCGTGCAGCTTGAAGGACGTGGCGCCCAGCGGCACAGCGGAAGGCTTGCAGGCAGCGCCAAAGCCGAGCTTGTCGGTATCTCCATTGGCCATGCACAGACCGCCCATCACGGCCACCAGCGAGATGTCGACCACGTCGTCCTTGGGGCGGCGTCCGTTCGGGTAGCCGGCGTTGTCAGTACCGCCGGCGAGGATGTTGCCGACGATGCCGAGACGGTTCTGCTGCGCAAACGCGACCGGGGGGATGGCGGTGTTGAGGCGCAGCATCTCGGAGCCGACCACATTCTTGGGCTGGTTGACGCCCTTGATGCCGGTGAGGAAGGTCGTGACCAGATCGGTGCGCGGGAAGTTGGTCGGTGCCGTGTTGGGCAGGGTCAGTGCGATTTCCAGCAAAGCCGGCAGAGTCGGGTTGGTCACGTAATCGGCAAACTGAGCGTCAGCGCTGGGCTTGGACGCGTTGAACTTGTCCTTGTCTTTCAAACCGATGACGACCTCATTGACCAGTGGCATGCCCAGGCGCGAAACCTGTACCCAGGCGCCGCCGGCCTTCTCGCTGGCCTGATGGCCCGAAGCAGGCTTGCCGTTCAGCAAACGGGCTTGGCGCATGCTGGCGGTGGTCCAGCCGCCGATCACGTCGTCACCATTGCTGGGATTCGTGAGGCAACTCTTGTGCACTTCCAGGCCCAGGGTGGTGACGTTCTTGTCGTCGATGGTGTTGGGCGCCGCGCCGATCAGGCTGGGGTCGGTGATGACGCCGACCGGTGCGTTGACCAGATCGAAGATCGTGCCCAGATTGACCGCGAAAGCGTCCTTGCGCTGGCCGACGAAGAGCTTGGCCGGCATGCTGCAGCCAGGGATGTTGACCGTGTAAATGTGCTTGGCCGCGTAGCCGGCGTAGTCGGCAATCGTCTTCTTGCCGATATTGTCGACCGGCTTGTCAAACGTGCTGCTGCCGCCGCTCGCGTTGGTGACGGCCTGCGCCGTGCCACTGCGGCGGTCACCGCGTACCACGGTGACGCTATAGGTTTCGGCGAGTTGCAAATTGCCGTCCTTGACATTGCTGACGCCGCCGAACTGCACCAGCGGGATGTTCATCATCTTGCCGCCGACATTGAGGGCTTGGCCGGCGCCGCTGTTCGACAAGGTGTTCTTGAAGCGGAACTGGAAGGTCAGGTCTTCTTTGGCGTCGCCGTTGTTGTCGATATGGATTTCATACAGCGCGTTTTGGTCGAGGGCGAAGTAGTTCGGGCCGCCGTAGCCGTCTTGCAATGGCAGGTAGTTGGCCAGCACGGTCACATAGTCGCTGCGCTCGGCCTCGTAGCTGCGAAACATATAGAAGTCAGACCCGTCGACCTTGGGCGCGGTGGTGATGAAGGGGGCTTCGCGGTGGCTGGAGGCGAAGGCGGGTGCGGCGGCCAGGCTGGCCAGCGCCATTGAGACGGCCAGCGCGCAGGCATTGGCCTGGATGTTCTTGAGGCGGGTTGATGTGTGCTTCATAAGGTACTCCTTGGTGCGATGTCGGGGTGGGGCGGCACAGGGATTTGTGTCGTCGTGGCCTTCAATACGGCGCCCTGGCTGGCCTGGATGCAAAAGACATAAAAAAGATTTTGAAGACGCTTTGCATCCACGCTTCGGGTTGCCCCGTATCAAGGCGGTCACCCAAACAAAGCCCGCTTTTGCAATCCAAGAATCCCGCCATGAAATCCAGACCCAAGAACGCAGTTCTGTCCCTCCAGCTGAGCCTGCTGGCCCTCGTCTGTCAGCAGGCGCTGGCCGAAACGGACAAAGCTAGCGACCGAGCTAGCGACAGCACTGCCGAGGCGACTCAGACCTTGGCACCCGTGCTGGTGATAGGCAATTACCTCAACGGTGTCGGCAGTTCGGACGCGGCCTCGCAGGGCGCGGTCAGCGCGCGGCTGATCGCTAGCCGCCCGACGCTGCGCCCGGCCGAGCTGCTGGAGTTTGTGCCCGGTGTGATCGTCACACAGCACAGCGGCGGCGGCAAAGCTAACCAGTATTTTCTGCGGGGCTTCAACCTCGACCATGGCACCGACTTCGCCGTCTTTGTGGACGGCATGCCGGTCAATATGCCGACCCATGCGCATGGCCACGGCTATAGCGATCTGAACTGGCTGATCCCCGAGTTAGTCAAGCGCATCAATTACAAAAAAGGCCCCTACTTTGCCGATGTCGGCGACTTCGCCTCGGCCGGCGCGGCCCGCTTTGAATTGGCCGAGCGCATGGAGTCTGGCCAGGCCGAGTTAACGCTCGGCCAGAATGGCTACCGACGCGCCTTGCTGGCCAACTCGGTCAAGCTGGGCGGCGGCGATCTGCTCTATGCGCTGGAGGCTTCGCACAACGATGGCCCGTGGGAGAACCCCGAAAATCTGCGGCGCAAGAACGGTGTGCTGCGCTACAGCTTTGGCCCGGCCGAGCAGCGCAGCAGCATCACCGCGATGGCCTACGAAGCCGACTGGGATTCGACCGATCAGATCCCACTTCGCGCGGTGCAGGCCGGCTTGGTCGGCCGCTTCGGCGCGCTGGACCCGACGGACGGCGGACACACCTCGCGCCAGAGCCTGGCCTTCACGACCGAACGCAAGGGCGAAGACGGCGGCTTCAAGTTCAATGCCTATGCGATCAAGTCCCGGCTGGATCTGTTTTCCAATTTCAGCTACTTTCTGGAGCAGCCGATCGATCTCGACCCGGGTGCCAACGATGGTGACCAGTTCGAGCAGGCCGAGCGGCGCCAGGTCTACGGCCTGGCCGGCAGCCGCAGCTGGAACCTTAATCTGGCCGGCCTGGAGACCAGCAACAGCGTCGGTGTGCAGGTCCGCCATGACCGCCTGAGCCCGGTGGGCCTGTATGAGTCGGTCGCCCGCCAGCGTGACGGTGTCATCCAGGAGAGCCGTGTGCACCAAAGCTCGGTGGGCTTGTTTGCCGAGAACTCCACCCAATGGCTGCCTTGGCTGCGCAGCGTCGCCGGCCTGCGCTTTGATCAGCTAAGGCTGAAGGTCAACAGCTCGATCCCGGCCAATAGCGGCAGCGAACAAGCCCATCTGAGCAGCCCCAAGCTGTCGCTGATCATCGGCCCTTGGCAAAAGACCGAGGCCTTCATCAACTACGGCCAGGGCTTTCACAGCAATGACGCGCGCGGCGCCACCGCCCGCGTGTCGGCCAAAGAGAACTTGCCGGTCGATGCGGTGCAGCCCTTGGTGCGATCCAAGGGTAGCGAGCTAGGACTGCGCACCGAGATCATCCCTGGCCTGCAAAGCTCGCTGGCGCTGTGGCAGTTGACGCTGGCCTCCGAGTTGGTGTTTGTCGGCGATGCTGGCGAAACCGAGGCCAGCCGCGCCAGCCGCCGCAGCGGCCTCGAATGGAACAACCATTACCAGGCGACGTCCTGGTTGTTGCTGGACGCGGACGTGGCGTTTTCGAAGGCGCGCTACACCGAGTTCGACCCAGCCGGCGACCATGTGCCGGGGGCCATCAACCGCGTCTTCTCGGCCGGTGCGACGTTCAGCGGTCTGGGCCCGTGGTCGGGCCAATTCCAGCTGCGCTACTTTGGCCCGCGTGCGCTGACCGAAGACAACAGCCAGCGCTCCAAGGCCACGACGCTGGCACAGATGCGGGTCGGCTACCGCATCAACGCCAACACCAGTTTGAACCTGGACGTCTTCAATCTCTTCGCCAGCAAGGCCAGCGACATCGATTACTACTACGCCTCGCGCCTGAAGGGCGAGCCAGCCGGGGGCGTGCCCGACATTCACTTCCATCCGGTCGAACCGCGCAGTGTGAGGCTCGGCCTGCTTGTCGGCTTCTGATCACCTCTAAGCCCATTGCGCCCATCATCTACATTCGGACCCGTGAGGGCTGGCTCTACTTGGCCGTGGTGATAAATTTGTACTCGCGTGCAGTTATGGGTTGGCAGCGCGGCACGAAAGAGAACACCAACGGCCTGCTGCGCCAATAGCTGTCGCCCACAGCGGGAATTCGCCCGATATAGGAAAGTTGATCAGAGTCATTCGCGGCTAGACGCCTGAGCGGCCGTTTCGATCTCACCGGACATGCGCGCGGCAGTGGCTCGATTGACGGCCTTGCCTCCGACACCAGGCACTCGACAGGGTGTGACGGCGGGAAGGCCGTGAACAAGCGGTCGAGTGCGGCACTCGCTGGTGCTGCCAACCCCGCAGCAGGCAAAGACTTCGGCCGAAAAGACGGTTGAAGACGGCCTATGCGACCCGACGCCGCTTGGCCAGGCCAACCAGCACGCCCAAGCCGGCCAGCAGCATGGCGTAAGTTGCTGGCTCGGGCACGGCGGTGACCGAAACCGTGCCGCTGCTATAGAGCTGGCTGTAGTCCAGCTTGGTGCCCGCCGCCAGCATGAAGCCGCTGGCGTCGATGCTTTTGAACGTGCCGCTGCTGGTGCCGTTGATGGTGCCCCAGTCCAGCAGATCAAAGCTCTGGCCGGCCTGCGCCACAAAGCCGTTCCAGGAGCTCAAGACCAGCTTGCCGCCTAGCTTCAAATTCCCACCGACCACCAGCTTGTCAAAACTACTGTCCAGCAGCGGCGAACCGGCAGCGCAACTCAGCTCGCTGCAAGCATTGATGCCGCCGATTTCGGCCGTGTAGGTATTGCTGCTGGCAAAGGTGACCGAG
>CAUPEV010000025.1:0-39497 GCA_963510335.1 uncultured Roseateles sp.
CCCCCTCCCTGGCTGGCCCCGCTTTTTGCGGCGCCCGGGGGGCGGCGCGCGGTCCTACGCTTTGCCCGAAGTGTTGCGGGTGAGCTTGACGCCTGATTTGGGTGCGCTGGCGACGGTGAATCTGCGATTGGAGTCGGCGCTACCTCCGCAGATCGACTTGCATCCCGGCGAGTTTGTGCGCATCAACTATGTGGGCGAGCTGCCGGCCAATCTGCGCGGGCGGGTGCGCATCGATGCGCTAGACCTTGATGCGCCGGCGATGCTGGTGCAGCTGTCTACGCCGAACGCGGCGCCGACTGCGGTGGCTTCGGCAACTGCAGCGGCCGCAACTACACCCGTCGCAGCTGAGCCGGCCGCCAGCGCCCCGACCGTGACGACGATTGCCGTGCGCGCCGACAGTGACCCCAACTTGCAAGACCAGGGTAGGCTGAGCTTCAATGAGCCGATGTTCGCCGCCATCGGCCCCGGCATCGAGGCCAACGCCAAGTTTCAGATCAGCTTCAAGCTGCGCCTGTACGAGCCGGCCGACAAGCTCTCGCGCCGCATTGTCGACAATATGTACTTTGGCTACACGCAGACCGCGTTCTGGGATCTGACCGGCGATTCCAAGCCTTTTGTGGATACCAAGTACAAGCCCGGCTTCTTCTACCAATCACCCAGCACCGGCTGGCGCTTGGGAGGCAAGGACGGTGGCAACGAAGTTGGTCTAGCGGCCGGCTACGAGCATGAATCGAATGGCCGCGATGATCTCGATTCGAAGTCGCGCAGCATTGACATCCTCTACGTCAAGCCGCTGTTCACCTTCGGGGACAGCGCAGGCTTTCACAGCACTTTTGAGCCCAAGCTTTACGTCTACCTGGACAAGGAAGAGAACCCCGACATCCACAAGTACCGGGGCTATGGCGATTTCCGCTTCACCTATGGCAAGAACAACGACTGGCAACTCGCCATGGATCTGCGCAAGGGCACGCTGTCCAAGGCCTTCAGTGCCGATGTGCAGGCGACCTATCCGCTGAACCGCTTTGTGCCCGGACTATCGGGTTATCTGATGGCCCAATATTTCACCGGCTATGGCGAGACGCTGTTGAACTACAACAAGCGTGAGCCTTGGGCCCTGCGCTTCGGCTACGCCATCTGGCGCTGAAGTGAAAGTGAGCCCTGTGCCCAATCCCGCCTCGCTGGACGCGGGCATGCCTGGCCGTCCCCCCGAGGGGGCGGCGATTGACGTGGCAGCGAGCCCCGTCAACATCGCCATCGCGGGCCGGCTTGGGGCGGCCCGCTGCTCGGCCCGAGCCCCGCTTGCTTGCTTGGGTTCAAACCTTCTGCATCAGTTCGGCGCGAACGGCAGCGCTGACTTGTGGACGATGATCTTGAGCTTGCCGTCTGCTCCACGTTTGAAGGCGAAGAATTTGTCCACCGTGGTCTGCCCACCCTTGTTGTCGATCAGGGTCACATTGCCCATGGTCATGGCGGTCTCGCCCTCGATCAACACACCGGCGTTATTGCCCGCATTGGTGTAGCTGCAATTGACCCAGGGCTTGAGTGCAAAGCCGCTGTCATTCGGAAACTTGGGGTTGCCGCCGATGAAATAGGCCGCCGCACCTTCCTTGTCGAGCCGGAAGTTCTGTGCGCCAAACGTCAGTGTCGGGTTGAACAGCACCATGCCGGCGTCGTAGTTGTAGACATTGGACAGCACGGCGGTGGCGATCGCTTTGTAGTCGCCGCCCTCGGCATGCGCTTTGGCGATGCTGAGCAGTGCGTCGCACCAGCCCTGCTGGGCCGCGTTGACCTCTTCCACCGTGATCGGCGCACGCGCAGCGGTCGCTGTTGCGGCATCGACCTTGGGCGCCTCCGGTTCCTTTGAGCAGGCGCTGGTCAGCAGCGCGGCGAGCACAGCGGCCGAAGTGGAAATCAGGCTTTTCCGTTTCATGGTGGTTCACTCCATTGCGAGGTTTCAGAGTTGCTGATGGCAAGCCATGCTGCCGGCGGGAACTTCAAGCCTTGAGCGCCAAAAAACCGCAGAGGCAGGGAATACGGCTCAGATCCTAAGCAGCATTTTTGACGGCCTATTGACACCAATTACCTATTACTCATTAGTCGCTCTGGCGGCCGGGTGGTGCGGTGGCCCAGGGCTCACGCGACAAAGCCATGTGGTAGCCGAACTGGTACAGCATATTCATCTGCACCGGGTCAAAGGCTTCCTCGCTGCTCATGCTGACATCATTGGGAATGGTGATCCACTGAAAACCGGCGCCGACCATCCGTGAGTGGCCGTAAATCCTGAACAGATCACCGAGCACCGCCACGCGACTGGTGGCGTCAAGCACGCGCATCGCAATCGCCGGCATCGACCTGGCGACAGGGTCTGGCACCGGTACCAACTGCCCGTTGTGGATCACGAAAATATCCTCCCGCCCGACGCCCAGCCCGCCGCGGTCTTGGAAAATCGACACACGGTATACGCCACCATTGACGAAGACGCGCGAGCCCACGCCGCCGTCTACATGCATTTCGTCATAACTCCGCCCCTCAGCGCCGACTTCCACCTTGAAGAACACCGGCGGGAATGCCACTGGAATGGACGCCGAGGCCAGCATCACCTTGCGGAACAATTCGATCGCCTCGGGTCTGCCGCTGCCAGCAATCAAGCCCATATTCCAAACCACGAAGCTGCGCGCATCAAGGTCGGCGGTGCCGATGTAGAGGCGCCGACCTCGCTGGTGGGCGGCGGCAATTTGAGTCAAAAAATCTGCATCAACATGGCGCTCGATGATGGCCGCCAGTGGCGCCGTACTGGCCAGGGCTTCGCCGGCGAGCACTTGGCGTAGCAGCGAGCCCAAGGTAAAGATGTCGCGCGTGCTGGTGGTGGTGTAGAACTCGCGCAGTGCCTGGTCATACGCCGGCCCGAGGAAGGCGAACGGCGCCATCAGCGCACCGGTTGAAACGCCCGTCACGATCTTGAAGACGGGCCGGCTTCCGCTTTTGGTCCAGCCGTTGAGGAAGCCTGCACCAAAAGCGCCGTTGGCGCCTCCGCCCGACAGCGCCAGGTGAGCATAGCGAACCGTACCGTCGGCTGCGGCGGGAAAGTCATCGGGTGATTCATTTTTGAATGAGGCGATCAGGTCAGCCTCCATCGCCGCATTGGGCTGGCCGGCTCTGGCGCGTATGTCGGGCATGCCCGGCACCGTGGCGGCGGCCGAATCTCGTACGGGTACGGGATTGCGCGGCAAGGCGCTGCAGCCGCCCAGCAAGACCAACAGGCCGAGCCAGCACGGTAGCAAGGAGCGCCTCAAGGCAGACGATGAACTCAAGTTTCTATCTCCTGTTTTGCGACTCTGGCGGGCAGGGCCGCAGCCCTGCTAACGCAATTCTCCGCTGTACACTGTGACGCAGTTTTCGCGGCCGGCGGCGCATGATACTCAGGCGCTCACTTGCTGTCCTATCTCCTTTGTCACATCGAGGTTTGTATGGTCAAGATAATTCTGGCGGCGCTGCTGATTACTGTTGGCGCTATTGGCACTGCTGGCGCACAGAGCGGCGCCAACACCTTGGGCAAGATCAAGGCGGCCAAGACGATCAATGTCGCCTATTCGTCCGACTCCTTGCCGTTCTCGTTCACCGGCCCGGACAAGACGCCGCTGGGTTTCTCGATCGAGTTGTGCAAGCGCGTGATCGCGCAAATTGGCCGCAGCGTCGGTGAGCCTAACTTGGCAGTCAACTGGATTGCCGGGTCCGTCAGCGAACGCCTGCAGATGGTGTCCACTGGCCAGGCCGACCTGGATTGTGCCAATACGACACAGACGCAAGGCCGCTTGGCCAAGGTCGATTTTTCCAACCTGATCTTTGTCGACGGCGGTGGCTTGCTGGTCAAGTCTGGATCGCCCATCAACCAGGTCACTGACTTGGCGGGCAAGAAAGTCGCCGTCCTGAAGGGCACCACCACCGAAACCCGCTTGACTGATGTGCTGCGCGTGCGGCTGGTCAATGCCAGCGTGCTGCCGGTTGCCGATGCTGCCGCTGGTTTGGCCATGCTGGAGGCCGGTACGGTGGATGCGCTGGCCAGCGACAAGGTCAAGTTGGTGGGCTTGGCAATTCAAGCCAAGGAGCCGGCCAAGTTGGCATTGGTGGCCGAAGACTTCTCGATTGAACCCTATGCGCTGGCCTTGCCGCGCAATGATTCGGCCCTGCGCCTGGAAGTGAACAAGGCGCTGACACAGGTGTATGCAGGTGGCGATATCGAGCCCATCTTCGCCCAATGGCTGGGCAAGTTAGGCCGCCCGACCGGCTTGCTCGCAGCCTTGTACTTGTTGAACTCAATTCCCGAGTAAGCTTTGTTGTCCGATTCATTAAACAGGAGTATCCAGATGATCAATTTTTCCAACATTCGCCGTGCGGCCACCGTGGTCGCCGCAGGTCTGACCTTGATGCTGGCCGCTTGCAGCACACCGCCAGCGTTCCAAGTTAGCCAGCCGGCGTCGCGTGACGGAGTTGTCGAGTCCATCGTGCAAAGCCAGGTTCAAAACGGCAATGCCACCGGCGGCGCGATTGCCGGCGCTGTGATCGGTGGCCTGCTGGGCAACCAGGTCGGCGGCGGGCGCGGCCAGACGGCTGCCACCGTCGTTGGCGCAGGAGCCGGCGCGATGGCCGGTAGCCATATGGCCAACCAGCAAACCAACGTCTGGCAGATCGGCGTGCGCTATGACGACGGCAGCCGCGCCACGATCGAGCAGACTTCGGCGCCAGCGATTCGCATCGGCGACCGCGTGCGCGTGACTGCCAACGGCATTCAGCAACTGTGATGCCGAGGCCGGACGCAGGAGCCTGACGCACCATGAAGCGACGTGGCTTTATCGGCGCCGGCCTTGGAGTTGGGGCCGGCGCAGCAGCCGGCCTTCTTTTGACTGGCTGTGACTTTTCTTTGCGAGACGGCGTGCTCAACGCCTGCGCACCCGAGCTGCCGCCCGACTTGCGGGAGCATCCGCTGGTGCAGGCGGCTTGGCGCGGCATTGATGCCGGCAAGGTGTGGGACAGCCACTGCCACGCCTTTGGTGACGGGGCGTCGGGCAGCGGACTTTGGTTCAATCCCCGTTTGAACAATATCTGGAAGCCGGTTGGCTATGCCCAGAAAGCGATGTACGTCAACGCGTCCTGTGTCGATGAGTCGGCCGGGCGCGCCGACCAAAGTTTTGTCGAACGCTTGCTTTCCCAATGCCGCGCGATGCGGCCGGGCTTCAAGGTGATGCTCTTCGGTTTCGACTGGGCGCGCGACGACGCCGGCGCAGCGATGCCTGAGCGTTCGACCTTTCATGTGCCCGATAAATACGTGGCCAGCCTGGCCCAGAAGCACGCCGCACATATCGAATGGGTGGCGTCGATTCACCCTTATGACCCCGCCGCCCTGGATCGGCTCGACGCCGCTGCCGCTGCCGGCATGCGGGCCATCAAATGGCTGCCTTCGGCTCAGAACATTGACCCCGCCGATGCCCGCTGCGAACGCTACTACGCCAAATTGGCGGCCTTGAAGATTCCTTTGATCACCCATGCTGGCGATGAGCGTGCAGTGCACGGTTTCGGTGAGCATCTGGGTAATCCCTTGCGGCTGCGACGCCCGCTTGATGCAGGTGTGCGCGTCGTGGTGGCGCATTGCGCCTCGCTCGGCGAAGGCGAAGATACCGACCGTCGTGGCGGCACCATGCTGCCGAACTTCGAACTCTTTGCCAGACTGATGGATGAGCCGCAGTACCGCGCCAATTTGGTCGGTGATATTGCCGCCGTCACGCAGGGCAACCGCATGAATGTGCTGGGGCGTCTGTTGGCCCGACCCGATTGGCATGAGCGTTTGGTCAATGGCTCCGACTACCCCTTGCCGGGCATCGTGCCGCTGATTTATCTGAAGGCAGTGGTGCAGCAAAATATGCTCGATACGGCTGCGCTAGAGCCACTGCGGCGGCTGCGCGAGATCAATGTGCTCTTGTTTGACTTCGTCCTCAAACGCAGCCTCAAGCTGGAGGGGCGTGGTTTTGCACCCGCTGCTTTTGAAACTGCAGCTTTCTTTCGGCGGCCCGTCGCTTGATGCGCAGCCATGCCCTCAATCACTTTGGAGCCTTGGATGAAAAAGAGACCTGCTGCTTGGCCAAACTTTACTCGCAGCGCGGTCGGTGCGCTGCTGGCCCTTGCTTTGTCGGCCTGTGCGCCGCTCAATAGCGCGACTGGAGGCGCCACTGCAATGCCCGCAGATCCAGCGCACAGCAGCCGCAATGCGCTCGACTGGGCCGGCACTTACGCGGGCACCTTGCCCTGCGCCAATTGCCCCGGTGTGCAGACCCGCTTGCGGTTGAACCGGGATGAGAGCTTTGAGTTGTCGGTTCAATATCTGGAGCGCGACCCGGCGCCCAAGGTGTCGCGCGGGCGCTTCACTTGGGCAGCCAGCGGCAATGCGATCACCTTGGATGAGCAAGGCAGCAGCCGCCAATTGCTGGTCGGCGAGGGGCGACTGGCCTTGCTGGCCAGTGGTGCGGCGCCCACTTGGCCGCAGGATGCGCAGCGCCAGTTGACGCGCCTGAATCCGCTGGCGGCGACTGAGTTGCCGCGTACGCTGGAAGCGCATCGCTGGACGCTGGTCTGGGCCAGTGACGCACAGGGTCAGCCCATTGCCGGCCTGCCGGCCGCGAGCCCGCGCGAGATCCATTTCAATTTCAGCGCCGGCCGCTTCAATATCGAAGGTGGCTGCAACCGCATGATGAGCGGCTACCAAATGGATGCCGAGGGCAAGCTGAGCTTTGGCCGCATGGCCTCGACGATGATGGCTTGTGAGCCGGCCGCCATGAAGGTGGACGCGGCCTTGGCCGAGCTTCTCGCCGCGCCGCTCAAGAGTGAGGTGCTGGCTGGCAATGCGACCACGCTGCGCCTCAGCAGCCCTGCCAACGCGACGCTGTTTTTCACCGGGCAAATGACGCCCGAGGCGCGCTATGGCAAGCCGACCCGTGTTTTCATGGAGGTGGGCGCAAGCACGGTGGCCTGCAAGAACGCGCAAGGCGCCAATGCCGATTGCCTGCAGGTGCGCGAGCGCCGCTTTGATGAGCAAGGCTTGACCGTTGGTACGCCCGGTGCCTGGTTGCCATTTGCTGAGGTTATCGAGGGCTACACCCATAAGCCGGGCGTGCGCAATGTGCTGCGCCTGAAGCGCTTTGATCGCGCGGCCGTTGGCGGCGGCGCCCCTTACCTTTATGTGCTGGATCTGGTGGTCGAGTCGGCGCTAGAAAAGCCGTAGTTTTGGCCAACTGATGGTTTGTTTGTGATTCTTTTTACACAGGAGTGCTCAGCATGAAGATTGCATCAACTCTGGCCGTCTTGGCCGTAGCAGTACTGGCCAGCGGCTGCCAATCCACCTCGGTGCGCTCGGCTTGGTTTGATACCGAATTCAAGGGCCCGCCTATGCGCAAGCTGGTCGTCGCCGGCAGCGTCAATTCGGTCGCCGAAGACCGTTTGGTGGAAGAAGTCTTTGTCGAGCGACTGCGCGCATCCGGAGTCGATGCGGTTGCCGGCCATAGCCTGCGTTTGGATGACCCGGCCTTGTCGCAAGCCGACTTTGAAGCGGCCGTGAAGGGCACTGGCGCGCAAGGCTTGTTGCTGGTTCGCGTGCTGGGCGTGGACACTCGCACCCAAGTCTCCACCACCATGGTGCATGGCGGCATGGGCTGGGGCCACAACTCATGGGGCCCGACCAACACCTGGGGCGGGATGCATTCGCGCGGCAGCTTCCCGGTGCAAGAGGTGCGTCAGTACGACCTCGCAACCGTCGAAACCAAGCTGTTTGATGTCAGCACGCGGCGTCTGGTCTGGGCGGTCACCACCACCACCTTCAACCCGCGTTCGGTGGCTCAGGAAGCCCCACCGTTTGCCAATCTGATCATTGAGCAGCTGAAAGGCCGCGACATTGTTGCCGTCAAGTAAGCTTGCCGGTGGCTAAAACGAAAACGGGCCGATGGCCCGTTTTTTTATGGCTAAGCCTTGCTCATTGGGCAGCTCAGCGTTCGAGCTGATAGCGCCGCAGCAGCGCCGTGTACTCGGATGAAGTCTTGAAGTCGCTCAAGGCCGCAGCGAAGCGCCGCGCCAGAACTTCGTTGTTCTTGTTGAGCGAAAAGGCGATGTAGTTGTGCATGCTTCGGATGGGCGGCGAAAGCGGCGTGACCGCTGCCAGCTCAGGCTTGCCTTTGAAGGCGCCGACAAAGTCACCCCAGTTGACGACGGCGACGTCGGACGAGCCCGCCTGCAGCATGCGGACCACGTCTTGCATATTGTTGCCCTCGAGCTTTTGGGTTTGGTCAAGCTCGGCGCTGCCGAACTCAAAGCCGCGCACAACGATGGGCTCGCGCTGCGCTAGAAAGGGCGCCAGCTGTCCATTGAACGCGATTCGGCCGGACTTCTCCTTCAGCACAATAAAGCGAACCTCCGAAGAGCTCAGCACATTGCCGGGCAGAAACACCGCCCAGGCCTCGCGCTCGGGCGTGCGGGTGATGTAGGTCACGCCATCGGCCTGCCCTGTTTCAACCATGCGCAGCGCCCGCTTCCAAGGCAGGCTTTCCCATTTGACGCTGACACCGAGCTTTTTTGCTGCCGCTTCGACCAGCTCCATGTGCAGGCCGGTCAGGCGACCGTCGATGAGCATCTCAAAAGGAGGGTATTGCTCATCCCCGCGCACCAACTTGATCTCGGTCTGCGCCAAGGCTTGGCCAGCCGTTTGCAGGGCAGCGAAGATGAGCAAGGCGATTGCGCGCACCAGCGAGACCATAGAAACCTTTGCTGCAAGAACTTGGCCGCTAGTGGAGCACAAACCGGCGCTTCGAGCCAGTGGGCCAAATCTGGCCCTGGTCTCTTAGAACGAGCCGAACATCGAGCCCAGCACCACCACCGCAACGAGCCCTAAGATCGCGCTGACGATGCCGACCATCACGATGTCGAAGTAGCTCTCTTTGTGCGTGGCGCCGCAGACGGCCAGCATGGTCACCACCGCGCCGTTGTGCGGCAAGCTGTCGAGTGAGCCCGCACCGATCACGGCCACACGGTGCATCAGCGCTGGGTCGATGCCGTACTGGTAGGCCAGGGCCATATAGGTCTCGCCCAAAGCGCCCAGCGCAATCGTCAAGCCGCCGGAAGCCGAGCCGGTCAGCGCCGAAAGCACATTCGTGGCGATCGCCAGGCCGACCAGCGGCCCGCCTTCGATGGTCAGCACCCATTCACGCACGACGGCAAAAGCCGGCAAGGCGGCCACCACGGCGCCAAAACCGACCAGGCTGGCGACGCTGATGATGGGCAGGGCGGCTGCATTCAGGCCGGCGTCTACCGTGTCACGCAAGCTCTGCAAGCGGCTGCGGTTGAAGATGTACAAGACCACGATGGCCGCGCTCAGCGCCATCAGTACCGACCAGACGCCGCCGACGCTGGCGATACTGGTGCCGCCCCAGCGGGGCTCGGCCAAGAAGTCGGTGTCCAGGCGCGGCAGCACCAGCAGAGACATGGTCAGGTTGACCGCCATCACCACAATCAGCGGCAACAGCGCCACGCCTATGCTGGGCAACTCGGCGCTGCGTGCGCCATGCTCCAGCTCGGCCGGATCAAACTCACGCGAGGCGGTGGCGCGCTCGCGCACCACGGTGTCGCTGGCCGCCTCGGTGGCCGGCGAGATCGCGGCGAGCGGCCCGCCAAAACCCTCGCCGGCGCGCCGCGCGGCCGCCTCCGAGCGACTCAGCCACCACATGCCAAAGCCGAACATGATGGCCGCAGCAACAAAGCCCAAACCGGGCGCGGCAAAGGGCGTGGTCTCAAAAAACGGCATCGGTATGGCGTTTTGAATCGCGGGCGAGCCGGGCAGCGCCGACATCGTGAAGGTCGCCGTGCCCAACATCACCGCACCCGGCAAAAGGCGGTTCGGGATGTTGGCGGCCTTGAACAGGGCCTGGCCCATGGGCGCCAAGACAAACATCGCGACGAACAGGCTGACGCCGCCATAGGTGACCAGGGCGCCGGCCAACACCACTGAAAGAATGGCCCGCTTGCTGCCCAGCTTCTCGGTGATGAATTGCGCGATCGCGCTAACCGAGCCGCTGTCGGCCATCAGCTTGCCGAACAGCGCGCCGAGCAGAAACAAAGGGAAGAACTGCGCAATAAAACCAGCGGCCGAGCCCATAAAGGTCTGCGTCCAATGCGCCAGCAAAGGCTCACCTGCGAAGCCTGCTGCGATCAGGGCGGCCACGGGCGCCAGGCCCAGCACACTCCAGCCGCGAAATGCCAACCAGACCAAGAGGCCCAAGCCCAAAAGTATGCCGAGCAAGCCCATGGTTATTGCACCTCCAGCATCGCGTTCAGATCGAGCGAGGATTGCACGCCCAGGGAATCGCCGTGGTTTTCAAGGAAGAGCTCGGCGGTGCGCCGGCCCTCGTCGCGCAGGCCGCAGAGGAACTTCCACTCGGTGATCATTTTGGAACTGGAGTCGAGTTCGGTGACGCGGTCGGTGGCGATGCGGTGCATGCGCATGCGCGCCCATTGCCCGCCTTCACCGGTATCCGCATCGGCACATTGGTGCAGCAGCGCGATCATGCGCAGCTCTTTGAGCAGCGGCGAATTGAAGGAAATCTCGTTCAAGCGGTTGGCAATATCGCGGGCTGTTCTGGGGATGGCCTCGCGCACGATCGGGTTGATTTGTATCAGGATGGTGTCACGCGATTTGCACTCGCGCACCAGCGGCGTGATGGTGGGGTTGCCCGAGTAGCCGCCATCCCAGTAGAACTCGCCGTCGATCTCGACCGCTTGAAACATTGTCGGCAGGCAGCCCGAGGCGAGCAGCACATCGGGCGTGATCTCTGCATTGCGGAAGACTCGCCCGCTGCCGGTGCGCACATTGGTGGCGGTGATGAAGAGGCGGATAGGCGCCGTCGCCAGGCATTCGAAATCAACCGTCTTGGCCAGGATGTCGCTGAGCGGGTTCTTGCCGCTGGGGTTCAGGTCATAGGGCGAGAACACCTGTGTCATCATCTCGGCGGCGCGGTACATCGGTGAGTTGTCCAGCGTCCACTGGCCACTCATGATGTCCATGATGCTGCGCTTCATCGGGCTGAACTTGGCCCCGTCTGACACCAGTTTCCAGAAATCTTCTAGCGCGGCCTTGGCGCCGTCGGCACCGCCATGGGCATGACCGCTGGCCATCACCGCCGCGTTCATGGCACCGGCAGAAGTGCCGGAAATGCCGTCGAAGCTCAGCCAGTCTTCTTCGAGTAGACGGTCCAGCACGCCCCAGGTGAAGGCACCATGAGCGCCGCCACCTTGCAGCGCTAGGTCGACCAGGACGGGCTTGCGATTTTGGGGTGAAGATTTTTTGTGCATTGCAACATATTAATGCTGCTTGTGTGACAAAAATACCCCCAAGCGCTCAATTTCGGGGTCAGCGCCACTGCACCAGGGAAACCCCTAGGCCCAGCCCATAGTTGCGGAAGTTGTAGTTCTGCAGCGAGTCTGCGTAGCCACCGAAGCCGCGCACATAACCGTGCAGTTCACCCACCAGTGGGAATGCCCACTCGATCTGGAAATTGCTGCGATTCGGCGTGCTGGTGTTGAATTTCAGATTGTTCTGCAGGGTGGCCGACAGGATATGTTCGCCGAAGCTGTAAACCCCTTGAACTTCGATGCGGCCGGCATAGTCGCTGATGTCTGGGTTGTTGTCGGTGGCCGTGTTCTCGCTGACGCGCCACCAGGGCTTGACGAACAGGCTCAAGCCGCCAGAAGTGGCACCCATGGTCAGGTAGACCCGGTTCCAGGAGCGCGACAGCGGGTCGGTCTGACCGTTCGATTGGTGCACCAAACCCAGATTGAGCATACGCAGTTGGAACCAATCCGGGCCGAGCTTGACCGGCAAGGTCAAGAAGGTTTCCGGTTGGTAGTTGGTCTCGCGAAACGGGCGTGAATCCTCGGCGTTGTAGATCTGCCAAAAGCTTTGCTGGGTGTAGGCCGCCCACCAGTCGAGGTCAGTGCCCAAGATGTTTTGCATCATCTTGGTTTTCAGGCTGAGCTGAAACTTGGCCTCTACGCGCTTGTCGTTCTCGCCCGCGCCGAACGCGGTGTTCAAGGGGTTGGGCGAGCTGGGGTTGCGATTGACGTTTTGGCGCCAGGTCACCGGCAAGATATAGACTGGCAGATGGGGCTTGACCTTGAAGATCCCATCCTTGGTTTCGGTATCCAGCTGGAAGCGCTCGGAAAATGTTTGGCCGGTCCATTTGGTCGGCGGCGAGCTTGGCGTTGCCAAAGTGGCAAGGGCCGTAGTGGCTGCCGGCGCCGCGGCCACAGCCGCTGGCTCAATCTTGGCTGGCGCTACCGCTGCCGCGCGCCCAGCCGCCTTGTCATAACAGGCCAAGCGCTCGGTGTCATTATTGACGTCATTGCAAGATTGCGCGGCGGCGGCGGCCAGCGGCGCCAGAGCCAGCAAGCCCAGGCTGGCGGAAAGTAGGCGGAGTTTCTTCATGGTCGCAGCGGTGACGGTAGACGAGGGGAACGATGCCTTCACGGCAGCGAAAAGCCGGGAGGAGTTTAGACGAACTCAGCGACCGCCAAGGCGCAAAGGGTCGGTGCACAGGTCCGCGCCGTCTGGCGGGTTCGGCCCCAGCATCAAGCGCTCGATCGGCAGCCAGATGGGCGAGAAGATGGAGCGCATGGTTGAGCCGATCAAGTCGCCGCGCTGGATGCCTATGCGCTGGTTATTGAGTGTGCCGCTGACCCGCAGCGGCGTCTGCAGCCGGAACAAAGCGAAACCCTTGGCGCGCGGCCGGAACAAAAAAGAGATCTCCTCGGTTGCCAGATCGGCAAAGCCGCTGCCGCGCACACGCACCCGGGTGGTGTCTATGGTCAGCTTGTCGTCGCTCAGTCGGCCGTCCTTGAGGTCAAAGCGCGCGACCACACAGTTGACCTGGGGCTGACCGCCTGGATCAATCAAGGGCAGCAGGTTCAGTACCAGGTTGACCGACCAGAGGTTGAAAACATCGGCTCGTAGATTGGTGGGCCAGACCGCGATATCGACCTGGCCATCGGCATCGCGCAGCACGGTGCTCAAGGTCGGGCCACGGCCTGCGATATCCAGGTTCACGCTGAAAAGGCCTTGCACATTGCCTTGGCGGCCCATGCGGCGGGCGATGATGCCGTAGTCAAAGCGCTCGATCGCAGCTTTGGCTGCGAACTCGATGTCAGCCCCGGTCGGATCGAAAGTGGCCGACAACTGCATGCGGCCTCCGGGCAGATTGACGAAGGCCGGGTCCATTTGCAAGCGCCCGTCTTTGAGGGTCAGGTGCAATTCGCCGTCGGCCAATCGGTCGGTGCCGGAGAAGACCTCGCGCGCGACCACGTCTAAGTTGGCATCGAAACGGCGCAAGAAGCCAGCGCTCAGCAAACCCTCGGTGCGCGCGGCCACGCCGCTAACCGCGGCCCGCAAGCTCACCATCGCATTGCCTTTTGGCGCATCGCTGCTCCCGTGGCTTGCGTCTGCTTGGTCATCGATCTTCGGGGTTGGAAAGTCAGCGAGCTGCACGCTACGGCCCGAAACACGCAGGTCCAGGCGTGGCCTCGGCCCGCTGAGGTCAATCTTGCCGGTGCCGCCGAGCTGGCTCTCGCCAACCCGCAGGCGCAGGCGATCGAACTCGTAGCTGTCGGCAGTCATCTGGATCGGCCCGCGCAGCCGCCACGGGCCCCAGGGCGGCAGATTGACTTTGAACAGTTGCGTCAGGGTATCGAGGCGCTCGCCGCCGGCTTCAAAGCTCAGCTCGCCTGAGCGACCCAGAGGCAATGCCACTTGTCCCTCAAGTTGGAGTTGGGCGCCGGCCGCTTGCGCTTCCATCCAGAGCGGTAGCTGAGCACCTTTGCGGGTGAAGTCGGCGAGCGAGCCCGTTCTCAGTTCGAACTTGATCGGGGTTTGTTCGACGCTGCCGTCGAGCTGTAGCCTTAGCGGCTGGCCGCCCGCTGCATTGATGGTGGCCTGGGCCAGGGTAATACTGGTGACCGGGCGGCGACCGGCGCCAATGATGCTGATCTCGCCGCCGGTCAGACGAGCCTCCAGTTCGGCCTGGTCGGCGAATTCGCGCGGGCTGTTGCCGCTCCCTTGCAAGCGCAATTCAAGCGTCTCGACATGGCCATTGACGTCCTCGGCAGCGCCGAGGCCCCGCAGCAAAGCGCCGAGGTCCAGCTTGCTGCTGGAGAGTGCAAGCTTGAGCGATGCTCGCTCGCCGCGCGGGTCGAACTCGACCTGGCCTTTGAGTGGCTGGCCGGCCATGCGGGCGGCCAAGGTCGAGGGCAGCAATTGCCCGTCGCGGACGCGGGCCTGCAATGCCAAGTCATGCAGATCGGCAAGGTCAGCCCTGGCCCAGATGACGCGCCGCAGCTCAAGCTCTAGATCGAGGTCTGGCCACGCGTCGGCGCTGAGAAGCGGTGCATCGCGAGGCGCGCGCGCCGAGGCTCTTGGTTCGGCTCGCAGCGTCGAGAGCTCGCCCATATCGATCAGCGGGCTGTGGGCTTTGATGCGCGTAAGCGGCGTGTTTGACAGGCCGGCGAAGTGGGCGTCAAGCCTGAGCTCGCTTTGGCCGAGCTTGAGGCGGGTCTGCTTGAGTTGCACCGCGTCGGCCGAGAAATGCACTTGTCCGCTTAAATGGACAGGCAGCTTGGAGGCCGAGTCAAAGCCCAGCCAGCGCTCCAAATCGCCGGAGCGAGGCGCATCAAAGGCGAAATTCAAGCTGTTTTCACGCTGCGCAGCTGGGAGAGCCACGCGGCCGCCTAGCTGCAAGCTCATCTGTGAAGGCAGCAGCTTCAGCTTGAGTTCGAGTGGCATCGCGAGCTCGCGCCGCAGCTCGGCCAAGGAGCCGCCGCGCAGCTCCAGCCTGGCCTGCTCGCCCAGCATCGAGCCGCGAGCTTGCCCGCGCAGACGCTCGCCGCGGGGTGCCGTGAGCATCAAGCGGTCTAAAGCAAAACCGAAGGGACGGCCGCCGGGGCTGCGTGCGTAGCTGAGTTGGGCCTTGCCGGCCGCGAGTGAGACTTCAAGCTCTGGCCACAGCGAGTCCAGGGTCTCACCTTGGCCGCTGAGCTGTAAATCCAACTGGGCCAGGTTGCCTTGCAGATGGCCCGGTGCTTGCAAAGCGAGCGCCAAGGGGCCAAGCGCGACATCGGATGCGCTGACTTGCAGGGCGAACTTGGGCGTCTGAGGCGCAAGGTCCAGGTTCAAGCTGCCAGCCAAGGGCACGCCGGCCAGCGTCGCTTTGAAAGGGAGGCGTGCGGCTTGACCGTCACTGCTGAGCTCAAACTCGGCGTCACTGACTTCGAACGCAAGGCCTGAGCAACGCCCGACGCTCCCATCAAGCTTGAGGTCGATGCCGGCCGGTACAAAGTTGCGCAAGGCCAATGCTTGGGTCGGGGCAAGGTCCGTAGCAGGGCTTTGAGTTGGAGCCAGCCAGGGCTGCAGATCCAGCGTGGCGAGATTCAATGTGGCCGCGAGTTTGGGGCGGCCGGAACCTAAGGTAAGTGCTGCTTGCCCCGTCAGTTCGGTGTCGCCGAGCCGCCCTTGCAGATCGCTGATGGTGACTGTTGCGCTGTTGGCGGCGACCCGGCCTTGTAGCGAAACCGGCATGCTTGCGCTGGGCAGCGGCTGCTTCAGCAAATGTGCGACGGTTGCGAGCTGCTCGGCCTGGGCTTTGAATTCGAACTGGGCCTTGCCTTGCCGTATCTCGAGCAGGCCGTCGGCCTGCAGGCTCGCGCTGCCCATAGCGAGGGCTAGCTTGAACGGCCACGGCTGCTCATCCGCTTGCAGCAATTGCGCCAAGGGCCCCGCTTCGAGCGTGGCCTTGTAGGGTGTTTGCTCGTCGGCATGGCCGAGTAAAGAGATTTGCAGCGGCGCATCGGCCTTGGCGCTGCCGCTCAGTTCATCCAGCAGCAGCGCGTGCTGCTGGGTCGAGGCCAAGTCCTGAAAATGGACGGCGAGCCGACGCAGCGTGAACTGCCTGATGTCAACAGCTGCCGGGGCTTGGGCTGCATTGCGAGGCACGGTGGGCGACCAGTTGTCTCGACCGTCGCTGGCCCGCTCCAGCCTCAGCTCAGCGGCGCTGGCTTCGACACTGCTCAAGATCAAGCGGCCACGCAAGGCTTCGAGCAGATCGAAGCGGGCGCTCGCATCGCTGAGAGTCAGCAGTTCTGCCTGCGTGAAGCCCGCTGCATTCTGAATCTGTAGCCTCCCGATATGTATGCCGAACTCGCGGCCCAGCCGCAGCTCGAACACACCTTGCAAGGAGACGGGCCGTCCCAAAGCGTCGGATGCCCTTTGTTCGGCCAGCCCGCGCCAGCGCGAAGCGTCGATGGACAACTCCAGCGCAATGGCCACCAGCAGAAGCACCAGTACCAGCGCCGCCAGTGAAGCCATCAGCGCGGCCAGCAAGGCCGGGATGCGGCGCCAGCTAAGGCTCAAGGTCTACGCCCCCAGCTGCCCTCAGCTGCATTGCATCCACGACCTGACCCGCCGAATTCGCCCCCGCCCAGCTTCGAGGCTTTGCCAGTGCGAGAGCCTGAGGCCTGGAGGTCGTTTGCATAGCAGAATCATAAAGGATAGGCAATAGGCCGTAGTTCGGTCTGCTCTGCTAACCCTTGAATTGCTTGGTGACTTGCGTGCACAATAGTCTCGCTTGGCAGGCGCAGCTGTGCGTTTGTTCAGCCTTGCGGTGCCTATAGGGTGCCCACGATCAAACCCATGCCTAGGGCGTGAGTGTCTCCATCAAAGTCCCGATTCTTAGAAAGCACTAAACATGAACAAGAGAAACTTCCTCGTTACCGGCGCGTCTTTGGCGGCCGTGGCCTTGATGGGTGCGGGTTGCAGCAGCACCGGCGGTGCGTCGGGTGACCCGGCGGCGCAACGTCAGGCGATTGACTCCGCTGTGGAAAGCTCGCTGGCTCGCCTGTACAACGAAAACGCCAGCGCCAAGCAGTTGGTCGCTTCGGCCAAGGGCGTGTTGGTGTTCCCTAACTTTGTGTCGGCCGGCTTTATCGTGGGCGGCGCCAGCGGCACCGGCGCAATGCGCAAGGGCGGCAAGAGCAGCGCTCACTTCCGCATGACCGAAGCCTCGGTTGGTTTGCTGGCCGGCGCGCAGTCGCAAGGCGTGTTCATCTTGTTCATGACAGATGACGCGCTGAAGAACTTTGAAGCCAGCCGCGGTTGGACTGCCGGCGTGGATGGCTCGATCACCATGATCAACGTTGGCGCCTCTGCCAGCGTCTCGACCCAAACGGCGCAGCAGCCCATTGTTGGTTTTGTCTTGACCAACGGCGGTTTGATGGCCAATCTGAGCCTGAATGGCAGCCGTATCACGCCGCTGACTTTCAACTGATTTGCAGTTAGCGCCGAGGCAGCCCAGATCGCCAGCCTTGAGCTGTGCGGTAGCGGCTGCGCTCGGCGCGGCAAGCCCCCGCTCAAACAGAGCTCGCCCGTCCAATACGGGCTATGCTTCCGCGATGCAACGCAAAGAGAAGACAGGCGGCAACGCGGCAATGGGGCAATTCGTCAAAGCCCCAGCCAAGCGCTGCGCGTGACCGACACCCCCATCATGTAGGCCAAGAGCAGCAGTGAGGCGATATAGGCCGGCACATGAAACTTGTTGCGGCCCATGGCCATATGGGCGCAAACGGTATAGGCCACCAAGGCGAGCAGCTTGGCAAGCAGCCAGCCGTCGCGCAGAAACGGGTTCAGATACTGCAGCGCCCACAGACTCAGGCCGGTGATGGTCAGCAGAAAGTCGATGCCAAACACCAGCGTGCGCAAACGGTCGTCCAAGGCCCATGTAGCGCCGAACTGGAACGCCAAGCCGCGAAAAAAGAACATGGCCACGCTGAACCACGCCAACAGGACGTGGATTTGGCCCATCTGAAAGTCGAATGAGTAGCCCATTTTTTCTCGCCTCTAGCTCGGGTGAGAGCTTGTCCAGCGGGCCGCGCGCTGTCAAGCCGGGCTTGCCATGAGCGCGCTGTGCCAGGTGAGGCCTAGAGGCCAGAGCCTTTGATCTTCGCGCGCTCTTTTTTGTAGTCCTCAAAAGACAGCGCGGCTCGTTTTCTGCAGTCGGCCTGTTCCGCCGCCGAGCTGTATTGCTGGCATTCCTTGCGAGAATTGCTTTGCTCGGTCGCGTAGACGCTGGCGCTGAGTTCATCGAAATTTTGCAAGCGAGTGTTGCTGCAAGCTTGCAACAAGCAGGCTGACAGACCCAGAAGCAGGGCAGGGTAATTAGCGTGTCGTGGCATTTGACTTGCGCCCTTTGGCGATGGTTTCAAACAAGCCCATCATCCAACACATCGGGCAGCCGCGCAGCAGCAAAAAGGCGCCCAGCAGTGCCAGACCCGACCCCATCAGGCCAAGGCCGTTAAAGAACAAGGCGGCGGCGATCAGCGCAAAAGCTGCCGCGCCGCGCAAGAGGTGAACAGAAACCGAACTGCTGCAAAACATGTTTAAGCCTCCTTGTTGACTTCGAATTGGCGCGGCTCAAGCGCGCCGTCCTTCATCCAATAGCCGCTGGCCATCAAATGCTCACGCACCTGCGCCCGCGCCCGGTGCAAGCGGCTCTTCACCGCCTCCAGGCTGAGCCCCAATTGCGCCGCCACCTCGGGCGCGGTCAGCTCATGCACATCGCGCAGCAACAAGACCTCGCGGTAGGGCGGGGTCAGCCGCTCCATCGCGCGCACTAGGTCGAGCCGCAAGTCGGTCGGCACGGCCGCTGCGGCGGGCATGTCTTGCGGCGCCAACTCATCCAGATCTTCGGCCTTGCTTCGAACGCGAAAGAGCCGGTAGCACTCGCGCTCGACGATGCGAAACATCCAGGTGGCAAAGGTGGCGGCGGTGCGCAGCGCACCGATCTTGCGGTAAAGCTGCCAAAGCGCAATCTGGACCGCGTCCTCGGCATCCTCGGTGGTGGAGCAGGTGCGCCGGGCGAAGCGCTTCAGGTCCGGCTGACAAACGCTCAGCAAGCTTGAGACGGCGCCTGCTTCGCCGCGGGCGGCGGCTTCAATCAATTGCGCTTTGGCAGCGATCATCGGTCTATTTCTCCAGGTAGCGGCGGCCGGCCATCGCACAGGCCGGGCAGAAGCCGACAAAGGCGGTCAGCACCATTGTGGCGGCGGTGGCCATGGCCAGATAAGTCACGATGCCTGTTGTGAGGCCGCCGAGTATGGCCGCGCCGATGGCCACACCCATGGCCACCCCTACAGCAATACGGAGCGCGCGCTCCCAGGTGGGCAAATTGCGTTTGAGGAAGAACATGGTGTTGAGTCCTAGGTTCAGGTGGATGACCTGGACCTAGAGGCGCAGCGCTTCGAAAAGGATTCAAAAGGGAGCTAAAAAAGATTGAAAGAGTTCGCGGCAAAAAATTTCACCAAAGCTGAATCCTTTGGCGCCTCTGCCGCCTCTTGGTCAATGGGAGCGCGATCTTCGTGGCGCCGCCAAGTCCATCCATTGCTTCAATTCAATCAAGGCCGACATGATCAATATGACCGACAGCATTTCAAACAAGTTCTCCATTCAACGCAAGCTGGCCCGCGTGGCAGTGTCCACCGCCATCGGACTGGCCGCGACATTGCTGGGCAATGGGGCAAACGCTGGCGAAATCCGCAAGGCGGATATGGAAGCCTATATGCAAGCCGCCACGCAGAGCAAGACCATCATCATGCATGTGCATGCTGGCTGGTGCCCGGTTTGCAGCAAGCAGGGGCCCCTGATCGAGGCGCTGATGCAAGAGCCCGAGTTCAAGGATGTGATCGTCTTCAAGATCGATTTCGACGCCGACAAGCCGCTGGTGGATCTGCTCGGCGTCAAGTTTCAATCGACCTTGATCGCGGCCAAAGGCTCGACCGAGGTCGGGCGCAGCGCCGGTGTGACCGACAAGGACAAGCTGCGCGAGTTCATCCGCAAGTCCTTGTAATCTGCAAGCTCGGTCCGGTGCCAGATCAGTCGCACCGGCCAATTTTTAAGTTAGTCATAGCGGAAGACACCATGAACTCGACCTCCATTGCCGTCGAAGCAGACACTGACAGACAGGCGAAGAACGCCATACAGAGCGGGCTCTTCGATGCCAATGTCGCATTCACCGGCGACGGGCATTTCGACGCGGTTTTGGTCGTGGCGCGTGACGCGAATTCAAACGTGATCGGCGGTGTGGTCGGCGAAGCCTATTGGGGCTATGTCAATTTCACGGCGGTCTGGGTGCATCCCGAATACCGAAGACAAGGCCTGGCCAGAAAAATGCTCCAGGCGGCCGAAGTGGAGGCAGCCCGCTTGGGCTACACGCAGGCCTATCTGGATACGTTTTCCTTTCAAGCACCGGAGCTGTATTTGCGTGCGGGCTATGAGGTTTTTGGGGTCTTGGACCATTTCCCGGCCGGCGCCAAGCGTTTGTTCCTGCGCAAAGCGATAGGGCCTCAAGCTGCTTAGCTGAGGCCAGCCGCTGCCTGTCGGCCCTCACGCCCTCTCCAAACTTGATCTGGAACCTTCCAATTGCTAACGCTAGCTTTCAGCCTGCTCGCGGGCGCCTTGTCCACGCTCTCGCCTTGTGTCTTGCCCATCGTGCCCATCATCATGTCCAGCGCCATGCAGGTGGCGCGCCTGGGGCCAATCGCCTTGTTGGCGGGCCTGGCGCTGTCCTACACCCTGGTGGGCACCGGGCTGGCGCTGTTTGGCAGCAGCCTCGGCGTGGATGCTGGCTGGGTGCGCAACATCAGCGCCGGCTTGATGATCTTGTTCGGTACGATGTTTTTGATGCCGGCTCTGCAGCAGGGTCTGGTCAAGCTGCTGACGCCGCTGACGGCCGGCGCCAATGCCCAAATCGCCAACTTCAAGGCCGACAGTCTGTGGGGTCAGGGCTTGCTCGGCTTGATGCTGGGTCTGGTGTGGTCGCCCTGTGTCGGGCCGACCTTGGGCGCGGCCGTGACGCTGGCTTCCCAAGGGGACAGTGCTTTGCAGGCCTTGCTCACCATGTTTGTGTTTGGCCTCGGCGCCGCCTTGCCGATGGGCCTCTTGGCCTACGGTTCCAGGGCGGCGATGTCGGGGCGGCGCAAGGCGATGGGCGAGGCGGGATTGTGGGGCAAGCGGGTGATGGGTGTCGGGCTGGTGTTGGTCGGTGCGCTGGTGCTCAGCGGGGCCGACCATTTCTTGGAGGCCTGGTTGACTCGCCAGATGCCGCCTTGGCTGCTTGATTTGACGACGCGTTTCTGATCCATGGCCCAAGCCTTACGGACAAGGCGGCCCTTGGCTGCCTTGAATGCAGCCATGATTGCCGCGGTAGCAATGCTTTTGCTGAGCGGCTGCTCGACGCTCAAGGGCGGCAAGCTGTTCGCGCCGGAATTGTTTGGCTGGGTGCCGGCCGGCGCGAACCTTTATGTTGAGCGCGGCACCGACGAGGCGACTCAGCGCTCGCTGGTCTTGGCGATGAGCCAGGCCGAAGCGGTGATTGAGACCGCCTTCGGCAGCGTGGCCTCGCGGCCTGTCGTGCATGCTTGTGTGAGTGCGGAGTGCCTGGCCGATTTCGGCGGGCAGGGCAATATCGCCAAGGTCTATGGCGACCGCATTTTGCTGTCGGCGCGCGGCGCCAACTGGCAGTTCATCGCGCATGAATGGAGTCATGCCGAGCTGTTCAAGCGCCTGTCTGTGCGGGCCTGGTGGCGCTTGCCGAAATGGTTTGATGAGGGCTTGGCGGTTGTCGTCAGCCAGGCGCCCGAGCATTCGCAGGCGCATTGGCAATACCTCGTCGATGCCGGCATTGCACGGCCCAGCGACGCCGAGTTGCTGAGTTTGCAAACTCGCAGCCAATGGCTGGTGGCGCACAACAAGTACAGTGACAACAAGAACGGCGAGCGGCGAGCCCGTGGCAAGCCCGAAATTCACGCCCTCTACGCGGCTGCCGGCCACCAGGTGCGGCCTTGGTTGGCTGCGGCGAGCAGGGCCGGCTTGCTACGCTTGATCGAGCGCCTGAATGCGGGCGAGGAATTCGATCTCTCAGGCGCTGGCCGAGGCTAAGGACGCTCTGCATAACTCCTCGCGGCGTGTGCTAGCGCGGCCTCGGGTGGTCTGCGGCCTTGCATTTTTCGCCAATAGCTACGGCTATTGGCTTCAAAACACGCCTTGCAGCCCATCCCGATCCGCGCTGCACCCACTCGCGCTTAGTTATGCAGAGCATCCTTAAGGCTAAAGTTCTCAATCATGTCTCAATTCGAACTTTCCACTGAACTGCCTGCGGCTGAGGCCTTCAAATCGCTCTACGACACCACAGGCTGGGGCCCCGCCTCGCGCGACGCTGCCTTTTACCAAGCCGCACTGGCCGGCTCTTGGCGCACGCGCGCGGCCTATGCCGAGGGGCAATTGATTGGTTTTGTGCGCGCCATCTCCGATGGTCATCTGCACGCCTTCATCACCGAGATGATCGTGCGCCCCGAGTTTCAGGGCCAAGGCGTCGGGGCCGCGTTGCTGGGCGCCATCATTGCGGATTGCCAGGCGGCCGGCCTGAGCGATATCCAGCTGTTTTGCGCTCAGGGCAAGTCGGTCTTTTACCGGCGCCATGGCTTTGTCAGCCGGCCGCTTGATGCGCCCGGCATGCAGTTCAAGCCGGCAGGGTAAGCAGCCTTGCCTCAGGGACTGCGGTCGATATAGTCAGCCAGGGCGGGATAGGCCCGGCTGCTCTACTGTTTTGAAAGGCTCAGCTTGATGAAGGCAAAGACTCTGAAACTTCTGGCGACCGGCTTGGCCCTGCTGGGTTCAAGCGCCTTATTGCTGGCGCAAGCGCCGGCCCCCGCTCCCGCCTTGAGTCGCACCGTAGTCGCAACCGCCGATGTGTCGGTGCCGAATCGGCAGGCGGTAGTCGCGCGGGTCGAAGTGGCGCCGGGCGGCGTCGCCGGCTGGCATACTCATCCCGGCGATGAAATGAGTTATGTGATGGAGGGCGAGGCTGTGCTCTTGATCGCCGGCCAGCCCCCACGCCATGTCGCCAGCGGCCAGGCCTTTGTCGTGCCGGCCGGCGTTGTGCACAGCGCGCGCAACGAAGGCAGCACCACCGCCAAGCTGGTCGGCGTTTATGTGGTGGAAAAAGGCCAGCCCCTGGCCTCGCCGGCCTCGGCGCCCTCTCCTTGAGCGTCGCTCAGTCCTTGCGCTGCGCGACGGTAGCGCTGCCGTTCTGGCGCAGCGCCATCTGGCTGTAGCGGCCGCCGGTATCGGGCAGGAACTCGACGCTGAAACCGTTGCGGCCCTTGACCTGGAAGCGGTTACCGCGCAGGCCCAGCAATTCGGACGGCGCACCGGTGCGGCCGGCCATCGTCAAGATACCGTCTGGGCGTAGCGCTATCATCAGCTCATTGCTGCCAATCGCATAGGTGCCGGCGAACTTGGCTAGGAAGGCTTGATCCTTGAAGTGCCGGTCGGGCAAGCGCTTGAATTCGATCGCTTTGACGGCCGGCTCCAGCTCGACGCGCAGCGCGTCCACATCTCCCTCAAAGTTGGAGAGGAACTGCACGCGCGTTTCGCTCAGTTCCGAGAGCTTGTCTTTCGGGGCTTGGAAGACCTCGTAATGCCAATGCGGCAGCGCCGCCTGCATGTCGTTGTAGCCCATCTTTAACCCTTGCTTGGCATCGCCGCCGATGGTCAAAATGCCATAGCCCGGATGCTCATACTCGCCGGCATATTCGGCCAGGTCGAGCGCCGGCTTGGTGCCGGGCTTGCCGGTGTTGAGCTGCTGCGTCTCGGCGGCCTTTTCGGCGGCCAGGGCTTTCAGGTAGTTGCCATGCAAGCGCGCCGTCCAATCGACCGGCTGAAGCCCAAGCAGGCGGTCGATGGCCGCATAGAGGATCACATCACGCATCGCACTGTTGCCGATGTTGACGGTCGCATAGACGCCGATATTGCGTGCCGGCACAAAACCCACGGTGGTCGCTGCGCCGGGCATATTGCCGCCGTGATCGACCAAGGTCACGCCACGGTAATTGCTGACGAACCAGCCCATGCCGTACTGCGGGCCATTGCGCTCGGGCCAGAGTCGGGCGTCGGGTAGCGTCATCTGGCCGGAGGTCATGGCGCGCAAATCACCCGACGTGATCAAGGTCTTGCCCTTGTAGCTGCCGTCGGCGGTCAGCATCAGCAAGTAATTGGCCATGTCCCGGGCGCTTGAGTTCAAGGAGCCGGTCGGGCCCATCGCATCGATAGGCGTATAGGGCTTGGCCTGCGGTTGCTCGTCATTGTCCAAGGCGTAGCCGGTGCCGTGGTCGGGCGCCTTGAGCAGATCCTTGATGCTGAAGTTGGTGGCGTTCATGTCCAGCGGCTTGAGCACCTTGTCGCTGACCAGCGCCTCCCAGCTGCTGCCGGCGACCTTGCCGCCAAGAAAGCCGGCGGTCAGATACATCAGGTTGTTGTACTGAAAGCGGGCGCGCGGCTCGGCGCTGAGCTCGAAATGGCGCACGCGTTTGATCAGCTCTTCGCGGCTGAGCTGGCTGTTGAACCAAACCGCATCGTGGCGGGGCAGACCGCTGCGATGAGTGACGAGGTCGCGCACGGTGACGGTCTGGGTGGCGTAGTCGCTGTGCAGGCGAAAGTCCGGCAGGTACTCGCGCACCGGCTCATCCCACTTGATCTTGCCGTCACGCACCAGCGTTGCCAGCGCCGCCACGGTGAAGCTCTTGGTGGTGCTGGCAATCGGCTGCACCGTGTTCTCGGTCATCGGCAATTTTTTCTCGAGATCGCGGAATCCGTAGCCGCGAGAGAGGATGACCATGCCATCCTTGACGATGGAGATCGATGCGCCGGGCACTTTCCACAGCGCCAGTTGCTCGGCCATAAAGGCATCCCAGTCGGCGAATTCGGCCGGCAAAGGAGCTTGTTGCTGAGCTTGGGCCGCCAGGCTGAGCAGGCAGGCGGCGCTGATGAGCAGGAACTTCATGGTTGGGCTTTCTTGGCTGGGCATGATGGTGCCGAAGGGGTGGGTCGAAGCAAAGGCGGCGATGGTAGCGGAGCTCAAACGCAGCGGCCAGTGCTTGATGGCATGGGCAGGGTTTTCATTGGGGCGCCTTGCCGTCTGTCATGCCTTCTCGTTGTTGCCCTCTCGTTGTTGCCTGATAGTTGCCGCGCCTACTCCGCCGCCTCAGCATGCCGCCACTCACGCAATATGCGCAGCGCCGGTGGGTAGACGTTGTGGTAGCGGCGCTTGCTGCTGCCATTCGTGGTGGGATCGAGCAGGCGCCGCAAGCGACCCTCCAGGAGCGCGTGGGAGGCCAGCAATTTGCACAGCAAGGCAACGCCCATACCTTGCTTGGCGGCCTGCCCCAGCAAGCCACCGTCGTAGAAACTGGCGGCCGGCGTGCCCCTGCTGGGCTCAAGCGGGCTTTGATCGGCTAACCAAGGCCAAGCCAATATGGCCCAGACCTTGGCTTCCGAATTCAGTACTGCGTCTTCACCTGGACGCCCGAGTAGGCCGTCTTGCCGTAGAGGCTGAGGTAGATATAGCTATTGCCAGGCGGGTTGGTGATGGTGATGGTTTCGGCGTTGCTGGCACCGATGGAGCGATAGTTGTAGGCGGTCGAGGTGGCCCAGGTGCTGGTGTTCACATAGAGGTCCGCGTTACCGCTTCCGCCCGCCGACGAGATGGTGATCGCCGTCGTGCCTGCCGGGATGTACACGTACATGTACTTCAGGCTGCCCGAACCGCCCGAGAGATTGCTCTTCACGCAGTTCTTGCCCAAGGCTTCGGCCGCGCCTGTGCATTCGGGCAGCGTGCCGGCTTGCACCACAACTGTGGCCGTGCTGGAGGCGCTGCCGCCTTTGTTGTCGGTGACGGTGAGCATGACGCTGTAACTGCCGGCTGCCGCGTAGGTCTTCACCGGCGCGGCCAGGTTCGAGCTGGTGCCGTCGCCAAACGTCCAGGCGCGCGAGCTGATGCTGCCATCACTGTCGGTGGATTGATCGGCAAAGTTGACGGTCAAGCCATTGACGCTGCTGCTGAACTTGGCGACCGGCAGGGCATTGCCCGAACTCGCTTGCACAGTCAGCACCCTGGAGACGGTGGCTTTGCCGCCGCTGTTGTCGGTCACGGTCAGGCTGACGGTGTAGCTGCCTGCCGCCGCATAGCTGTGGCTGACGGTGGCGGCTGTTGAGCTGCTGCCATCGCCGAAATTCCACAAACGAGAGGCAATCGAGCCGTCGCCGTCTGTGGAGGTATCGGTGAAATTGACCTGCAAGTTGGCGATGGCGTTGTTGAAACTGGCCATCGGCAAGACATTGGCCGGCGGCGTGGTGTCCGCGCAATTGGGCAAGGCGGCGTCCGCGGCGCAAGTCAGCCAATTCTTGAAGCCGGCGTCCATGCTGGCGCTCATCGCTGCGCTATTCATATAGCTGGTGTAGCCTGCGTAATTGCCCGGCCGAAAATAACCCAGAATATTGCTGACCTGGCTGCGCTGCTTCTCGAACATATACCGCACGGCCAAATAGCCCCAGCTATAGACGCGGGTGGTGCCCGAGTTGTAGTCGTTCTTGAAAATGGTGCTCAAGGCATAGGTTTTTGCTGTGGCTTGATTGCGCGCATCCACATAATCGAGTTTGCGGTAAGAATATGACATGTATTCTGCGAAGCCTTCCAGCCACCAGACCGAATTGACGCCAATGGCAGTGCCGAAATCTCCGTACATATTGAAGCGGCCATCAAGGTAGTGAATATATTCGTGCGTTAGGTTCCAGATTTCAAATTTCGGAAGCAACCATTCTGCTTGGTAGGCGATAAAACGCGCTTGGTTGCCGGTGATATCAGGGCTGCCTTCCAAGTACATACCGCCGTTATTGGTGTCAATGCCAAAAAGCGCACCCGCATAGGCTTTATAGTCCTTGCTGCTGCTGAAGATGACCATTTCCAAGTGGGTATTGTTGTCGTTTGCGACCGGCACTTTTCCGCTGGCGACCTGGGTGTGGAAATAGCCCTCTTCGGCGCCGACGATGGCGCAAGCCTCGCTCAGTTGAGCTGGTGTCAGTGATTGCGCCTTCAAGCGCAAGCTGCCGCTGCAGCTGTGTTTGATCGGCAAAACATTGCTGTCGATGCGAGCGACAAAGTCGCAGAGGTTGTAGTAACTGCAATTGGCTTTGTCGTAATAGTCCACATTGCCGCCGACCGCAACCCATAGTGCGGCGGTGCTGCCGGTGACATTGCTGCGATCCAGTATTAGTTTGACTTTTGGCCTGGCGGCATTTTTGAGTGCAGAGCCTTCGGTGTATTTCAGGAAGCGGCTGAGTTCCCGGCCGGCATTGGTGACGAGATAGTCGGCGCTGCCGCCAAGTGCATTGAAATTGTTGTTGATGAAGTTGTACAGCGTGTCTGTGATCGATGTATCTGCCTGCACCAGCGTCGCGAAAGCGGCATTGTCATGGCCGCGAAAGAGTATGGTGAAGGTGTTGTTGACCGCGCTTTGCATCCAGAAGTGGTTGTTGAAGCTGCTGTTGTAGTTGTCCAGCAAGCGTTTGACTACCGAGCTTAAATAGCGAGCATTTTCCGAGCTGCTGTCTAGCAAGGTCACAAACTCGGCCAGTATTTCGCCATGCGTGTTATTGACCAAGGTGAAATTGCCGTTATTGACGAAAGCGTCCAGCGCAGCGCGCATCGCCGTTTTCAAGGCCGCGCCATAGGGGCCGGTGTCGGCGCTGTAATACCAATTGACGTAGTAGCCGGCGCGCAAGAACAAAATCAGCTGCATCGCACTGCTGGCGTTGTTGCCGCCATAGCTTGAGGCCACGGTTCGAAAGGCATCCGCAATAGTGACCATCTTTGCTTCGCTCAGCGTTTGCCCTGCGGCACTGCCGGTGAGGCTGAACAACTGTCCGACGCAGTCGGTGCTGCTGGCCTTCACCGCATTCACTAGGCTGGCGCCGGATGAGGTTGCAAATAGCTGCAGATCACAGCCTGCCAGCGCAGCTGCGGCGCCGTTCACGGCTTGTCCCTGGGTCTGCGCTTGCGCTTGCAATTGGGCATCGGAGCGGTTGGCCGCCAGCGAGGACGGGCGTTGTATCAGCGTTTTGATCTCTGCTTCCTGGCCGCCATATTTCATCCTTGCGCTGATTTCACTGGGCGAATTTGGTTTCAACTCGGCCGCGCTATAGGCTCGCTTTTGGTGATGGCCGCCCGCCAATTGCGACTCGGTGCTGCCACTGACGGCTGGTCGCTTGGATTCATTCTTGCTGCCGACCGACTCGCTGGCGCCTTGCGCATATGCAGCGGTCGAGCCGAGTATTGACGCCGCGCCTATGGACATTGCACTGACCAGCCTGATCAGATTGCGCCAACCGAACGATGGATTGCCATGTGTTTTCACAAAGACTCCTGCTCACTTGAAGGGTAGGGCACCCGGGGGAGGGTGAGGGCGCAGGCGCCGTATCGCCGCCTGCTTCGCTCAAATGTTTTGCTGATATATCAGCAAAAGAGCTGGGGCGACTTTAGGAGCGGATGGGCCCGTCCCACACTGTCAGGTCTTACAGGGTCGGCGCTCAATCGGCGCTCAATCGGCGTTGAATCGGCACTCAATCGAAGGTCAAGCGGCACTGAATAGGTGCTGAAAAGGCGCCGGTGCGCGGCAGGGCAGAGTGCCAGAAGCCAGCTTCTCATCGCATGCGGGCCGACGGTCGCAAAGATTCCAGCAGCCGCCGTGACCTGCTTCACGGCGGGCTTGGTCATCCCCTTCACTCAGGGGTATCCCTGGTTCGTCAGACACGAAAGAATGACTTCCGTCGGCTTGCACCGCAGGCTACAGCCCCTCCAAATTCAAGGAAGTCTCCATGAAAAAGATCCTCATCTCCGCCTTGTTAGCCGCTCCTTTGTTCGCTTCGGCCGCGGGCAATCTGGTCCAGAACGGCAGCTTTGAAGAGGGGCTGGTGATCGGCGGCAAAGGCTGGGATGTTTTCAGCAGCATCAATGCTTGGACCGGCGTGGGCGAGGGCATCGAAGTTCGCAAGAACACCGTCGGCCAAGCGCAAGACGGCACGAACTTTGTCGAGCTGGACAGCTACGGCAATAGCGGTATGTTCCAAAACTTGGCCACGACGGTCGGCCAGACCTACACCTTGAATTTCAGCTACGCCAATCGCGTGCAGACCACCGCCGCGACCAATGGCCTGGACTGGAGCCTGGATGGCATCAAGTGGGAATCGCTGACGACACCGGCCGCCAACAACACGAATCAGCATGACTGGCTGTTGTTCAGCACCAGCTTTGTGGCAACCGGCACGACCAAGCTGTCTTTCCGCGCCACCGGCACTGCCGACAGCTATGGCAGCTCGCTGGACAATATCAGCGTCACCAGTGCCGTGCCAGAGCCGCAGACCTACGCGATGTTGTTAGCCGGTTTGTGCGCGCTTGGTTTCATGGCACGGCGTCGCCAGCAGGGCTAACATTCAGAGCCTGCGCAACGGCTTGTTCACTGGGATCGGTAAAAAATACAAGTGCACAGGTCAAGCTAAGCCTCGAAGTCACAGGGCGCCTCCGATGAGGCGCCTTTGTTTTTGCGCCAAACATCCTTCAACCATGAGTCAATCAATGCCAATCCAGCTCGCCCCTGCTGAAGTCGTTCAAGTCCAGTTGGATGCCTACAACTCTCGCGATATGGACGCTTGGTTGGCCACCTATGCGCCGGACGCGAAGCAGTATGCCTATCCGGGCGTATTGCTGGCCAGTGGACATGCAGAGATTCGCTCGCGGATGGTGGAGCGTTTCAAGGAGCCGAATCTGCATGCGCGTCTGCTGAATCGAACCTTGTTGAATACCGCCGACGGTGCCACGGTGATCGACCATGAAACCATCGCCCGCAGCTTTCCCGAGGGGCCGGGCGAAATTGATATGGTGGCGATCTACGAGGTGGCCGACGGGCTGATCAGGTCCGGCCTGTTCATCGTTGGGGTGCCTCGCCTTTTCGACCCAGTTTGATAAATCGTTAGCGCAGCCGCCATTCGGCCAAACCGGCCAACCAGCCGGATGCCGATTGCCGCAGCCAGGTCTGAGCTTCTTGGCTATTGCGTAGATGCTGATTCAAAAATGCAATGCTGATATGTTCCACCACAACGCCGGCTTCCTGGTTGCCTTTGTCCAGCAGCGAGGGTGGCGGTGCGGCACTCATGATCGCATTGTGTTGACCGGGGCCTTTGGCAACTTGAGGCTGGGGCCGCCTGGCTAGGCCCAGCCCGGCCGGCTCGTTCGGTGACTCGGCCATGCCGCTCGCGCCTGCTAGCGCCGCGTGGCTAGGGTTGTTCAAAAGCAGCAGGTATTTATGGGCATCGGCGGGCAGCTGTTCAAAGAACTGGGTGCGCTCGGCGGGCGAAGTGAGCAGGCCATTGAGGTCGGCGGCGCGGCGCGAATTGACCGCCAGCAGCGGCAGCTTCGGCGGCAGCGTCGCCAGCGCTTGTGCGGCGTCCGAGCGACTCAGCGAGGAAGGGCTCAGCAGCACGACGGCGCGCGCTTGGTCGCTGCCCAGGGGGCCCAGGTCGCCGGCCCAGGCCAGCGCGGTGGCGGCGCCCAGGTCATAGCCCAAGACGGCGATGCGTTCGGTATCAACGCGGTCCCAAGGTGTTTCGCGACCCATGGCGCGCAGCTTGGCCTCTTCGATCACGCCCCGCAGCTTGCGCAATCGTGCTTGCAGCAGCTGCGGTTGTTGATGCTGCAAGGCCAATGCCGTAAATTCGGCCGAGCGGGCCAAAGGCGATGACCAGGCCATTTGATCCATTTCCAGCGCCTGAAAGCTTAAAACGGCATAGCCTGCGCGCGCCCAGGCATAACGCCAATGTGCACCGGCCCCTGCCGACTCACCCAGGCCGGGCAGGTAGACCAGCAGCGGCAGGCGGCTTTGGCCTCCCTGAGGGACAGCCAAGACGGTGGGCAAGGGCTCGCCCTGAATGACCCACTGTTGGCTTGTGATGGTGACTGCGGCTGCTTGCTCAAGCGCTGGTTTAGGTGCGCCTGGATAGCCGCGCGAGGCCAGTTCCAGCGCGCGTTCTTGGGCCGCCGACGCATCTTGCCGTGGCGGCCCGTAGGGCTGGTGCGTGCGGCTGGGGCTGCCGCAGGCCAAGAGGCCGAGTGAGCAAATCAGCAGAGTAAGAATTGAAAGGCTGCAGCTTCTAAGTCTTGGCATGGAGTGCATCTGGGACGGAGGGGCGGAGAGGCGGCGGGGCGTGAAGTAACAGGCAAGGCGCCGATTGTGCATCTCAGATCAGGGCTGGCCATGGCCCAGTCGACGCTTGCACACTCGCGGATGACATAGCCCCGCGCTAAAGCACCGGCTGCCCCTGGGCGGGGCAGCTGGGTTCTTCCTTGCTGCATCCGAATCACTGCGCTTGCACACGCACGGCAGTGACTTTGAAGCCGGGTATCTTGCCAGCCGGGTCGAGCGCGCTGCCGGTCAATACATTGGCTGCGGCCTCCCAATAGCAAAACGGCAGAAAGACCTGACCTCCGCGCACCTCGGGGCTGATCTGCAAGAGTGCGTGTAGCGTGCCGTGACGCGAAGCAATGACAATTGCTTGGCCATCCTCCAAGCGCAGCGCGGCAGCGTCCTCGGCGTGCATGCTGAGCAGGGGCTGGGGCGACAAGGCGTCCAAGACCTCGGCGCGGCGCGTCATCGCGCCCGTATGCCAATGCTCCAGCACGCGGCCGGTGCTGAGCACGAGCGGGAAGTTGCCGTCGGGCTGTTCGGGGCCGGGCATGAAGCTGGCCGGCACCAGCTGCGCGCGGCCGCTGGGTGTCGGAAAGCTCTGCTCGAAGATGATGGCATGGCCGGGTTCGCCCTCAAGCGGCGCCGGCGTGATCACCGCTTCTTCACGCTGCAAACGCGCCCAGGGTACGCCCGCCAGCGGCGCCATCACCGCGCGCATTTCCTCGAATACGCGCGCCGTCGGCGCTTCGGCCGCCACCTGACCATCGCCGTCGGCGGCTTGCCAATAGTGCCAGCCCAGGCCGATGCGGCGCGCCAGTTGTTCGATGATCCACAGGTCTTGGCGCGCCTGACCCGGCGGTGTCAGCGCCGGCCGGCCCAGCTGTATAAGCCGGTCGGTATTGGTGTAGCTGCCCCACTTCTCCAAATGCGCCGAGGCCGGCAAGATCACGTCGGCCAGCAAGGCGGTTTCGGTCGCGAAGATGTCTTGCACGACCAGATGCGCAAGCCGGGCCAAGGCGGCACGCGCATGGTCGAGATCGGGGTCGGACATGGCCGGGTTTTCGCCCTCGATGAACATGCCCTTGATGCGGCCCTCATAGGCGCCATGGATGATCTCGACCACGGTCAGCCCGGGCTGCGGGTCCAGCGGTGTGGCCCACAGCGCCTCGAAATGCTCGCGTATATCGGGCAAGGCGATGCGCTGGTAATTGGGCATCATCATCGGGATCAGGCCGGCGTCCGATGCACCCTGCACGTTGTTCTGACCACGCAGCGGATGCAGGCCGCAGCCTGGGCGGCCGATCTGGCCGGTGATCATTGCCAGCGCAATCAGGCAGCGGGCGTTGTCGGTGCCATGCACATGCTGGCTGATGCCCATGCCCCAGAAAATCATCGCGCTCTTGGCCTTGGCATAACGCCTTGCCACATCGCGCAAGACCTCGGGCGCAATGCCGCAGATTTCGCTCATGCGCTCCGGCGTGCATTCGGCCACTGACGCCTTCAAGGCTTCGTAACCATTGATCCGAGCGGCAATGAAGTCCGGATCGGTCAAGCCCTCGGCAATGATCACATGCAGCAGTGCATTGAGCAGCGCCACATCGGTGTCAGGCCGGAAGGCCAGATGGTGGGTGGCAAAGCGTGCCATCGGCGCGCGCCGAGGGTCGGCGACGATCAGCGTGGCGCCGGCCTTCACGGCGTTCTTGATGAAGGAGGCCGCCACCGGATGGTTGGCGCTGGGGTTGGCTCCTATCAGCAGAATCACTTCCGCATATTGAGCGTCCAGCACCGGGTTGCTGACCGAGCCCGAGCCCAGGCCTTCGAGCAAGGCCGCAACTGAGCTGGCATGGCATAGCCGCGTGCAATGGTCGACGTTATTGGTCAAGAAGCCCTGGCGAATCAGCTTTTGGAACAGATAGGCCTCTTCATTGCTGCCCTTGGCCGAGCCAAAACCGGCCAGCGGGCTGGCAGAGCCGCCGGCGTGGGTATCGCGCAATTGGCGCAGGCCGGCGGCGGCGAAGTCCAGCGCTTCGTTCCAAGTCGCCTCGCGGAACAGCGCCGCCAGCGGCAACTCGCCACGCCGCACGCGGCCAATGTCGGCGGGGTCCTTGGCCATGCCGTCGCGGCGGATCAGCGGTGTGGTCAGCCTTTGATCGCTGGAGACATAGTCATAGCCATAGCGACCCTTGACGCATAGGCGCCCCTGGTTGGCAGGGCCATCGCGGCCGATCGCCTCAATCACCTTGTTGTCCTTGACCCGGTAGCTGAGCTGGCAGCCCACGCCGCAATAGGGGCAGACCGAATCGACCACCGCGTCGGCGGCCTGCAGCGCGGCGCCGTTGGCCGGTGTCAGCGCTCCGGTCGGGCAGGCTTGCACGCATTCGCCACAGGCCACGCAGGAGCTGCTGCCCAGCGCCTCGTCGGCATCGAAGCTGACGCGGGTGTCCGCACCCCAGCCGGCCACGCCCAGCACATCGTTGACCTGCTCGTCGCGGCAGGCGCGCACACAGCGCATGCATTGGATGCAGGCGTCGAGTTGCACGCTGATGGCCGGGTGGCTGCGGTCGGCGGGCGGGGCCGCTGGCTGCGAGAAGCGTGGCATGCCGACTTCGAGCGCCTCGCACCACCGCGTCAGCTCGGAGTTCAGCGTATGCGCTTGGGTCGGCGCCTTGGCGGCCAAGAGCTCCAGCACCATGCGCTGGCTGCGCTGTACGCGTGGATTGTTCAAAGCAACCGTCATGCCCTCGCGCGGTTGGCGGCAACATGATGCCGCCAAAGCTCGTTCCCCACCAATCTCGACCACGCAGGCGCGGCAATTGCCAGCCGGGTTCAAGCCGTCTTGATGGCACAGCGTCGGGATGCTCAGGCCATGGCGCCTGGCGGCGCTCAGAATCGTCTCGCCGGCTTGGGCTAGCAAGGGCAGGCCGTCGACGCTGAAGTTGATCTCACTCATGGACGGCTCCGACGCTGAACTCGTGCGGGAAATAGCGCATCGCGCAGCGCAAAGGGTTGGGCGCGGCCTGGCCGAGGCCGCAGATCGAGGCATCGGCCATCACCAAGCCCAGCTCCTCCAGCAGCGGCTGATCCCAGACCGGCTGGCGCATCAACTCGACGGCACGCTGCGTGCCTTCCCGGCAGGGCACGCATTGGCCGCAGCTTTCGTGCTCAAAAAATTCCATCGCATTCAAGGCCAGGTCGCGGGCGCTGTCCTGGTCAGAGAATACGATCACCGCTGCCGAGCCGATAAAGCATTCATGCACCTGCAAGGTGTCAAAGTCCAGTGGCGCATGGGCATGGCTGGCCGGCAGCATGCCGCCGGACGCGCCACCAGGGAAGTAACCGTATAGCTGATGGCCCGGCAACATGCCGCCGCCATACTCTTCGATCAACTCCAAGGCGGTGATGCCGGCCGGTGCGAGGTAGACGCCGGGTTTGTTGACGCGACCCGAGAGCGAAAACGAACGCAGCCCTTTGCGGCCGTTGCGGCCCTGGTTTGCGAACCAGTCGGCGCCCCGCTCCAGGATGTGACGCACCCAATGCAGCGATTCGATATTGTGTTGTAGCGTCGGCCGCCCAAATAGGCCGCACTCGGCCACATAGGGCGGGCGCTGGCGCGGCCAGCCGCGTTTGCCCTCGATCGATTCGATCATCGCCGACTCTTCGCCGCAGATATAGGCGCCGGCGCCGCGCCGCAGCTCAATCACCGGCAAGCCGCTGCGCGCAACTTGTAGCGCAGCAATCTCTTCGCTCAGCACCTGACGCAGTGCGTGGTACTCGTCGCGCAGATAGATGTAGACGGCCTCGGCGCCTACGCAATGCGCAGCGATCAACATGCCTTCCAAAAACAGCTGCGGTTCGCGCTCCAGGTAGTAGCGATCCTTGAAGGTGCCGGGCTCGCCCTCGTCGATATTGACGGCCATCAGCCGGGGTGCTGGCTGCGCGCGCACGATGGACCATTTGCGCCCGAGGGGAAAACCGGCGCCTCCGAGGCCGCGCAGGCCCGATTCGCTGAGTGTGTGAATCGTGGCGTCAATGGTGCGCGCGCCACTCAACAACTCGTCGAGCACGCGGTAGCCGCCATGAGCGAGATAGTCGGCCAACGGCTGGTGTGCTGGTCGAATGTCTTGGATTTGACCTTGTTGCAGCAGCTTGATGGCTTCACTCGCCGTGGCGTGGCCGAGCGGCCGTTGACCTATCACGGCCACCGGCGCCTGCTCGCAGCGGCCAACGCAAGGCACGTCGATGACCCGCACACCGCTTTGGTCCGCCAGCAAGGCGCGTAATTCGCGGCTCAAGCCGGCGCTGCCGGCCATGCTGCAGCTGAGCGAATTGCAAACGCGCAGCGTCAGCGGGGCCGGTGCTTGTTCGCCTTCGTAAACGATGTCGAAGTGGTGATAGAAACTCGCCACCTCATGCACCTCGGCCTGCGACAGCTTCATGGCCTCGGCCAGCGCTGCCAGCATGTCGACGCTCAGATGGCCTTGCTCATCTTGAATGCGGTGCAGATGTTCGATCAACAGGTCGCGGCGGCGCGGTGCCTTGCCAAGCAGGGCATGGACGGCTTCAAGCGCTTGTGCGCTGGCTTGGCGACCACGCAGGCCGCCGCCTTTGGCGGGTCGGCGGCTGGCTTCGGTGTGAATGGGGATGACGGCTTTCATGCCGGCATTGTGCCGTTTGAATCGAGCCATGAAGCCATAGGACAGACTGCGATACTGAGAGGATTACAAGGAGTTTCAGACATGGAGACATTGACGATTGCGGTCGACGCCCGCGGCGTAGCTCACATCACAATGACGCGGCCTGAGGTGTTCAACGCCTTCAACGAGCTGATGATTTCGGAACTGAGCCAGGCGGTCGGGCATTGCATTGCTGACCCCGGCGTGCGGGTGATCGTGTTGGCCGGAGCCGGCAAGGCCTTCAGTGCTGGCGCCGATATTGAATGGATGCGCCGCGCCGCTGCGGCCTCGGAGCAGGTCAATTTGGAAGACGCCCGGCGTTTCGCCGCAATGCTGCAGCAACTGGCCGAATGCCCGAAGCCGACCGTGGCGCGTATTCAAGGTCTGGCCCTGGGCGGCGGCGTGGGTCTGGCCTGCGCCTGCGACATTGCGATTGCCAGCAGCGAGGCCAAGTTCGCGGTCAGCGAGGCACGCTTTGGCATCTTGCCGGCCGTCATCGGCCCCTATGTGTTCAATGCGGTCGGGCCGCGCCAGGCCAGGCGCTTGGCGCTAACGGCCAGCCGTATCGGGGCTGGTGAAGCGCTGCGCCTGGGCATGTTGCATGAAGTGGTTGAGCTGGATGATTTGGACGCGGCGGTAGAACGCTGGGTGAACGAGTTGCTGGCCAGCGGCCCTCAAGCGCAGGCCGAAATCAAGACCTTGTTTGCGCAACTGGAGGTTGGGCCGGTCACCCCCGAAGTACGCGAGTTGACGGCGCAGACGATAGCGCGCGTGCGCACCGGCGCCGAAGCGCGCGAAGGTTTTGCCGCCTTTTTGGCCAAACGCCCGGCGGCATGGGTTTCTAGAAACATGGGTGAGCTATGAGTGAAGTGAAGCAATGGACGGTGGCGTCCGAGTTGCCGGCCTTGATTGGCGTGGTGGGTGCTGGCGTGATGGGGGCGGGTATTGCGCAGGTGGCGGCACAGGCGGGACACACGGTGTTGCTCTTGGATCTGCGCGAGGGTGCGGCAGCCGCCGCGATTGCTCAAACAGCCAAGGCCCTGGATGCCTTGGTGGCCAAGGGCCGCCTGGCCGCAGATGAATGCGCCGCGGTGATGGCTCGCATTCAACCGGCACTGAGCTTGGCCGAGTTGAAAGAGGCCGCCTTGGTGATCGAGGTCATCGTCGAGAAGCTGGAGCCCAAGCAAGCGCTCTTGCGTGAGCTGGACGCCTTGTTGGGCGAGGGAGCCATCATCGCGACCAATACCTCATCGATCAGCGTCACGGCATTGGCTAACGGCATGAAGAATCCGAGCCGCTTGGTCGGCATGCATTTCTTCAACCCGGTGCCTTTGATGAAGTTGGTCGAGGTGGTGTGGGGCGCCGAGACCGATGCCGGCGTGGCCACGGTGATCGAGGCCTTGGCGCGGCGCTGGGGCAAGACGCCGGTACATGCGAAGTCGACGCCCGGCTTTATTGTCAATCGCATCGCCCGGCCCTTTTATGCCGAGGCACTGGCCTTGTTGCAAGAGCAGGCGGGCACGCCGGCTCAAATTGACCGCGCCTTGCGCAGCGCGGGCTTTCGCATGGGCCCGTGCGAGTTGATGGACCTGATCGGGCACGACACCAACTTTCTGGTGACGCAGTCGGTCTTCGAGGCCAACTTTGGCGACAAGCGCTATATGCCCTCTTTGGTGCAAAAGGCCTTGGTTGACGGTGGGCGGCTGGGGCGCAAAGCGGGCAAGGGTTTTTACAACGGTGTTCCCGAAGCAATCGAAGTAATCAAGTCGGTTGCGGCTGAACAGCGTGACTTGGACGCTATTGGCGTGGTCGGACGCGGCGGTTTGGCTGATCGCTTGGCGGCTTGTTTGAGCCTCAAGGGCCTGCCCTTTACGCGCGGCGAATCAGCCGATTGGTGCGGCTTGGTGATTGGTGATGTGCATGTGCACTTGAGCAGCGGTGTCAGCGCGGCCCAGTTGGCGGCGCAGTGGCAGCATCCCGAGTCGGCGGTGATGGATTGGCCCTTGGCGCCCGATCGAATCGATGGTTTGGCCCTGAGTTTCGGTCCCAAGGTCAGCGCGCGGGGGCGGGCGGCGGTCGAGGATGTCTGGCGAGCTTTGGGCTGGGAGCTCTTGCTGCTGCGAGATGTGCCGGGGCTTGCGGTGGCCCGAACGGTGGCGATGTTGATCAACGAGGGCGGCGACGCGGTCTGGCAAGGTGTGTGTGACGAAGCGTCAGCTGATCTGGCCTGCAAGCTCGGTGTCAACTATCCGGCTGGGCCGTTTGAATGGCTTGGCTGGGTCGGTGCGGACGCCGTGGTGGCCTTGCTGGATGGCTTGTTTGCGGCGTATCGCAGCGAGCGGTACCGGGTCAGCCCGCTGCTGCAACAGCGGCGCTGGAGTTGACGGCAAGCCTTACAGCAACATGCGCAGATGCGCTTGAGCCTGCAGCAGCGGCGGCAGGCATTGCTCCACCAGTTGATCCATGCTCATGCGTGAGGAATGGCCGCTGATATTCATGGCCGCCACCACCTCGCCGCGATAGTTCATCAAGGGCACGGCAACCGTGCGCAAGCCCAGTTCCAGCTCTTGATCGATGCAGGCATAGCCGAGCGAGCGGCTGCGCGCAATCTCGGTGCTCAGCCGTTCCGGCTGCGTGATGGTGTGAGGCGTGAGGGCACGCAGTTGCTGCCGCGCGAGCCAGGCATTGAGCTGGTCCGCTGGCAAAGCGGCCAAGATGATGCGGCCATTGCCGGAGCAGTGCGCCGGCACCCTTGTGCCCGGCTGAAGCTTGGGCGAGACGAGCCGCCCGGAACCGGTGGCGGCAATGCAAATCACATCGTCGCCGTCCAGAACACCCGCAGAGCTGGCCTCTTTCAAGGCATAGGCCAATTTGTGCAGTTCGGGCTCAATGATCCGCGGCAGCCTGGCCGAGTGCATATAGCTCTGCCCCAGGCGCAAGACTCTTGGCGTCAGCGCGAACATCTTGCGGTCTTGGGAGACGAAGCCCAGGTGGGTCAAGGTCAACAAATAGCGCCGGGCAGCGGCGCGTGTCAGCCCGGTGCGAACGGCGACCTCACTGATGGTCAGCCGCGGGCGTTCTTGGTCAAAGGCCTCGATGACGGCCAAGCCCTTTTCCAGGCCAGCAACCAAGTCGCGCTTGAGCGGCCCGCTTGCCGTGGGCTCGTGAGCGATTGGGGCACTCGGGTAATAGGAATCGGGAAGCGTGCTGGCCTGATTCGGCAAGCAAGCATGATCATCAAGAGCGCGGGCAGCGGACATAGTGAGACTGACAAGTGGAGCTAGGGGTCGAAGGAGCCGCCAAGGTTCAATGCCGCAAGCGAGGCGAAGAAGCTGGACTTTCCAAAAAGACGGCCTCCACCGAGTCGTCGGCCGGAAGGCTGCTGAATCGCCGATAGAACCGTTGGATCTGCAACTTTTCTAACGGGATTCCAGTGATATATGTGCGCTGTACGCCTAAATCAAATTTAGTATGCCACGCTATTTTTTGATTGTGGGTATTAATACCTAGATTGCCGCGGACTAAAACTCACCTAGCTATGAGTTTTTGTCATGTCAGCTGGGGGCTAGTTCAGACTCTTTCTATGATCAGCGCAATGCCTTGTCCGACGCCGATGCACATCGTGCACAGCGC
>CAUPEV010000026.1:0-39357 GCA_963510335.1 uncultured Roseateles sp.
CTCGGTCGCCAGCCTGCCGGCATATGCCGCGCCCTTCAGCAGCGTGGTCATTTTTGGCGACAGCCTGTCGGACAGCGGCAATAACAAGCTCGTTGGCTTGTTCAACCCGGCTCAGGTGGTCACCGGCAACACCTACATCCCCTCCTTCACCTATGCGTCGGGCGTCTACAGCAATGGCCCGACCTGGGCCACCCAATTCACCAATTCGCTGGGTTTGAGCGCGACCCCTTCCTTGGCCGGCGGCAGCAACTATGCCTTCGGCGGCGCGACCACCAGCGGGGCGGGCTTCCCCTACAGCCTGTCAGCCCAGGTCGGTCAATTCCTCGGTGCCCATCCCGTAGCCGCCAGCGACGCGCTCTATGTGATTGAAGGCGGCGGCAACAATCTGCGCGATGCCGCGACGGCTTTGTCTGCGCCGGGCCTGTCATTTGCGCAGCAGATCAGCATCATTTCGGACAACGCCAGCCGCTTCGCGACCGACATCGGCAATATGGTCGACAGCCTGCAAGCCGCCGGTGCGCACAACATCATCGTCTGGAATACGCCGAACTTTGCAGCCACGCCCTTCGCCGGCGCGACCGGTTCGCAATACATCAGCAGCCTCTTGAGCGACACGATGAACAGCGCTTTGGACTATCGCCTGAGCACCGAGGCGGGCGTCAAGACCTTTGACGTCTTTGGCCTGATCAGCACCATTGCAGCCAACCCGGCCGCTTACGGGATTGCCAATATCGGCGACGCCTGCGGCGCGGCGATCAACAACTGCGACCCCGCCACCGCCTTGTACTGGGACGCCATCCATCCGACAGCCAAAGGTCATCAGATACTCGCTGACGCGATGATGGCCGCCGCAGTACCTGAGCCTTCAAGCTACCTGCTGTTCGCCGTCGGCCTGGCCGGATTGGCGACTTGGCAGCGCCGCCACAGCTGAGGCGGCGCGCGGCTGGCGATCATCTGCTAACGGCTCCGTCCATAGAACCCAAGGATCTGAAATGAAGAACTCACTTCGCTCCGGCCTGTTTGCAATGCTCGGCATCGTGGCCTCGGTGGCAAGCTTGCCGACATGGGCCGAGAGCTGCTCTGATAGCAATTTCAGTAGTTTGGCGGCAGCGGATTGTCGCGGCTCACTGAGCGGTTTGTTGAGCGGCAAGGTCTCAGAATCCAGCTACTTGAGCAGCCAGTGGCTCGGTCAGTGGGTTTATGCGGGCAGCAGCGCCGATGCAGGCAATGGCCCGTTCACCCAAAACCCGCAAGTGATGTTCAATGGTCAATTGAACTTTGATGCGCCGATCGCCGGTGATTTCGTCATTGGCTTGGAATCCAACGGGCAGCACAGCTACTATCTTTTTCACGCCGCCAGCAGCGTGGCGGCGCTGAGCTTTGACAGTACGGAAGGTGTGGCCACATCACCCCAGGGCAACCCCATGACACTGACGCACGCCACGCTGTACATGCCCTCGGCGGTGCCTGAGCCGGCCAGCTTCGCGCTGCTGCTGGCGGGTCTGGGCCTCATAGGGGCGGCGAGCACAAGGGTTCGTCAAGGTCGCAACTGAGCGATGGTGCAATGACTTCAGCGCAGACCCCACCTTGAGTGGGGTCTGCTTTTTTGGGGGTCGAGACAGGGCTAGGCGCAGAATCAAGCCCTCGCCAGCACAGTATCCGGACACACCATGCCCCATATCACCCTTGAATACACCAGCAATCTGCCCTTGTTCAAAGCAGCCGACACCTTGCTGTCGATCAACAAGGCGCTGCTGGCCAGCGGCGAGTTTGAGGAACTGGACATCAAGAGTCGCGCCATACGTCTGGAAACCTATCTGGTCGGCACCCAAGTCAGCAATCACCCGAACAACCAGGCCTTTGTGCATGCCAAGCTGGCCTTGCTGAGCGGGCGCTCGGCGTCGACCAAGCAGGCGCTGTCAGCCGCGCTGCTGACGATCTTGGAGCAGGCCTGCGCCTGGCCCAAGACTCAGTCGGTGCAGCTCTGTGTTGAGGTGCAAGAGATTGAGCGAGCGAGCTATGCCAAATCAAAAGCTTGCCCTGCCGACTCTGCCGCCGCGGCGGCCCTTGTCACGGCTGCCGCGCCCTGAACTCATGTGCTCATCCGCATTATTTTCACTGGCACCGACAAAATAATGATTCTCAATAGACAAGACGCCGAGCCACCCTTGGCCTCTGGCCAAGGAAACAGATCGTCCACCGGGACTGCGTGTCGCCGGCCTCAGCTGCCCGGTCGTTTCTTCACCCCTGTTTGCTGCCAAACCTGGCGCAGTGCCCTGACTGACCTTAACCTGCTGAGTCTGCTTAGCCTGCTGAGTCTGCTGATCTGTTTGATGACGACGAGCACAAACGCCTATGCGGCCCCGCCAGCCGACTCGTCCGGTGTCAAAGGCCGGATTACCTTGTCCCCGGCTTGTGGCGGCCCACCTCGCGAAGGCGAGGATTGCCAAGCACCCTACGCCCAGGTTGAAATCAGGCTGCTGAATCAGGCTGGCAGCGTTGTGGGGCAAGCACGAACATCTTCGCAAGGTCTGTTCCAAATTGCGGCTGCCGCAGGCCGCTACCGCTTGCAGGTCATGACTCTGGAGAAAGTTACCCGCTGTCCGATTGTCCCGGTGCAGATCAGCGCCAACACCCTTATATCGGTAGACGTGGACTGCGACAGCGGCATGCGTTGATGAGCCGGCAAAGCCAGGGACGTTCTACCTAACTCCTCACGCTGAGTGACGCAAAGCATCCCTAGGGAAAATCACAAGCTCCAATACCCGAAAGACCCCCCCCGTATTAGGGGTGCGCGCTCCTAGATTTTCGCTACGCTAACTGCTCGCTCTGGCGGTTATCTACGCGTACCTCGCATGACCGCTGAGCAAACCCAGGCATTCCAGATCGGAAGCCTCTTGTCCAAAAAAGGCGGGCACTCACATCATGTATACCAAGCAAGGTAAATTCACCAAAAACACATTGCTGCTGGCGGTCTCAGCACTCACCGTGTTGGCCTCGGCTGCGGCCCAAGCCGCGACAGTGCGAGGCTTTGAAGGTACGTCGCAACTCGACAATTGCGCCATCAACGGCTGTTTCCGTCCACCCGACACCATGGGCGCGGTCGGCACAACCCAGTTCCTGGAAACGACCAACGGCAGCGTGACTGTGTACAACAAGTTCGACGGCGCCGTGCAGTCGCGCGTCAACATGAATGCTTTCTGGACCGCCGCCGGCCAGACCACTTCCAATGGTGACCAGCGCGTGCTGTTTGACCATTACACCAACCGCTGGCTGGCGATCGGTTTCGGAGCCACCGGCAACGTCATCAATATCGGCGTCTCCGATACCGACAACGCCTTGGGCGGCTGGAAGTCGACCTCCGTCGCGGTGCTGCCGTCGGGCACTGCCGACTATCCGACCCTTGGCATCGACAGCAAGGGCGTCTATATCGGCACCAACAACTTCACACCCGGCTTCACCGGCACCAGCTTGGTGGTGATCCCGAAAGCCAGCCTGTTTGGCGGCGCAGCGCCAAGCACGGCCAATATGACCCAGTTCAACACCTCCTTGGCCGCGCCGGATCGTGGCTTCGCGATCCAGGCTGCGGTGAAGTGGGACGGCAATGTCGGCAACTCTGCCGCCGTCATTGCGGACAGCCGGGATTTGAATGCGCAGATCTTCTACAAGGTCAACGGTGTTGATGGCCCCGGAGCCACACAGGGCGCGACCAATATTGTCGCCGGCCTGGAGTACAACGCGGCCGGACCGGGCCGCCAGCCCGATGGCACGCGCACCGTGGACACCTTGAGCCCACGCATCAGCGCCAACGCGGTCCAAGTGGGTGACAAGCTCTATTCGGTCAACACCATCCAGGGCGCCAATGACTACGCCGACGTGCGCTGGTCGGTGGTCAATGCGAACAACGGCAGTCTGATCGCCAGCGGCAAGATTGACACCGGTGACTTTGACTATTACGAGGGTTCAATCGCCGTCAATGAATTTGGCGAAGCCGTGATCGGCTACAACCGCTCGGGCTTCCAAACCACAGATCTGAACAACGACGGCAAGGCCGACGGCACCATCAGCTTCATGGCGCAGGCCTTCAAGGTCGATGCCAATGGCGGCTTGGTCTTGGACGGCAGTGAGATGCTTTTGCGCGCCAGCGACACCAATGACTATCACTGCTCCACGACCAACCCGAATAGCCCTTGCCGCGAGCGCTGGGGTGATTACTCGGCCGTGACCATTGACCCGACCAACCATCACAAGTTCTATGCGATCGGTGAATATGCGGCGCCTTGGTCCTTCTTGCCCCCGCCTAACCAAACCCTCAACCGGGCCATTTGGCACACCTATATCGCCGAAATCGATGTGTCTGCGGTGCCCGAGCCATCGACCTATGGCTTGATGGCCATGGGTTTGTTTGCCGTGGGTGCTGTGGCACGCCGCCGCAAGACGGCTTGAGTCGCCCAAATCGAGCGGGTTTTTGAACTCGAAGAAAAACCCGCCTAGGCGGGTTTTTTTGTGCCCTCAACGCGACCAAGCCTCACGCGGGCGTCGCCGAGGCCGCAGTGGCCTCGCCTCGGCCCGACTCAAGCCTGCCCGCAGGCAGGCGGGGACAGGCCTCTCGCGGGCGTCAGGCAAGCCGCGGGGCTTGCCTTCGGTCCCGCTCAAGCCCCAAACGGCGTAGGCTGGGGCTGCATCTTGGGCAGGCCAACAAAACGCGCGGCGGTCAGTTCATAGACCAGGCTGGGCGCTTGGCCCGGCACATCGGCCAATGCGCATTTGAGCAACATGCCGATGCGTTCCAACGTCTTGCGCGAGGGCGTGTTGGCCGGCAGCACGATGGCCAAGACCTGGCCCTGCTTGAGTATGTCGAAGCTCAAGCCCAGCGCCTGCAAGGCCATCTCGGAGGCAACACCTTGGCCCCAAGCCTGAGGGCGAAAGCGGAAATACAGATACAGGCCACTGACGCCGTCTATGGTCTTGTGCATCACGCCGCCAAAGCCAATCACGATATCGGGCTGCTCACGCGCAGCAATCACCCAGTAGCCAAAACCGTTTGTCTGCCAATGCGCCAGCCAGCTTTGCAACAAGGCCTGTGCTTCATCGCGGCCCACCAAGGTCGCACTGGCACTGCAACGGGTGCAGATGGGGTCGGCATGCAATTCAAACACCGCATCCAGATCGGACGCCTGAGGCGCGCGCAGCAGCAGCCTGTCGGTGGCGAGTGCGGCGAACGCAGCCATGGGCACCGCCACTGAACCAGCCGCCGCAGCCCCTGGGGGCACATCAAAATTTTCCATCAGCGCCATCTGAACCAGCCTTGAGTGATCAAGCAAGAATGAATGATTGGTGAAAACCCTAAGCGTACCCCAGGCAAAGACTTGCTTTGGCGGGATCGGCAGATTTAGCCCCCTCATCCGCAGGGGTGGTTGCGGCAATAGCGCAACAGATCGGCCGTCAAACAGCGAGGCGGCCAGGGCATGACAAAAGTCTGCCGCTTGCGCGCGCGGCACAATGACACGTCCATAGCCCCCGGCCCCAAGCCGGCGCCAACATCAAAACCGCCACAAGCGAAGAGACAACAGTCCATGAAACTCACTGCCATCGCCATCGCCACCCTGCTGCTCGGCAACGCGCAAGCCGCCCCAGCCCCCGCTCAAGCAAGCACTCATGCAACAGCCAGCGCACCCAGCAAGGTCAGCGCACAGCACTGGGACCTGACCCGGCTCTATGCCGATGACGCGACATGGGAGGCCGAGCGCCAGGCCATCATGGCCGAGTTCCCCAAGCTCAAAGCCATGCAAGGCACGCTGGGCCAAAGCGCACAGAGCCTGCTGGCCGGCCTGGACTTGATGTCGTCTATGCAGCGGCGCCTGTCGCGTCTGAGTTCTTACTCCAGCATGAAGGCGGACGAGAACACCCAGATCACCGCCAATCAAGCGCGCAGCCAATTGGGCGACCAGATCTACAACCAGTACGGCGAGGCCGTCTCCTTCGTCAACGCGGAAATAGCCGCGCTGGGCCGCACCAAGGTCGAGGGCTTTATCGCTGCCGAGCCGGGCCTGGCCAAGCACAAGCAGTCGCTGCAGACCATATTGCGCATGGCCGAGCACACCTTGAGCCCCAAGGAAGAAGCGCTGCTCGCCGCCGCCAGCGAAACGCTGCAGCAGCCCGGCCAGATCTACACCTTGCTGACCAATGCCGACCTGCCTTGGCCCAAGATCAAGATCCGCGGCAAGGAAGTCGTGCTCGATCAGGAGCAGTACACCGCCTACCGCTCCGACTCGGACCCGAAAGTGCGCAAGCAAGTCTTCGACGCCTTCTGGCCGGTTTACAAAAACTATGAGCGCACGCTGGGAGCCGTCTATGCGGCCAATTTGCGCGGTACCGTCTTCAACGCCAAGGCGCGCAACTACCCCAGCAGCGTGGCAATGGCGCAGGCCGAGTACAACATCCCCGAGGCCGTCTACCTGACCCTGGTGCAAGAGGCCAATGCCGGCCTGCCGACGCTGCATCGCTACTTGATCCTGCGCAGCAAGGTGTTGGGCTTGAAGCAAGCCGGCTACCAGGACATGTATGTACCGATGGCCAAGCCCGCCGGCAGCTACACGCAAGCCGAAGCCGAGGCGCTGACCTTGAAAGCACTGAAGCCGCTGGGCGAGGACTACACGCAAAAACTCAGCGCCGCCTTCCAGCAGAACTGGATGCACTCGGTGCCGCAGCGTGGCAAGCGCTCAGGCGCTTACATGAACGGCGCCGCCTACGATGTGCACCCCTATCTCTTGATGAGCTACAACGGCGACTACAACAGCGTCTCGACGCTGGCGCATGAGTGGGGCCACGCGATGCACACGGTCTACTCGAATTCGCAGCCCTACGAAACTTCGGGCTATGCAACCTTCATCGCCGAGATCCCGTCCACCGCCAACGAGCTGCTGCTGGCCGACTATATGGTCGCCAACGCCAAGACCCGCGACGAAAAGATCTTCGCGCTCAGCCAGCAGCTGGAGAACCTGCGTTCAACCTTCTTCCGCCAGGCCATGTTTGCCGAGTTCGAGCTGGCCGCGCATGCAGCGGTTGAAAAGGGCGAGCCTGTCACCGGCGAGAGCCTCACCAAGATTTACCTGGACCTGCTCAAGCGCTATCACGGTGACGCCAAGGGCGTGGTCAAGATCGATGACCTCTACGGCATCGAATGGGCCTATATCCCGCATTTCTACCGCGACTTCTACGTCTACCAATACGCCACCTGCATCAGCGCCGGCGCCTTCTTTGCCGAAGGCATCGCCAAGGGCGACTCCGCCATGCTGGAACGTTACTTCACCCTGCTCAAAGCCGGCAACTCGGCCGACCCCTATCCGCTGACCCGCGCTGCGGGTTTGGACCTGGCCTCACCGGAACCTTACCGCGCGCTGGTGCGGCGCATGAACCGGGCGATGGATCAGTTGGAAGGCTTGCTGGCGGCGAAGTCCTGAGCTCACGCAGGCGAGCGGGCGTACTGGCGGGCGAGAGTTGGTACTCGCCTGCTCCTCGCCTGGCCACCCTGCTTGACGTGCTGCTATCCTCGCCCCAAGGCGCGATGCGACTTCTCGCATCGAATACTTGCTGCATGAGCATGGAAGACCAGACCGACAGGACTGCCGACATTTCATCTGCGGGCAACAGCCCCAGCATTGCCGCGGCCTTCGCCCGCCTTGACTTCTATCTTGACAGCGGCGAGCGTACGCAGGTCGCGCTGATGCTGCAGGACTTGCGGCAACGCAATGAACTGAGTCCGGGAGACTTGATCCGTTTGCAAAGCCGCGAACTCCGCAACAGCCTGCTGCAAAACGTTACTCAGGACATGGTAGATCAGGCGTTTGCCCTGGTCGACCGCGCCGAGCACCTGCATCTAGAGACGCAAGAGCAATGGCCTCTGGCCGATGCGCTGACCTGTCTCGCCCGCTTTCAAAGCAAGTCACATCTGACAGCGCTGGCGCTGGCCTCGCTGGGCCGGGCGGAAGCGATTTATGCCACTCTGCAAGAGGCAGAACATCTGTTCCGCTGCCTCACGCTGGCGGCCCAGATCCTGCACGACGCCGAGATGTACCAAGAGGCCGTCGATAGGCTGGAACCCTGGGCTCACGACCCGCAGCGCCTGGCCGGGCTGTCCGTCGAGCAACGCTACAGCCTGCTGGTCAATCTTGCCGCCGCCTATTCCTTTCTGGATCGACCCGCTGACGCCACCTACTGGCAGGAAATCCTCTATGCCGAGGCGCTGACGCTGGAGCAGCCGGCCCGGCTGTTTCGCGACGCGGTCAATCTGGCCAACCAGCGCCTGTGGACCGGACATCTGGACGAGGCTAGGCGGCTTCTGAGCGTGGCCGAAGCCACTCACAACGCTCACCCCATCAGCAAAGGACAAGAAACCTTCCTCTTACAGAACCACGCCCTGATCGCCTGGAAGTCTGGCCAGCATGCGCGCGCAATAGCACTGTTTGTGCAAGCCAGGGACTCGGCCCGCAGCCAGTCGCAATGGCCCATACTGGGGCGCGCCTTGCGACGCCGGGCCGAATGCGCCGAGGAAGCGGGTCTGTGGGAAGAGGCTCTGGCCGCACGCAAGGAGCAGATGGAGCTGCAGCAGTCACAGCTCGCTGCCATGCGGCTGAACAACAGCAACAGCATGCTGGGCATGCTGGGTCATGCCCGCACCCAAGCTCAAAACGAATACCTGCGCAAACAGGGTAACCAGCTTGAGCTTGAGCTGGCCGAGCGTAACCGCCAACTCAGCGCCAGCCTGCTGCGCCTGCAAAACGAAGTCGAAGTACGCCGGCAGGCCGAAGCCGCCCTGCAAGATGCACGTGACGCCTTGGAGCTCAAGGTCGCCGAACGCAGCCGCGAGCTGGAGCATGCAATGCGCTTGCTGCTGGAACGCGAGAAGCAGGCCGCGCTGAGCTATTTGGTCGCCGGCGTGGCGCATGAGTTGAATACGCCGATCGGCAATGCGCTCTTGGCCACCAGCACCATGAGTAGCAGCCTGCAAGCCAATATGGTGGCCTTCGACGAAAACCGATTGCGCCGCCAGGACATGGCGCTGCTGCATCAGGCCATGGGCGAAGGCCTGGACATTGCCAACCGCAGCTTGGAGCGAGCGGCCGATTTGGTCCAGCGCTTCAAGGCGCTGGCGATAGAACAATCGAGCCAGCAAGTACTGAGCTTCAATCCGCTGCAGGTGATTGAGAACACGCTGGCCGTGATGGGCCCCGCCCTGAGCGCCAGCCAAATCGAGGTCGATAACCGGGGATTGAGTCCAGTGAGCTTGCGAAATGCCCCAGGCGCACTCGGTCAGGTGCTGGCTCAATTGATTGAAAACAGCTTGCTGCACGGCTTTCAGGATTGGCCGCCACCACGCGTTTTAACGCTCTCCGGTACCCTCGAAAAAGAACATTATGTTTTACGCATCAAGGACAATGGCCGAGGCATAGCGGCCGAGCATCTCGCCCGCGTTTTCGATCCCTTCTTCACGACCCGACTCGGTCAAGGCTCTTCCGGCCTGGGGCTGCACGCGGCCTACCGCTTGGTCACTCAGAGCTTGGGCGGTGAGATCACGCTCATCAGCACACCGGGGGCAGGCTGCTGCGCGGAACTGCGGCTACCACTGAGCTTGAACTAAGGCCGCGATCTTGACGATGATGCGCTCGTGCGGATGCGCTGCCTGACTCGCACGCGCTGGCCCTGGGTCGGCATGGGCTGGGCAGGCAAGGCTTGACTATGGCTTGTGCTGCCCGCCCTGCCATGGATCTCGCCGCGCAGCTCGCGGCGCAGCAGCTTGGCCGCAGCGAGCTGGCGCATCAAAGCCTTGCCGGCATGCCAGAGCACAAACAAAACCGCCGCCGTGATCGCCCAGGGTTTGAGCTCATCGATCAAGTGTTCGGTCAACAAGGCAAGCCGCGAGGCCTCCAGGCGACGCTCCTCTTCCGACATGGGCCGCTCCGGCGAGCCGGCAAACTCGCGCCGCGCCAACTGGGCCTCATCGAGACGGCGAGCCAATCTCGCCTGCTCCTCTGCATCAGTGGCCTGCGCATCTTTAAAGTGATCACCGGTGACTTGGTGCAACTCGCCGCGCAGGTCCCTCAAGACGTTTTTGAGCTCGGTGGAGATCAATGTGTCCTTGGCGCCAACCCCGAACAGCTCCTGCTCGACACGGTTGCTGGGCCGTGAGCCTACGCTCGACAGCACCTCACCCCGCACCAACACCGCCTCGAATTCAGCACCGGGATACTTGGCCGGGTCCATCAGCAAGGCGTTGTTGTCGGCCATCCCCGCGATGGCCCCAGAGGCAGCAAGGCCTGTCTCTGGCCTCCAGGCCTGGCTGGGCAAAGGATGGAGCTGAACCAAGCCCGCACCGCGCTGCTCAGGCATGCCCTGACCCAAGGCTTGCGTCACAGGCATGGCCAACGCGGCCGTACCCGCAAGCAGGTCAGCCAGGCAAAGTACAAGCCACAATTTCCGTTTATGCATCGCGCCGATCGAGCCGCAATTCAAAGCCACGCCTCAAGGTGAGATTCTAAGAGCGCCGGTCACGACTCCCACCAAAGCCGCTGGCAAGCGAGGCAGCCTGACAACGCAGCAGTCGCCGCCAACGCTCACCGAACCGGTGTGAGTTCAGCCGGCTAAGCTGCCGGCGGCGTCAGGCATTGCCCGGCGCCAACGGCGTGCAGACGGCTCAGCAACTGCTCAAGTCCTGCGGGTCGCGCCATGGTTTCGTCGGCCCGCTCCATCAGCAAATAGCCGCGCGGCTGGGCGGTCGCGCCGTCCAGCCCCTGCATAGCGGTCCACAGGCGGCTCAAGGGCACCCAATGCGGCGGGTATTTGAAGCGCGCCACATCGAGTATCAAGACCTGGTCACTGGTCTGATGCCAGGCCGCCAAGGGCGAGAAATGCCCGCCGCCGGTCTGGCCCAGCGCAGCCCGGTCGTAATTGACGACCACAAAAGGGCCGGCCGGCGCTCGCAGCGAGGCCAGCAGCGCGGCGCGAAATGCGGCCAGTCCGGCCGGCTCGGCGCGCACCATCTGCACCTGAGCGCCATTGCACTGAGCCAGGCAGGCAACTTCGGCCAGCGTCAGCCCTTCGGCAGCCGCCAGCTCCAGCGATTTGCAGCAGATCAGCAACTCCTCGCCGAAGAAACGCCAAGGCCCCTTCCAGACCCGACCGGGGTCGATCTCCAGCGCATTCAAGACCGTCACCAAGGTACCGATGCCGCACCAAGCCGGCTCGGCCTGGGTGTGCAGATGCGCGACCAAGGGGAAGAAGGCCTCGGCATCGCCGGCCATCAAGGCTTCGCGCAGCAGCACACGGCCCTGCGGCGAAGCGAAGGCGACGAGATCATCCGGCAGCGGCCGGCGATGAAAGGAGTCTTCGGGGCTGAGTTGCATACATCGCATTATTTCGGAGAATTTCACCCGTGAGCCGCCTCTGGCGCCAACCCCGCAGCCCGAACCATCAGCGGCCTCGGCTGTACAACTTGAGCAGGGCCGGTTTCGAGACATGCTGCACAAGGCGCTCGTCAAAGCCGCTTGCAAGCAAAGCTGTCGGCCGTATACTGTATAAAAATACAGTTAATTGATTGCACCCAAACCATGTTTGCCCCCGCCACCCCGCTCTCGGCCGCATCTGCCGATGCAGCTGCAGCCGCCGCCAACAGCGCGCGGCTGGATGCTTTGCTGCGAGCGCAGGTCTGGCGTGCCAGCAGTTTGGGCACCAGCCACAGCGCCTGCGTCGGCAGCGGCTTTGCCACACTGGACGCCGAGTTGCCGGGCGGCGGCTGGCCGACGCAGAGCCTGAGCGAGATCCTCAGCGACAGCGTGGCCACATTGGAATGGCGGCTGCTGGCACCGGCCTTGCGCCTGCTGCTGGCGGGAGATACGCGAGATGCGGGAGGGGCGAGACAGCAAGCGCCGCTCAATGGCGCAAGAAAAGCCGGCCGGCGGCCGGCGCGAGCCATGGCTACACGTCCAGAGCGCCCAGCTCGCCCGGAGCGCCCGCTCTTGCTGATCAACCCACCGCTCACGCCTCATCTGCCCGGCCTGCAGCGCGCCGGGCTGCCGCCCCAGCGGCTGATCTGGATTGCGCCCGAAACACCGGCTCAGCAACTCTGGGCGCTGGAGCAGGCGATCAAGGCCAATGCCAGCGCCGCCATCCTGGCCTGGTTGCCGCGCGCCGCGCCCGAGCAAATCCGCCGCCTGCAAAGTTGCGCTCAAGTGATGGATGCGCCGATTTTCCTGTTCCGCCCGCTGGCCCTGCAAACACAGTCCTCGGCCGCGCCGCTGCGCCTGTGCGTCAGCACCGGGCCGGGCTGGACGCTGCAAGTGCAGATCCTCAAGCGCCGCGGCCCGGTTCACGAAGGGATATTGAGCCTGCCGGCGCTGCCGCCCGATCTGGCCCAGGTGCTGACACCGCGCATGCTGAATCTGGCACTGCCGCGGGTTACAACGCCCGCGCCCCTGCCCACACCCGTCGCCGTGGAGGCTCGCCATGCATTGGCTCGCCCTGCTACTCAGCCCAGCGCCAGCCACCGATGATCCATGGGCTTGTCATGCAGCACCGGACCAGTCCCAGCAGGCGCTGGCCTGGTGGGCGCTGCAGTTCAGCCCCAAGGTCGCGCGGCTGGAAGAAGCGGTGGTGCTGGAGGTCCATGCCTGCCTGAGGCTCTTTGGCGGCGCCGAGGCTCTGCACGCGCGCCTGTGCGCCGACGCAAACCAAGCTGGCCTGCCACTGCAGGCGCTCGCCTGGGCACCGACCAGCCTGGCCGCGCTGGCGCTGGCTCGCGCCGCCGTCAGCGACGGCCTGAGCAGGCCCATAAGCCAAATCCTTGACGGTCTGCCCTTGCATTGCTTGAGTGCCGTGCAAGCGCAGGAGGCTATGCTGGCGCGGTTGGGCTGCCGCACGCTCGGTGATGTGCGCCGGCTGCCGCGTGCGGGCTTGAGCCGACGCTTCGGCAAGGCCTTGCTGCAAGCCATGGATCAGGCGCTGGGCCTGCAGCCCGAGGCGCATGCCTGGCTGCAGGCGCCGGCCGAGTTCGAGGCCAGGCTGGAGCTGCCGCAGCGGGTCGAGAATGCACAGCTCCTGCTGCAATATGTGCGCCATCTGCTTTTGCAGTTATGCGCCTGGTTGGCGGCTCGCCACGCCGGCATCCAAGCGCTGACCCTGCATTGGGAACATGACACGATGCGCGCACGCGGCGTCGGCAAGGGCGGGTCGCTGAGCATCCACACCAGCGATTGCACGCGCGACTTTACTCACCTCTCGCGGCTGCTGGCCGAGCATCTCGCACACCTGACCTTGGCCGCGCCGGCCGGCGAGATCCGCCTGCAAGCGGGCGAAGTGCTGCCCTTGGAGGAGGCCAGCGCCAGCCTGCTGCCGGCTGCGCCCGACCAGGCCCATGAGCCGCTGGCGCAATTGCTGGAGCGCATCTCGGTGCGCTTGAGCCCAGAGCGGGTGCGCTGCGGCAGCTTGCAAGAAGATCACCGCTTCGAGGCGATGCAGCAGTGGCGGGCCTGGACGGGCAGCAGCGCCAGCGGCAAAGCGGCGCGCAAGTCGTCCGCCGGGCCGGCCCAAGAAAGACTTGACCCCCTCGGGGGGCCGACCGAGTACCTCTCGGGCGAGGGGCACAGCCCTCAGCCGACCTGGCTGCTGGACATCCCGCTGCGCCTGACCGTGCGCCAAGACCGGCCGCACTACCAGCAGGCCCCTTTGCAACTGCTGGCCGGGCCGCAGCGCATCGAGGGCGGCTGGTGGCAGCTGGACCCCGCGCTGCCGCACGGTCATGCGCAACAACAGCGCGACTACTTTCTCGCCCTGAGCGCCGGCCATCTGCTGCTGTGGGTGTTCCAGCAGCGCTTGTCCGAGTTCGAGCATGGCTGGTTTTTGCATGGGGTGTTTGCTTGATGAGCAAGCTCATCAGCAACTATGCCGAGTTGCATTGCTTGAGCAACTACTCCTTTCTGCGCGGCGCCTCGACGCCGGCCGAGCTGGTGGAGCGCGCGCATGCGCAGGGTTATGCCGCCTTGGCCTTGACCGATGAATGCTCGTTGGCCGGCGTGGTGCGTGCTCATGTCGCCGCAAAGGCTTTGAACCCCCACGTCGCTACGGGCCTGCCCCCCGAGGGGGCACCGACCGCATTGGGACGGCCCGGCGTCGGGTCCATAAGCCCCCACGTCGCTACGGGCCTGCCCCCCGAGGGGGCACCGACCGCCTTGGGACGGCCCGGCGTCGGTCGCGGCCTCAAGCTGATCATCGGCTCCGAATTCCTCGTCCAAGACGAAGCGGGAGCGCCGCTGTTCAAGCTCTTGGTGCTGGCGCGCAATCTGAACGGCTACGGCAATCTCTGCCAGTTCATCACCGATCTGCGCCGCGCGGCCGACAAGGGCACGTATTGCCTGCGCTGGGCACCACTGCAAGAGCAGCTGCCGGCATTGGCCGACTGCCTGTTCATCGCACTGCTGCCGCGCGCGGCCAGCGACGCCGAACTCATGGCCCCGGCACGCTGGCTGCTGCAGCATGTGCCGGGCCGCGCCTGGCTGGGGGTCGAGTTGCTGCGCGAGTTGGGCGATGAGATGTGGCTGCTGCGGATGCGCACGCTGTCGGAGCAGACCGCCCTGCCCTTGGTTGCGGCTGGCAACGTACATATGCACCGGCGCTCACGCAAACCACTGCAGGATGTGATGACGGCCACCCGGCTGAACAAACCGATCGCCGCCTGCGGCTTTGAGCTGCAGCCTAACGCCGAGCGTCATCTGCGCAGCCGCCTGCGCCTGGCCCAACTCTACCCGGCCGAGCTGCTGGCCGAGACCCTGGTGGTGGCGGCCCTATGTGATTTTTCGCTGGACGAGATCCGCTACCAATACCCCAGCGAGGTGATCCCCGCCGGCAGCACGCCGACCGCCCATCTGCGAGCGCTGACCGAGACCGGCGCAGCACGGCGCTGGCCGTCTTCTGCAACAAACCCAGGCCTAGCGCCAAAACTGCGCGCACAGATCGAACATGAGCTGGCCCTGATCAAGGACTTGGGCTACGAGCATTACTTCCTGACCGTGGCCGATATCGTGCGCTTCGCGCGCGGCCGCAAAATTCTCTGCCAGGGGCGCGGCTCGGCCGCCAACAGCATCGTCTGCTATTGCCTGTTCATCACCGAGGTAGACCCGGCGCGCTCCAGCATGCTGTTCGAGCGCTTCATCAGCCGCGAGCGCAATGAGCCGCCCGATATCGATGTGGACTTCGAGCATGAGCGGCGCGAGGAAGTGATCCAGTACCTATACCGCAAATACGGCCGCGAGCGCGCCGCCCTGACGGCCGTGGTCATCAGCTACCGGCCGCGCAGCGCGATCCGCGATGTTGGCCGCGCCTTGAATATGGACGAAGCCTTGGTCGAGAAGCTCGCCAAGGATCACAGCGGCTGGAGCGAGGAGAGTCTGCCGGACGAGCGCCTGCAAGCACTTCAGATCGAACTCGGCCTGGACCCGCAAGACTTGCGGCTGCGCCAGCTGGTGCGTCTGAGCCGCCAACTGATGGGCATGCCGCGCCACCTCAGCCAGCATCCCGGTGGCTTTGTGTTGACCCAAGGGCCGCTGTCGCGCTTGGTGCCGATCGAGAACGCCAGCATGGCCGAGCGCACCGTGATCCAGTGGGACAAGGACGATATCGACGCGCTCGGCCTGATGAAGGTTGATGTGTTGGCGCTGGGCATGCTGAGTGCGCTCAAACGCAGCTTCGATTTAATCAGCAGCCTGCGCGGCAAACCTTTCGGCATCAAAGATGTACCCGAGGGCGACACACCCACCTACGACATGATTTGCAAGGCCGACACCATAGGCGTGTTCCAGATCGAATCGCGCGCGCAGATGTCTATGCTGCCGCGCCTTCAACCCCGCTGCTTTTACGATCTTGTGATCGAGGTCGCGCTGGTGCGCCCGGGGCCGATTGCCGGCGGCATGGTTCACCCCTATTTGAAGAACCGCGCGCTGCCGCCGGAGCAGATCAAATACCCCAAGGACGAGCTGCGCGCGGCCTTGGAGCGCACCTGCGGCATCCCGATTTTTCAGGAGCAGGTGATGCAGGTGGCAATGATCGCAGCCGGTTTTTCGCCCGGCGAGGCCGATCAGCTGCGCCGCGCGATGGCGGCTTGGAAGCGGCCTGGTGATCTGGCCCGCTTTCACGAGAAGATCCTCACAGGCATGCGCGAACGCGGCTATCAGGACGAGTTCGCCGAAGCGATTTTTCGCCAGATCAAGGGCTTCGCGTCCTATGGCTTCCCCGAATCGCACGCCGCCAGCTTTGCGCTGCTGACCTATGTGTCCTGCTGGGTCAAACGGCATGAGCCAGCCGCCTTTTTGTGCTCGCTCTTGAACTCGCAGCCGCTGGGCTTTTACACCCCCAGCCAGTTGGTGCAAGACGCACGCCGACACCAGATCGACGTGCGCGCCGTCGATGTCAACGAGAGCGAGCGTTTGAGCACCTTGGAGCTCAGAGAAGGCTTTGAGCAGCCGGCGGTGCGCCTGGGTTTGCATTTGATCTCGGGCCTCAGCAAGGCCGCAGCCCAGCGGATAGAAGCCGCCCGCCTTGACGCCGGCCCCTTCAGCGACGCGCAAGACCTGGCCCTGCGCGCCGAGCTGGACCAGCAAGACATGCAGCAGCTCGCCGCCGCCGACGCGCTGATGTCGCTGGCCGGCCAGCGCCGCCAGCAGGTCTGGCAGGCCTCTGCGCTGCGCGCACAGCCGCGCTTGTTGCAAGGCTCATTCAGTGCAGATGATGAGTTAGATCTACCCACCGCGCCCGAAGGCGAGGAAGTGATCTGGGACTATGCGGCACTGGGTTTGACGCTGCGCAGCCATCCGCTCAAGCTGCTGCGCCCGCGCCTGGCCAAGCTAGGCCTGAAGTGCTCCGAGCAACTGCTGCATTGGCCGAATGGCCGCAAGGCACATTGCTGCGGCATCGTCACCGTGCGCCAGCGCCCGCAGACGGCACATGGCACGCTGTTCCTCAGTCTGGAAGACGAGAGCGGCAGCGTACAGGTGATCGTCTGGCCCGCTGTCTATGCCGAGCACCGCGTCGTTGTGCGCGCCGCCCGGCTCTTGGCCGTGCACGGCATCTGGCAGCATGAAAACGGTGTGCGCCACCTGATCGCGCGCAGCTTCGATGATCTGACGCCGCTGCTGGGCCGGCTGGGACTGGAGCAGAGCCGGGATTTCAGGTGAGGCAGCAAAGTATTCGGCCGCACCCTGAGCGCCAACGGTGGCTAAGACCATGGCTGGGCCAGTAGGCATTTCGTATGGGGCGCAGCAGTCAATGGTGGGCGTTGTTACCGCAGTGCACCGGAGGTCGCCAACAAGGGCACGAACGAGGTAGGACAGAGCCGATTGCTGCCCAGCAACTCGGTTGATCGATACGCCGCCACTTTGGGTAAATGGTTCGGCTTGGTGACAGCTAACTTCTCACCGTCTTGCCCAAGCTCCTCAACTGGAACGCCAGTCAACGCAAGCTGGGCTGCGACTGAACAAGGCATTGCTCTTATGCCCTATGCGCGGCGCCGCAAGGCACACGATCTGTTCGTTCCAGCGGGCGTTGCACGCCACCAGCCAACTGGTCATTCATTCAGCCAGACTGACCCAGTGCGCGCGAGCAGAGCACGCTGACCCGGTTGCGGCCAGCCTCTTTAGCGCGGTACATGGCCTCATCCGCACGTTTCAGCACGGACTCCCAATCCGCGTCTTCGGCTTGCTGCATGGCCACGCCGATGCTGACGGTCAACTGTATTGACGAGCTATGCGATTTCAAACCATTGGCCTCAACCGAAGCACGGATGCGCTCGGCGATTTGCCCGGCTTCGACGACAGAAGAACCCGCCAGCAGCACCAAAAATTCCTCGCCGCCGATGCGAAACAAACTGTCGTAATCACGCAGCGAGCCTTGCGTCAAGCGCGCGACATGCCTGATCCCGGCATCGCCGGCCGCATGGCCGTGGCTGTCATTGATGCCTTTGAAGTGGTCAATATCCAGCAAGATGAAAGCAAACTCGGAGCGCGTGCGCCGGCAGCGTTGAAATTCCCGCTTGGCCACTTCTAGCAGAGCGTGACGATTGAAGCATCCGCTCAAACTGTCTGTTTGCGCCGCACGGCGCAGTGCCAACTCCTGCCGGCGCAACACAATCAAAGCGCAGCACATGGTGACCACAGAAATATAGAACAGCGCGGCCAAAGAGCCCGAAGTCTGCAAAAACTGGCTGCCCGCCAAGGTCAACTGCATATCTTGCTGGTTCAAGAGCAAACCGCCGCGCAGCGCCAACTGCAGCACAAACAGGATATTCAACACCATCATTGGCCAATAGGCCGGGCTCATCTCGCTGCGCGGGGCACGCCAGAGCAAGCAAGCACCATAAAGACCAATGCCTCCCACAATCGGGTAAAAAAGAACCAAACGGTTGGCGACCGAAGCTGTGGCGAAAGGCAAGTAATGCAGTGCATAGACCAGCACTGGCAAAGCCAAGATCAGACTCCAGCGCGTAGGTGTACCCAGGTGTCTGCGCACACCGGTCAAGATGGCGCCATGCCCCGCGATGTAGAAAGCGTTGGCCAATGCAGGCGTCAACCAATAGGCCGAGCCCATGGTCGTCGCCAGCAGACCGAGGCAGTTCGAGATCAAGAAAAACAGGCCAGCCACCGACCAATCAAGCAAACAATGCTCGCGCGAACTGGCCCGGTAAAGCATGAACAAACTGGCCGACATGATGAAGCTGGCCAAAGCGAGCGCCACCAAGAGCGTGAATGAATCCATCTTTTTTGTTTTACCCCTGAATCAAGCGCGCTCACCAGCAGGCCTGCTGAGGCTTTTATACACCAATGAAGTTATGTTCAGTCAAGCGCACAGGCCTCGCCTGGCCTCAAAGCTTGCTCACAAAACGCCACGACAGCCCTGAAGCTTAGGGTCCGAACAGATCAACGCAGGCTTGCAACTTGGCACCGCTGCACCAGCTCGGAGCAACTGCTGCGTGGGCCGAATTTGCTGCTCTGACCGCCACATAGCGAGCCGTCCAGGCACAAACAGAGAGACGCGCTCAACGGGCACTACCTTGTTATATGTCAATGTCGCGGCAGGAAACTGCAGGACACTGAACTGGCGAAATCGACGTCAAAGCAGCTGCCAAGCAGCGATGGGGCCAGTTGTTCGCGGGAGACCCAGCGAAACCTAAACAGGGCCGAGGCGCTTTACTGAACCTCAATCAAAGCCCAAACGGAGACAAGCCCATGCGCAATAACCAGCCCGTGTCCCAACAGGAATACGACTTCCCGGCGGCCGCCACCTTGATGTCCACCACCGATATCAATTCCCACATCACGTATGCCAATGCGGCCTTCATTGCCGTCAGCGGTTTCAGCGAAGCTGAGGTGCTGGGCCAGCCCCACAATATGGTGCGCCACCCCGATATGCCGCCCGAGGCGTTCGCGGATATGTGGGCCACTTTGAAGGGCGGCGAGTCCTGGACCGCACTGGTGAAAAACCGCCGCAAGAACGGCGACCATTACTGGGTGCGGGCCAATGCCACGCCGGTTGAGCGAGCGGGCAAGGTCGTTGGCTATATGTCCGTGCGCACCAAGCCCGCACGCGTCGAAGTGCAAGCCGCCGAGAAGCTGTATGCCAGCTTTCGCGCTGGCTCGGCCCAGGGGCTGGCCTTCCACAAAGGGCTGATCGTGCGCAGCGGCTGGCTCGGTGGCCTGCTGTCCCTGAACCAGACCCTGTCGGTGCGCTGGCGTGTGCGTGCCGCCCTGCTTTTGACGCCGCTGCTCTCGCTTGTGGGCGCTGCTGCGCTGGGCTTGGCAGCGGGCTCGCTGGCCCTGCTGGCGGCGCTGCTGGCCGTCAGCACGCTGCTCTGCGCTTGGTGCTTGCATGCGCAAGTGACGCGGCCGCTGGAGTTGCTGGCCGCGCAGGCCCGCAAGGTCGCTGCCGGCGACAACGCCACCAATGTACAAATGAATCGGGTCGACGAGATCGGCATGTCCATGCGGGCCGTCAACCAGCTCGGCCTGATGTTCCGCTGGATCGTCGACGATGTCAGCGAGCAGATTCTTACCGTGCGCACGGCCAGCGGCGAAATAGCCCAGGGAACTAACGATTTAAGTGCACGTACCGAGCAAGCCGCCTCCAGCCTGCAGCAAACCGCTGCCTCGATGGAAGAGATGAACTCCACCGTCAGGAACAATGCCGATACGGCCCAGCAGGCGACTCAGGTGGCGCAAGACGCCAGCCGCGCCGCCGAGCAAGGCGGCTCGGCGGTGGGGCGCGTCAATCAAACGATGGAAGGCATCACCACCTCGAGTCGCAAGATAAGCGACATCATCAGCGTCATCGACGGCATTGCCTTTCAGACCAATATCCTGGCGCTGAATGCGGCCGTCGAAGCGGCCCGGGCCGGCGAGCAGGGGCGCGGCTTTGCCGTCGTCGCCAGCGAAGTGCGAAGCTTGGCCCAGCGCAGCGCAGAGGCGGCCAAAGAGATCAAGACTTTGATCAGCGATAGCGTCGAGAAGGTCGAGAGTGGCGCCCGCCAAGTCGGCGATGCCGAAGTGACCATGGGTGAAATCGTGCGCCAAGTCAGCCGCGTCAGCCAGTTGATCAGCAGCATCAGCCACGCCAACCAAGAGCAATCCACAGGCATTGGGCAAGTCAGCGCGGCCGTCAACCATCTCGACCAAGTGACGCAACAAAACGCGGCCTTGGTCGAGCAATCAACCGCCGCCACCGAGAGCCTGCGCAATCAGACCGATCAGCTGGTGCGCGCGCTGGCGGTGTTTCGCGCCGATGCCAGGCACTGATCCGCGAGCAAAAATTTGCAACAGCGGCCTCATTAGCCGCACTTGCAGCAGCGGCAGCTACACCTATAACTGCAGCTGCCAGCGGGACTGCGAGTGCTGTCATGCACCGCCCCGCATTAGCCGCGCGTTCAGTCCAAAAAAAGGGGCTCCCGGTGGGAGCCCCTTGTAGTCAGAGCCGAGCGCTAGGTCGGCTCAGCGCCAATATCCAGCCAAACTCAAGGCGCGGCTTGGCAGCTATAGGCCATCACATCGTCCAAGTACCAGCCGAAGGATCCGCCACACCCGTCATTGGACATTTCAAAGCGCAGTTTGACCTTGTCGTTGACCTTGGTGTAGGGCGCGAGATTGACGATCGAACGTCCCCATGAACCACTGACCGAGCCGCCATCACCGCCCGAGAAAGCCGCTTGACCGGCCAAGGGGTTGTCGTTGCCGCCGGCTGCGGTGATCAAGTTCATGTTGTAAGGGTTGTAGACGAAATCGCTGCCCTTGACCAACTGCCAAGCGCCACCATTCACGCTGATCTTGAGGTTGCCGCCGTCATAGCCGAGTTCGCTTGCGTTCCAATGATCGAAGGTGAGCCTGCGTGTCGTGTCTTTTGCCGAAATGGTGAACTCCGGGCTCTCCAGTCGCTGCAGGCCTGCCTCATTGCCGCCGGGTGCGCAGGTGCCGATATTGGCATCGGCGGCGAAGATGCCGTAGCCGGCGCGCTGGTTCGGCAGCTTGCCGACAACGCCCCAGTTGCGCGGCGTGAAGTCGCCCGAGACGCCGGCATAACTGACCATCCAACGGCCACCATTGCGTTTGCCGCCATCAAAGTTATCCGCAAACATCGAGCTCGGGTTGCCTGTCGGGCACAAGGCCGGCGGCGACTTCTTCAGCAGTGGTTGGAAGTTGCACTGGGCTGGCGGCGTACTCAACTCGACGGCGAGCGCCGCTTTTGTGACTTGCCCACAATCCGCCGCGCTGATCACGTCGCCCGAGGCCGCGCCGGTTTTCAGGTCAGCCAGGCTCAGGCCAGTGAGGTCCTTGCACGACTGAGCCAATGCATCGGCGTGGTCGGCGAAGCCGCTGGCTGGTCCTTGATAGACGCTTTGAGCGCGATAGTAAATATGCGCCGCCTTGGTCAGGCCAATGCCGCTGACGGACTGGCCGTTGTAGCTGCCGCCGTCGACCAGCAATGCATACGCATGATTGGGCACACCCGAGTTGCTGTGCACGCCACCGGAGTCAGCGGTCGTGCAACGGTACTTCGTATCAGTGACCTTGCCGGGATTGCCGTAGCAATTGGGGTTGTACATATCCCGGATCGCGCCGCCAAAGGCCGACGAATCCTCGCCCATCAGCCAGCGCTTGGAGTTGTCGGTGCCGGGTATGCCGTTGACCTTGGTGTAGATCGTGCAAGCTCCGGCGGTACGGGCAGCGTCAGGCGTATCGCCACCACGGCCGTTGAGCCGGTCAACCGTTTCGCCCCAGATGTCCGAGTAAGACTCGTTCAAGTCGACGGGTTGCCACTGGTAAATGAGGTTATCGGTGTACTCGGTGTAGGCATGACCCCATTCATGCGCGGTCACGTCATCGGTCGTTGTGCCGGGGCAGAAAGAGATGAAGCGACCGTTCCACGACGCGTTGGGGCAACTGTCACCGCGGTTGAAGATCGAATCCATGGTGGCACCCTTGCCGTCAAAGGAGTCGCGCCCGAACGCCACCTTGAAAAGGTCATAGATTTCCGACGAAGCCGCGATCATATTGTCGGCCTCGCTGGTGCCGGTCGGGAAGGGCTGACCCTCGACCCAGAACGGCGAAGCCGGGTAATTTGGCCCCGGCGCAGTAACGCCCACGCCGTTGAACGCGCGGCGATTCTTGGCATCGTGGATGCCGGAAATCTTGTCGATCACCTTGCCCGTGTGAGCGTCCACATAGACAAACTCACGCACATCGGCGCGGTTACCTATTTCAACCTGCCAAGCCAGGTGGTTTGCGCCTTCCACACCCCTGGCCAAACCATCACGATAGACCATCAAGGCCGGCTGGGAAGCGGAAAGCTTGGCCGCACGGCCAAGATCGGCGCTGACTCTGTCCAGCGCAATCTTGCTTGCTTGCTCCGCAGAGCGCGATGGCTTCACATTGAGCTCGATGCCTGGCACAAAAGTGCCGTTCACGACCGTCAAATTGTCCGCTGCATCAAAATGAGATTTCAGCTCGGCACCAAAAACCGGCAAACCCTGATAGACCTGCTTTTGGCTCAGATGCGTGCCGCCATAACGGTCTTTCTCGACGCGGGCTGCGGCAAGCTCGGTGGCGACATTGCTGATGCCGAACAAGCTCGCATAGTCGGTCAAGAACTGCTGTGCGCTGCTTTGCTTGGCAGCATCGGTGGACGCGCCACCGAGGGCTTGAGTGCCGAACTTGGCGCCCGCTGCGACGCGAACGAATCGGGCCGCGCCGGTGGCTGAATGCATGGACACCTGCGCATTGCTGCCGGTGTCGGCGGCAAGGCGGGCGACGGCCTCGCTTTGGCCCTTCAATGGCCCGCCAACTTGGGCGTGGCTTTGGGCATGGGCTTGGGCCGCCAGGGCCATGCCCACAGACAGCGAAATCACAGACATTTTGAAAGTCGCGGAGGTAGCTCTAGACATATTCATTTCCTTGTGCGGCATGAAAGCCGCAACAGCATTGATTTGAAGGCGGCGCTCGAAGCGCCTGCATCGGGTCGAATCGATCGAATCGATTCGAGTTCGGGCGAATCGGTGCGATCAGGCCGCGCGACGGCGCACCGCCAACAGACCCGCCACACCCAGACCCATCAAGGCCCAGCTGGCCGGCTCCGGCACTGCGCTCACACCGACCGTCAGGTTGTCGATGCCGGCATAGAGCGACACGCCCGGCGCACTCATGACCAGCGATGTGATGCCCACGTTAGAGGTGAAACCCCGGTAGCTGTCGAGCGTCGAAGTCGGCGTAAAGCTCGTGGTCGTGCCATCACTCAGCGTCAAGGTGACCGACACCGACTGGAAGGCATCAGACAGATTGACGACATAGAAGTTCGCCCCCACCGCTGTGACCTTGGCGCCGGTGAAAGTGATGGTCAATGCTTGGTCGATCTGATTGGTGCTGAGAAAGCCACCGGAAGCAAACAGATTGTCGGGCGCCGAAACTGCATAGGAAAAGCCTGCACCACTGAAATCGATTGCCCCGGTCGGCAGGTCAGCGAGCCCATCGAAGTTCTCGAAGTAGGAAGCCGGCGCGACATGGCTCAGAAATGAGTCAGACGAGACATAGACCGTCGACGCAGCCAGCGCCGACGTAGAAGATAGCAAAGCCAGCGCGGAGGCCGCATAAAGGCGGTGAGCAGACAACAGCATTCAATACTCCTTGAATCATTCAATGATGGAAGAACTCTCGTGGAGTTCTGGTGACGTCGATAGTCCATGACTTGCTGCCCTCCTGAAAGAGGGGAAGCCACCACAGGGAAAGCGCTGACGGCCGAGACCGCCCTAGGGAAAGCCACTAGGAGATCACCTCGCCGGGCTGAGCCCGATCGCTTCAAGCGCTAAATTGCCGACTCACAAAACGCCACAGCATGCGCGATGCATCCGGTCCAAGCGGATCACTGAAGGGCTGCGATTTGGCGCCGCCGCTCCAAGCATGGGCCAGGTGATCCACTTGCACCCAAGTCACGACGATGCGGGCGCCGACCCGGTAGTCGGTCGTCGTCATGGCATAGCGCTGGCCGCGTTGGCTGCGCTGCGCTGGCCCGGCCTCTACTGCAGCCTTGCTACTCAGCCGCGCGGCCGCGCACCAAAGCAGCACCGCAGCCTGGGCATTCTCAGGCGCCACCACCCGGTCTTCACGGCCATGGATGAGCAGCAAAGCTGGCCAGGTGGGGCTCGCCATCGCAGCCGCCGTGGTGGCCGCTGACTGAGGGCTCCCCTGGTGCCGACCCTTCATGGCGCCCATGGCCGACAAGCCCGAATGAGCCTCACCCGGCGGCACGCCCGAATGCATCACCACCGCCTTGAAGCGCTCGGGGTGGCGCGTCGCCAGCAGAGCCGCCATGCTGGCGCCGGCTGACATGCCGGCAACGGCCACGCGCTGCGGGTCTGCCGCGTAGAGCAGGCAGACCTGATCAATGGCCTGCATGATCAGCGCCATTTCCGCCTGCGCTTTGCCGGAGCGGGTTGCAAACCAGTTCCAGCAGCCTTGCGGGTTGGCCATGAGGTCTTGCTCGGGGTAAAGCAGCAGGCAACGCTCACGCGCTGCCAGCGCATTCATATGGGTGCTTTGCGCAAAGGCCCTCGCCGTTTGGCCGCAACCATGCAGCATCACCAGCAGCGGCAGCCGCTCCCCAGGCTGCAGGCCCGGCGGGCGGTAAACCCGAAACTGGCGCGCGCCACCCGCAGCCATGGCTACGCCGGGCAACCAATCGCCCGCGCCGGCCGGCGCACTGGCCCGTTTGGCCTGAGCCACTTGCGCGCTCTTGATCGACTGCTTCAGCGCCTTCGCACCTGCTGCCATTTGGCTGCGCGCCGCCTTCACAAAGCTGCGCTGCAGGCTACGGGTCCAGGCCGTCATCAAACTTTTCTTCGCCATTTGCAACACCCTGCTCAGTTAATGAAGTACTTGCAGGCACTGTTGGCCCATTTTCATCATCAGTGTGACCCGGCCATGTCAACTTGGGTCAGATGCCAGCCGATGCAATCAATCGTGCTCCATCGTGCTCAATCTTGATTGCCGCGGAAAGTCTGCCGCCACGCCGTCGGCGAGACACCAAAGGCGCTGCGGAAATGCGTCCGCAGCGACACCGCCGAGCCAAAACCCGCCAACTCGGCGATCTGCTCGACCGATTGATCGCTACCCTCCAGCAGGGCTTGGCTGCGCGCCAAGCGCTCGCTGAGCAACCAGGCGCCGACCGTTGTGCCCGTGAGTTGGCGAAAGTGCCGCGTGAAGCTGCGCCGGCTCATCATCACCGTGTCGGCCAGGCTGTCCAAGGTGTGCGCCTGCGTCAAATCAGCTCGCACGCGCTCGATGACGGCGGCCAAACGGGTATCACGCGCACTTTCAGGCAAGGGCTGCGCTATGAACTGAGCCTGCCCGCCCTGCCGATGCGGCGGCACCACCAAGCGCCGCGCCACACTATTGGCCGGCCCGGCCCCATATTGGCGGCGCAAGAGATGCAAGCAAGCGTCGATACCGGCGGCAGTGCCAGCCGAAGTCAGCACATCACCTTCGTCGATATAGAGCACATCGGCATCCACCTCGACCTGGGGAAAGCGCGCCGCAAAGTCCTGCGCATAGGCCCAATGCGTGGTGGCCCGCCGCCCATCCAACAAGCCCGCTTCGGCCAGCACATAAGCGCCCAGACACAGGCCCACCAACTGTGCGCCGCTTTTGTGCGCCCGCCGCAAGGCGTCCAGCAAGGCTTGCGGCGGGCGCTCTTGCGGGTCGCGCCAGCTCGGCACGATGACGGTGCGCGCCCCTTTCAAGGCTTCGAGCCCGGCGCTCAAGCTCAGGCCGAAGCCGGCCGTCGTCATCAAGGCGCCGGGCTCGGCGGCGCACACCCTCAGCTCGAATGGCGGCGCCCCCGGATGCGACTCGCCGAACACGGCACAGGGTACGGCCAAGTGGAAAGGGCTGATCTGGTCAAAGGCCAGGACGGCAATCGGGTGGCAAGACATGTGTTCCCAAGAGCGAATGAACTTGGCCCGATCTTATCGGTAGTTGTCATTCAGGCCACTGGTCAGGCTGAGCACGGATTGAAACAATTCAGCCATCGAATCAGCTCAAACCCGGAAGCACAGACCATGAAACACGCAAAAGCCCTGATCGTCATCGATGTACAGATGGACTATTTCCCTGACGGCAACTACCCGCTTCATAACGCCGAGGGCGTGCTGACGCAAGTCGAAGCGGCCATCCACAAGGCCCAAGCGGCGCAAATGCCAGTGATCCTGGTTCAACACATCGCCGATCCAGCCAAAGGCCCGTCACCGTTTTTCAACGCCGGCAGTGCGGGCGTTGCCACGCATCCTCGCGTATTGGCCGCCGCGCCACAGGCGCCGCTGGTGGCCAAGCGCTTTGCCGACAGCTTTGATGGCACGACATTGACGCAAACGCTGTCCGGACTGGGCGTTACGGAGTTGCTGATCTGCGGCATGATGACGCAAAACTGCGTCACCCACACCGCCATCTCCAAAGCCGCAGAGTCCTATGCCAAGGTCAGCATCCTTTCAGACTGCTGCACCACGGTCACCGAGATGCTGCACCAGATTGCGCTGAGCGCTGTGTCGCGCCGGGTCAGCGTGCTGCCCGTGGCCGAAGCGTTCTAGACCGATCGCCAAAGGTCATATGCCAAATATGCCAAGTCCATCACGGGCTGGCGGGAGATTGGAAAACTAGCCGCCAGCGGGTGGTTTCAATAAAGCTCGCTGCATGCCGCCTATGTCACGAATCCAGGGCGCGCGTCGCCTGGCAAGCCTGTTCAGCGAGCTTCGCTGCTTTGAGAATTGCGTCATCGGGCCAAGCTTTGGCCCCGCAACCAAGCCAGCCGAGGTATTGCCATGTTCACAGCCAGCGCCAAGACATTGACACGCAGCCTGTTCCTGACCTGCGCCGCATGGGCCTGCGCAGCCCAGGCCATGGCCGCGCCGCAAGCGCTGGGTGACGAGGAACTGCGTTCGGTCAATGGCGGCACGCAAGCAAGCGCAATGCACTCGGCCTTGTCGAATTCAGCGCTGCCGGGCCTGCTGAACTTGCTCGGCGGCGACAAGCTCACAGCCGACAAATCAAAGCTCTCGCCGGCTGAATTTGCCGCAGCCATACAAGCCGCCGGTCTGAGCGGCGCCCTGCAAAGCGGCTATGACGGCCAAGGCGGCAGTCAGGTTTACATCGGCGCCGGCAAGCTGAATCTGCAAACTGGCCTGGCCGATGTACTGACGGCCGGCGCTGGCCAATTCAACGGCGCCAACTCGATGGGCAATATCGCCATCAGCAATCTGGATGCCAGCGGCACCCGCCTGCTGGTCTGGCATCACTGATCCACGTCCCAAGCGGGGTTCAGAAATGAATCCCCTTCATCATCTGCTGCATTGCGATCGCCTCGGGTGAGAGCTGCGATTTGCCGCCCTTGCCCAACTTGTCGCCCTTCGACGCATCGCTGTCCGGGAACATGCGGAAGGTCGTGTTCATCACGATCTGTGCCACGCGCGGCATTGCCGCATGCAGCAATTCACCCGTGATACCCAACCTCGTGGCCACCCGCACCGGTTTAGAGATGCAGGCCTGCGCCACCATATCGGCCGCTTCTTCAGGCGCCAGCGTCGGCACGTTTTTGTAGATCTGCGTCGGCGCAATCATCGGTGTGCGCACCAAGGGCATATTGATGGTGGTGAAGGTGACGCCCTGGTCGGCAAACTCGGATGACGCGCAGCGCGTCCAGGCGTCCAGTGCAGCCTTGCTGGCCACATAGGCCGAGAAGCGCGGCGCATTCGTCAGCACGCCGATGCTGGAGATATTCACCACATGGCCCTTGCGTTTGGCCACCATGCCGGGCAGCAGGCCCATGGTGACACGCAGGCAGCCAAAATAGTTCAGCTGCATGGTGCGCTCGAAGTCATGGAAACGGTCGTAACTGCCCTCGATAGCGCGGCGGATCGAGCGGCCGGCGTTGTTGATCAGATAGTCGACCCCGCCGAAGGTCTCGGTCAGCCAGGCGACCATCGCCTTGCAGCTTTCCTCATTGGAAATATCGGCCGAGTAACTGTGAATCTTGGCGTCAGCGCCGGCGGCCGCGCGAATCTCGGCGACGGCCTCGGCCAGCTTGACTTCATCGCGCGCACAGATCACCGTGATCGCACCGGCCTCGGCAAACTTGATCGCCGAAGCCAGGCCAATGCCGCTCGAACCACCGGTGACCAACACCACCTTGCCGCCGCAGGCACCGCGCAAGCTACGGTCGATGAACAGATCCGGGTCGAGGTGACGCTCCCAGAAGTCCCAAAGGCGCCAGGCGTAGTCATGCAGGTTCGGGCAGGCAATCCCACTGCCCTTCAGCGCGGCGGCGGTCTCGCGGCAATCGAAGCGGGTCGGGTAGTTGATGAAGGTGAACATATCGTCCGGCAGACCCAGATCCTTCATCACCGCATTGCGGATGCGCCGCACCGGCGCAAGAGCCATCAAGCCCTTCTTGACGCTCTTGGGGATGAAGCCCAGCAGCGCGGCGTTGATGAACAAATTCATCTTCGGCGCATGCGCGGCCTTGGAGAAGATGTCCAACACATCGCCGACGCGGTAGCCGACCGGGTCGACCAGATGGAAACAGCGGCCCGTGGCACGGGTTTGGTGGCTGATGTGATCGAGCGCATCGACCACATAGTCGACCGGCACGATATTGACCCGCCCACCTTCCAGGCCGATCGAAGGCAGCCAAGGCGGCAAGATCTGGCGTAGGCGCTGGATAGGTTTGAAAAAGTAGTAAGGGCCGTCGATCTTGTCCATCTCGCCGGTCTTGGAGTCACCGACCACCATCGCCGGGCGATAGACGGTCCAGGCTCGCTTGCACTCCTGACGGACGATCTTCTCGCTCTCGTGCTTGGTGCTGAAGTAGGGATGATCAAGCCCCTCGGCCTCGTCGAACATATCCTCGCGGAACACGCCTTCGTAGAGGCCGGCAGCGGCGATCGATGAGACATGGTGCACATGGCCGGCCTCGATGGCGGCCGCAAACTCCACCATGCTGCGCGTGCCGTCCACGTTGGCGGCCATCTGCGAGGCCTCGTCGGCCTTCAGGTCATAGACGGCGGCCAGATGATAGACATGGTCGATCTGCCCCTTCAAGGCCTTCAGGTCGGCCGCCGAGACCCCGAGTTTCTTGCCCGTTAGGTCGCCAAATACCGGCAGCGCGCGTGCTTTAGCGGATTTGGCCAAACCCCAAAACTCCAGCAACTCGGGCAGCTTGTCGCGACTTTCCTCGCGCATCAGAAAGTGAACCGTGCTGCCGCGCCGCGCCAACAGCTTCTTCACAAGCCGTTTACCGATGAAACCGGTGGCCCCGGTGACGAAATACTGCATGTCTGTCTCCTATGTTTAGCTGCTGCCTGTGATTCTTGACGATAAGCGGCGCCTCGCTGCTGCGCGATTACCCGCAGTCTTGGCGACTTTGACACTCGCTCATGTGAGAACGCTCAAAAAGCACAGGGCCGGGCCGCGCTCAAGTCATTTCTTCTGCGCCATGCGCGGCAACGGGTCTGGAGGACGCTCACTAGATAGAGCCCACTGCCTAGGAACGCACTACCCATCGGCGCTTGTGGCATTTATAGTGAATGCAATTCCCGTGCAATCAGTGCGATAACCACCAAGGACGAACGACATGGTCAAGAAGCTTCAAAAAATGGCAGCCAAGAAGAACACCGCTTCCAACACCGGCTTTGGCGGGGCCTTGCCGGCCGGCCTGCTGGACAGCCAGCTTGCACAAGGCATCAAAGACTCGGCCCAACATATTTGGGCCGCCGGCCTGGGCGCATTCGCCAAGGCACAAGGCGAAGGTGGCAAGGTGTTTGAGGCGCTGGTCAAGGAAGGCCTGAGCCTGCAGAAGAAGACCCAGTCCGCAGCGGAAGAAAAGCTCGGCGCGATGGCCAGCAAGGTCACCGGCATGGCGGGCGGCGTTGGCAACAAAGCCGGTCAGCATTGGGACAAGCTCGAATCTATTTTTGAAGACCGCGTTGCCCGTGCCTTGAACCGCCTGGGCGTACCCTCGGCCAAAGATGTGGCCGAATTGATCGCCAGCATTGACGCCTTGAACGCCGCCGTCGGCATCAAGACGCCGGCCAAGAAGCCCGCCAAAGTTGCAGTGAAGGCGCCAGTCAAGGCTGCGGCAAAGCCAGCGGCCAAAGCAGCAGCCAAACCAGCAAGCAAGAAGATCGCGGCCAAGGCTCCCGCGAAAGCTGCTGAAAAAGCGCCCGCTAAAGCAGCCCCAGCCAAGGCCGTTGTGAAGGCAGTCGCAAAGGCGCCGGCCAAGGCCAAAGCAGCAGCGACGCCAGCAGCAACGCCTTTCAAGAAGGCCGCCGCCAAGCCCAGCGCGAAGGCCGCGACAAAGGCCGTCAGCAAGGCTGCAGCCGCAGCCCCGGCGGCGACAGTGAGCGAAGCAGCCGCTTCGGTCGCAGCGGCGATTGAATCCTGAAAGTCCACCCCACTCGATTGAGCCTATCCAGAGGGCTCGCATAGTTTGAAACCCAAGGCAAAGACAAGCGCTCCGCGCATAGGCCTGGCATTGGCCGGCGGCGGGCCCTTGGGCGCCATCTATGAGATTGGCGCGCTGTGCGCCTTGGAGGAGGCCATCGAAGGCCTCTCCTGCATCGATTGCGACGGCTATATCGGCGTCAGTGCGGGCGGTTTCATCGCCGCTGGCCTCGCCAATGGCATAGGCCCACGCGCCTTGTGCGCGGCCTTCATCGAGAACCGCGACTACTCGCCCGACAGCTTCGATCCGGCAGAGCTATTGCGCCCGGCATGGGACGAGTACCGTGCTCGGCTGAAGATATTGCCCGGGCTCATCTGGCGTGCCAGCTGGGCCGCCTTCGTGCAGGGCCGCTCGGTGTTTGGCTCCTTCGAGCGACTCGGTGCGGCCTTGCCGACCGGCTTGCTTTCAGGCGAAATCTTGGCCGCGCAATTGCAGTTGCTGTTCGACCGCCCCGGCCGCAGCAACGATTTCCGGCAGCTGAAGAAGCGCCTGGTGCTGGTCGCCACCGACCTGGACAGCGGCGAGGCTGCCCCCTTTGGCTTGGCCGGCTGGGATCACATCCCAATCTCGCAAGCAGTGCAAGCCAGCGCCGCGCTGCCGGGCCTGTTCCCTCCTGTCACCATCGAAGGTCGGCATTATGTGGATGGCGCGCTCAAGAAGACCTTGCATGCCTCGGTGCTCTTGCAAGAGGGGCTTGATCTGCTGATCTGCCTCAACCCCTTGGTGCCCTATGAATCTGACCCGGCCGACTCGACACGCACAAAGCGCGCCCGCATCCCGCATTTGGTCGACGGCGGCCTGCCCTTGGTGCTAAGCCAGACCTTTCGCTCGCTGATTCATTCGCGCCTGGAACTGGGCATCAAACGCTACGAGCACAGCCATCCCGAAACCGACATCCTGCTGTTCGAGCCCGACCACAGGGATGCCGAGATGTTTCTGGCCAATACCTTCAGCTACTCGCAGCGCCATCATCTGGCGGAGCATGCTTACCAAAGCACGCGAGCCGCGCTGAAACAGCGCGCGCCGCATTTGGGCGAACAACTGGCGCGCCACGGCTTGCGGCTGAACACCGAGGTTCTGGATGACTCCAGCTTGCGCCTGCTCGGTGAGCCGGGCGAGAGCCGCATGGCAGCCGCCTTGCGCGACTTGCGCCGTACGTTGAAAACATTGCGGGCGAGGCAGCGCCAGGAATCGTGAATCCCTTCACGTTCGCTGCCGCGCGCCCCTGTGAACAAGGGGATGCGGCGGCCGGAACAAGCCGTCAGAATTGCGGCCAAGCAATGAGAAATCTCTGAGCGGCGTGAACGGGGTAGAGGCCAGCAGCGTCAAGGAAAGGCTCAGAACTAAAAAGGGGAACCCGACTGGGCTCCCCTTTTTTTGCACCCAGTGCGCGGCATCAAGCCAAGTAGCGGGCCTGCAAATGCGCTTTGAAATGCGCCGGATTGAGCGTCTCGCCGCTGGCCGCCTTGACCAAGTCGGGTGTCTCCAAGCGACTGCCTTGCAGCCAAATATTGCTGCGCAACCAGTCGAACACCGGCGCCAGATTGCCGGCGGCAATGTCGGCATCAAGCTCCGGGCGGCTGCGGCGAATTGCCGCGAACCATTGCGCCGCATACATCGCACCCAAGGTGTAGCAAGGGAAATAGCCGAACAGGCCGCAACCCCAGTGCACGTCCTGCATGCAGCCGTCTTTGTAGTTGCCGCGCGTGTCTACGCCCAGCAGCTCCATCATCTTGGCATCCCACAGCGCCGGGATATCCTCGCATTCGATCTCGCCTTCGATCAAGGCGCGCTCGATCTCGTAGCGCAAAATCACATGGGCCGGATAGGTCACTTCATCGGCGTCAACCCGGATGAAGGCAGGATGCACCCGTGTCAGCAGACGGTTCAAGTTAGCCGGCTCGAACGCAGCCTGAGCCCCCAGATGCTGGGTGACCAGCGGACTGATGAGCTTGGCGAAGGCCGGATGGCTGCCGAGCTGCATCTCGAAGCTCAAGGACTGGCTCTCGTGCAAGCCCATCGAACGCGCATTGGCCATCGGCTGACCCAGCCATTCACGCGGCAGATTCTGCTCGTAGCGGGCATGGCCGGTTTCATGAATGACGCCCATCAGGCTGGGCAAAAAGTCATCCTCACGGTAGCGCGTGGTGATGCGCACATCTTCGGGCACGCCCCCGCAAAACGGGTGGGCGCTCTCGTCCAGTCGGCCGGCCTCGAAGTCAAAGCCGACCAAATGCATGGCCGCTTGACCCAGGGCGCGCTGCGCGTCTTTGGAGAAAGGGCCAAGTGGCCGCACGACGGTTTCTTGAGCCTGCTTGGCCTGCACATCTTTGATCAGTTGCGGCAACCAAGTGCGCAGATCGCCAAAAACGCGGTCAAGCTCAGCAACCCTCATGCCCGGCTCGTACTGATCCATCAAGGCGTCGTACAAACCCAAGCCGCTGCTTTCGGACAAGCAGCGCGCTTCCTCGCGCGCCATCTTCACGCAATCGCGCAGCAGTGGCAGATAGCCGGCCCAATCATTGGCCGGGCGTTGCGTGCGCCACGCATGTTCGCAGCGCGAGTTGGCCAGCGACTTGGCCTCGACCAGACTTTGCGGCAATGCGTTCGAAGCCATCCACGTACGTCGCATCTCGCGCAGATTGGCGCGCTGATCATCGTTCAAGGCCTCAGCGGCCGCCGCATCCAACAGCCCCTTGAGCTGCGGTTCGGTGGCGAGTTGGTGCAGCAAGCCGCCCATTTCTGCCAAAGCCAAAGAGCGCGCTTCGTTGCCCTTGGGCGGCATATTGGCCGACTGGTCCCATTGCGCCATGGCCTGCAAATGGGCCAGGCGATGTAGGCGTTGATGACGCTGGTGAAGTTCTTGGTAGGCAGGTGTGCTCATTTGGGGTCGTTTGCTGGTGGGCAGATAGAACTGACTGGCCATTGTCTATGCAAGCGCACCCACTACGCCCATCCCATAACTCATGCCGACCCAGGGAATACCCATAGCAAGGCCGCTGTCATCACCAAATAGCGGGCGAACTTGCCCGCCGCCATATAAGCCAAGCAAGGCCAAAACGGCAAGCGCAACCAACCAGCCAGCGCACACATCGGATCGCCAATCACCGGCAGCCAACTCAGCAAGCAAGCCTTGGCACCGAACTTCGCGAACCATGCCAGCAAGCGTGGATTGTGGGGTTTGCGGTGAGTAGCACGCTCATACGCGGCCTCGGCGCCATAGCCCATCCACCAACTGATGCCACCTCCCAAGGTGTTGCCTATGGTCGCCACCAGGATCGCCGGCCAGAACATCGCCGGGTTGGCTTTGATCAACAAAAAAACCGCGGGCTCCGAGCCTAGCGGCAACAAGGTGGCCGACACCAGTGAAACTAAAAAGACGCTGATCAAACCAACTTCGGGCACGGCAAGTATCATCAGCAAACTGTGAAGTAGGGTTTCCAAATGGGCTTGCATGAGACGCATTATGCTGACGGCTGGGGGGCAGTCCTTGAATAAGCCTCCCAACGGCTTTTTCCGACGCTATGGCAAGCTGGTCAGCGTCGCTTTGCTGACGCTGATCAGCAGCTCACTGGCATGGTCCCAGGAAGCCTGCACCACGATGCTGGCTTCCGGCAACCCACAGTACCCGCCCTATTTGTGGCGAGATCCGGCGGACGAAAATCGCTTGATCGGCGCCAATGCCGATTTGATGCAGCTGCTGGCCAAGGAGATCGGCATCCCCATCGAATTGCGCTATGTGGGCCCTTGGGGTCGTGTACAAGAAGAAGCGCGAGCCGGCCGCATCGACCTCATCGCCGGTGCTTTCTGGACCGGCCCACGCACCGAGTACATGGATTACTTTCACCCCCCCTTCCATGACACTCGATCGGTCATCTGGGTGCGGACTAACTCCAAGATCAATTACACACGCTGGCATGACTTGATCGGCCTGCAGGGCGTCACCGTCATCAACAACAGCTTCGGTGAAGCCTTTGATCGCTTCTCCAAACAGTCCCTGAAAATGACGCAAGTGGCCAGCCTGGAGCAGGCCATACAGATGCTCAGGCGCTCGCGCGCCGACTACATGATTTATGAAGACAGCCCCGGCCAAGCCTTCCTGAGCAAGTTGGGCATTAGCGATGTGAAGATGCTCTCGCCCGCAGTGGCAAACGAAAATCTATTCCTGACCTTGTCACATAAATCCGCTTGCAATAGCGGTGAAATGCGCGGCCGCATCACCCGCGCCATGATCAAGCTGAGCGGCCAAAAAGTCATGAGTGGGCTACTGGAAAGCAATATCCAACTCTGGCGGCGCCAGAACGAGAGCGCTAAGCCGGCAGGCACCCCGCAGTAGGCAAAGCCGGGGCAGTCGAGCTGAACGGGTATAATTTTGCCTCTTTTTTAGGCAAAGCCTTCCTGTTCTCCCATGCCATCCCAGTCCCCGGTCTTGCAGATCGGCCCCTATTCCCTGCCGAACAATCTGTTTGTGGCGCCCATGGCTGGCGTCACCGACAGGCCGTTCCGCCAGCTCTGCCGGCGCATGGGTGCGGGCTATGCCGTCAGCGAGATGGTGACCTCGCGCAAGGACTTATGGACCAGCTTGAAGACTTCCAGGCGCGCCAACCATGAAGGCGAAGCAGGCCCGATCGCCGTGCAGATCGCCGGCACCGACGCGGCCATGATGGCCGAGGCGACGCAGTACAACATCGATCGCGGTGCCCAAATCATCGACATCAATATGGGCTGCCCGGCCAAAAAGGTCTGCAACAAATGGGCCGGCTCGGCCTTGATGCAGGACGAGCCACTGGCCTTGCAGATCATCGAAGCGGTGGTCGCTGCCGCCGCGCCGCACGGGGTGCCGGTCACCTTGAAGATGCGTACCGGTTGGTGCGAAAGCGAAAAGAATGCCCTGCGCTTGAGCCTGGCCGCCGAAGGCGCCGGCGTAGCCATGGTCACCGTGCATGGCCGCACCCGTGAGCAGGGTTACAAGGGCGACGCCGAATACGCCACCGTTGCGGCCGTCAAAGCGGCGCTGAAAATACCGGTGGTCGCCAATGGTGATATCGACTCGCCGCAAAAGGCCAAACAGGTATTGGCCTTGACCGGCGCCGACGCCGTGATGATTGGCCGCGCGGCCCAGGGTCGGCCTTGGATTTTTGCTGAGACCGCCCATTTCTTGGCCACCGGCGAGCCTCTGCCCGCACCCACCGTCACACAAGCGCGCGACTGGTTGATCGAACATCTGCATGACCATTACAGCCTCTACGGCGAACTGACCGGCATGCGCACGGCGCGCAAACACATAGGCTGGGCTGTCGCAGACTTGCCCGGGGGCGAAACGTTTCGCCAAGAAATGAATCGGCTGGAGAGTAGCGCCGCCCAAGTCAAGGCGCTGCAAGCTTGGTTTGACACACTTGGGGATTCGTATCAGCGCTTGCCCTATCTTGCCAAGCAGCCAGAAGCTCCAACAATAGCTCCCCATGAATACAAGCAACTGAGACAACAGGCATGATGACCCCGAAACCGATCGATGCCTGCGTGCGCGAAAACCTTGAAATCTATTTCCGCGACCTGGACGGTGAAGAACCGCACTCGATGCACGAAATGTTGATTCAGGTGGTTGAGAAACCTTTGCTGGAGGTGGTGATGAAACACGCCGCCGGCAACCAGAGCAAGGCCGCCGAGTGGCTGGGCATCAATCGCAATACACTGCGGCGCAAGCTGACCGAGCACAAATTGCTCTAGCCAGCTCTCGCACAAGCGCAAACACCCCCGCAGCAACGCATCTTTCTAACGTAGTAGCTCCCCGCACACCATGTCCAAACTGACCGCCCTGATCTCCGTGTCCGACAAGACCGGCATTGTCGAATTCGCCACCGAACTAAATAAGTTAGGCGTGCGCCTGCTGTCCACCGGCGGCACGGCCAAGCTGCTGGCTGATGCCGGCCTGCCCGTCACCGAAGTGGCGGAACACACCGGCTTCCCCGAAATGCTGGACGGCCGCGTCAAGACCCTGCACCCCAAGGTGCACGGCGGCCTGCTGGCCCGGCGTGACCTGCCCGAGCATATGGCCGCAGCGGCGCAGCACGACATCACCATGATCGACATCCTGGCCGTCAATCTCTACCCCTTTGAAGCGACCGTGGCCAAGCCTGGCTGCACGCTGGAAGACGCGATCGAGAACATCGACATCGGCGGCCCGGCCATGGTGCGCTCAGCCGCCAAGAACTGGAAGGACGTGACCGTCTTGACCGATGCCGGCCAATACGCGCAGGTACTGGAAGAACTCAAGAGCAGCGGCAAGACCAGCGACAAGACCCGCTTTGCCGCATCGGTGGCCGCCTTCAACCGCATTGCTCAATATGACGCTGCAATCAGCAATTACTTGAGCGCACGCCAGGACGACGGCAGCCTGGCCGAGTATCCCGGCCAGATGAACTCAACCTTCGTCAAGGTGCAAGACCTGCGCTACGGTGAGAACTCGCACCAAAGCGCCGCCTTGTACCGCGACCTCTATCCCGCACCTGGCTCCCTGGTCACCGCCAAGCAGTTGCAAGGCAAGGAGCTGAGCTACAACAATATCGCCGACGCCGACGCCGCCTGGGAATGCGTGAAGGCTTTTGAAGCGCCCGCCTGCGTCATCATCAAGCACGCCAACCCTTGCGGTGTGGCCGTAGCCGAAAGCGCCGCTGCCGCCTACGCCAAGGCCCTCAAGACCGACCCGACCTCGGCCTTTGGCGGCATCATTGCCTTCAACCGCCCGGTCGATGCGGCGGCCGCCACCCATGTGGCAAAGCAATTTGTCGAGGTGCTGATGGCTCCAGCTTTTAGCGATGAAGCGCGCGCCATCTTTGCGGCCAAAGCGAATGTGCGTCTGCTCGAAATCGCTTTGCCGGCCGGTGGTTCAACGCCTTTCAGCCAGGGCCGCAATGCCGTCGACAGCAAGCGCGTCGGCTCCGGCATCCTTTTGCAAACCGCCGACAACCATTTCCTGAAGGCCAGCGATTTGAAGGTTGTCACCACCAAGCAGCCCACAGCACAAGAGCTCGAAGACCTCTTGTTCGCCTGGACCGTGGCGCAATATGTGAAGAGCAATGCCATCGTCTTCTGCGCTGGCGGCATGACGCTGGGTGTGGGCGCAGGTCAGATGAGCCGCATTGACTCGGCCCGCATCGCCAAGATCAAGGCCGAGAACGCCGGCCTGACCTTGCAAGGCTCGGCCGTCGCCAGCGATGCCTTCTTCCCCTTCCGCGATGGCCTGGATGTGGTCGTCGACGCCGGTGCCACCAGTGTCATTCAGCCGGGCGGCTCGATGCGCGACGACGAGGTGATCGCCGCCGCCAACGAGCGCGGCATCGCGATGGTGTTCAGCGGCGTGCGCCACTTCAGGCATTAAGCTCCAGCCCATAACGCCGCAGCACTGAGGATACATACCCGTTCACGCGGGCGTATTGGATGTGTGCTTAGCCGCTCAGTTCGACCTGGACCACGCAGTTGCGCCCTAGCGCTTTGGCTCGGTACATGGCCTCATCTGCGGCATTGAAGAGCTCGGCAATACGCCTACCGTCGTGAGGGACAAGGCTCGCACAGCCAATGCTCACCGTGACCCAGGGCCCCGCAGTGGATGCCGGGTGAGGCAAATGGCATTCCAGCAAGGCACTGCGAAAAGCATCGGCGCTGGCCTGGGCCAGTGCCGCGTCGCCGGGCAAGATCAGGGCGAACTCCTCGCCGCCGTAGCGAGCGGCCAGAGTCCCCAAAGGCAGGCCGGGGCGCTGGCTGGCGGCTTGCAACAAGCGGGCAAGCTCTTGCAAGCACAGGTCGCCCGCCTGATGGCCGAGCGTGTCGTTGTACTGTTTGAAGTGGTCGACATCCAGCAGCATCAGGCTCAAGACTTGCCCAGTTTGGCAGGCGGCTTGCCAACAGCGCTCAAGGCAGGCATCGAAGTGCCTACGGTTGGCAAGATGCGTCAGCGCGTCGACTTCGGCCAAGCGTCGCAGCTCTTGCTCCGATTGCTTGTACAGGCTGACATCATGGAGCAACACGATCTGCAAATCAGGCTGCCCCGGCAGCGGACTCACGGTCAATTCAAGATGCAAGACATCACCTTGGCAGGCGGGGACTCGCAGCTCCTGGCGACCGGCACGCAGGGGCGCGTCGACGTCACTGTGCAAGAGCTGGCGCAGCGGCAGGCCACGTAGCTGGCCCGGCGAGCTGGCAAACAGGCGCTCCGCCGCAGGATTGGCACTGCGTATGCTTTGCTGGGCGTCGATCAACAGCAGACCTTCGGCCATATTGTTGACGATGGCAAGC
>CAUPEV010000027.1:0-39160 GCA_963510335.1 uncultured Roseateles sp.
ATGCCGGGCGATGCCGGCGGCTGAGGCGGTCGCGGCGGCCGATCTTATTTTCCGGTCCGTGCCTGACGACGCCATTGAGCCTTTGGCCGCGACGATGCCCTGGGACCGGTCTAAAAGCGCGGTCCATTGCAGCGGCGCGACCGAGCTGACTGCGCTCGCGGCCGCTGCTGCAGCCGGTGCGCAGATTGGCGGTTTCCATCCCTTGCAAATATTTTCTGACCCGGCGCGGGCCGCTCAATTGCTGGCCGGCAGCACGGTGGCCATTGAGGTCGGGCCACACGGTCAGGTCTTGTCCGATGCTTTGCATGACTTGGCATTGCGTCTGCAAATGAAGCCATTGCAGTTGCCGCCCGGCACGCGCGCGGCCTATCACGGAGCGGCCAGCTTCGCGGCCAGCTTTTTGTTGTCATTGCTGGACGAGGCTGCCGAGGTTTGGGCGCGCATCGGCCTGCCGCCCGAGGCGGCATTGCCGGCCTTGCTGCCACTGGCGCGTGGCACGCTCGACGCAGCGGCAGCACGGGGCTTGGCCGGGGCTTTGTCAGGACCAATTTCGCGCGGCGATACGGGTGTGCTGAGCGCGCATCTGCAAGCGTTCGATAGCTTGGGCGCTGAGCATGGGTCTTTTTACCGTGAACTGGCGCGCCGGCAGCTGCGCCTGGCGCAGGCCAGCGGCCGACTGAATGAGACTGTGTTGCAAAGCGTGGCCAGCCTGCTGACAAAACCCTAGCGTCCAGCTTCATGGCCCTCCTAGAATGAATGTCATGCAGCTGGACCAAGCGACGCTCTACACCGTGGTGACCGTGGTCGGTCTCTTGATGGCGTTCTGGGTTTGCTTTATGGCTTGGGGCAAGCCTCTTGCTCATGCGCTTTGGGCCTGGGCCTTGGCGCTGTTGGCCTATACCGCCAGCCATGTTTTTTTTGGATTGCAGGCCTATTTGCCTGAACTGGTTTTTCTGCTCGGCGGCAGCAGCTGCTATGCGATTGCGCTGGTGTTGATGCTGCAGGCGGTGCGGCGCTTTCAGGGCGCGCCGCAGTTCGGTCCTTGGTATCTCGCGCCCTTGGCGGTCGTGCCGCTGCTGTATATCGCACTGGCGCAGCACAGCGCCGCGCGCGTGGCAATTTCCTCCTTGGTATATGCCGGGCAGATTGGTCTGATCATGGCCGCCCTGTTGGATAGTCGGCAGCCTCATCATGGGCGCGGCCGCTACATCCTGGTCGGAGCCTTCGGCGTCATGTTCTTGATGCTGGTGCTGCGTGCCGGCGCGGCGTCGCTGGGCTTGATCAACACGCAGACGCTGACTTCCGCCAGCCAAAGCTTGGGGCCGGTATTCCTGATTTCGCTGTGTGCAGTGCTGAGCATCACTTTGGGTTTCGTCTACATGACGATGGAACGTGCCGAGCAGCGCAACTTCGAATTGGCCATGAAGGATATGTTGACGGGCTTGGCGAACCGCCGCGCGATTGGCGATCAGTTGCAGTCGACCGTCGCACGAGCGCAGCGCCAAGGGCAGTATTTGAGTGTCTTGATGCTGGATATCGACCATTTCAAACGGGTCAATGACAACTACGGCCATCAGGCCGGCGATGTGGTTTTGCGCTCGGTGGCGCTGGCCTTGCAGAGTCGCTTGCGGGCGCAAGACCAAATCGGTCGATTCGGAGGCGAGGAGTTCCTGGCCATCCTGCCGGATACCAGCCCGGAGGGTGCGCTGGTGCTTGCCGAGGCACTGCGCGCAGCGGTTGAAGCCACGCCGACCCAATGGGGCGCACACAGCATTTCGACCACGATCAGCATCGGGGTGCGCGGTGGCGCGATTACCGGCTCCGACACGGCGGACGGCTTGGTGGCGGCGGCCGACGCCGCGCTCTACCGCGCCAAACAGGGCGGACGCAATCGGGTCGAGCTGAGTCAGGCGACGCTTGATTGGCAGCCCGCTGGGGCGCGAGTCAGCGAGGCCTGAACGATATGTTTACGGTATACGGCCTCAACGGGCGCATCTTCAGCGGCAGATTGGAAGGCTTGCGCGAGCTCGGCGCGGTGCAGTCGGTCGCCAGAGTCAGGGCGGTTGAAGCGCTCAAGCGGGGCGGCGAAGAGCTTTCGCCCGGCGTGATTTTGGCGGGGCCGGCTCCCGACACGACCTTGGCCGCGCTGGGCGGCTCCGAACCGCAGCCGCGTGACGCCTTGGCGGCCTATGCGCAGGCTCAGGCGCTGACGTCCAATGCCGGTGCCGAGCGGAAAGTCTTGAGCTTGGTCGAGCAATTGATGAGCCTGGACCTGCACACTGTGCCGCTTGCCTCGACGCTGGCGCAAGGTTTGTCGATTCTTAGTCAGGCCAAGGTTGGGCAGGCGCCGGTGGTCAATGAGCAGGGGCGCTTGGTCGGGCTGCTCTTGCGTGCCGACTTATTGCCGGGGCCGAGTAACTTCGAGGATGCGCAGGCTTGGGCCGCCTGGTTGGCGCGCCCGGTGGCGGAGGTGATGTGGACGCCGGTGCCGGCAGCGCGGGCCGAAACGCCGATTCGGGAAGTGGCGCAGGCCCTGCTTGATCTGCGTTTGCCCGGTTTGCCGGTGGTGGATGACCGCGGTGATATGTTGGGCTTTTTGTCCCGCACGGACATTCTGCGCGCTTTGACCCGCGAGGCGCCGCTGAGCTTGTGGGGTTGAGCCCTGGCCCTCTCAGTGCCTCTCAGTGCCTCTCAGTGCCAGGTCAGCGGCTTGATGCGGTAGAAGTCACTCAACAAGTCATACAGCGCCGGATGCTGCTGGGCCAACTCCATCGGCCGCTCAAAGAACAGCTCGCTGCAGACGGCAAAAAATTCGGCGGGATCGGTGGCCCCGTAGGCGTCGATCAGGCCCGATTCGCCGCGTGCCAGCCGCTCGCGCAAGGCTTGATACTCGTTGTACATGACGGTCGACCAGAGCCGGTAATGCCGTTTGCTGGCCAGTTGCGGTGCGCCATTCGCATGGCCCTTGGCTTGATCGAGCTGGTGGGCGAACTCGTGGATCACGACGTTGTGACCATCCTCAGGGTCGGCCGCGCCGGCTTGCACATCGCTCCAGGACAGCAAGACCTGACCCTGCACCCAGCTCTCGCCGGCCAGCGCGCGGCGCTGCTCCATCTGCACACCGCCCGCTTGATTGACCGGCCGATCGACCACAAAGGCGCCGGGGTAAAGCAGGATCTGCTTGAGCTGTGGGTAGTAGCCGCGCCGTGCGCCCAAGAGCGGCATGCAGGCTTGCGCTGCAATGCTGACGCGCATTTCATCCGTCACGGTCAAACCGCCGCAGCCGAGGATTGGCTTTTCGGCCAAAAACACCTGGATATCTTGCTTCAGCCGCATTTGCAAATCGGCCGGAAGGCGCTGCACCAAGGGCACGCGCCGACGCAGAATGCGCCGCCAAGCTTGGGGGAAGGGCTGCTCGCGCAGCTTTTGCCGGCGCCGGCGCTGCAGCAAAGGGCCGCCGGCCAGCCAAGCAATCAGGCCCAGGCCAAAGGCGACGGTCAGCAGCAGTGGCAGAGCGTTGAGATCCATGCGCTGGCAGATGGGCGCGTTTGTGTTGATTGCAAGGGCGGGGGAATGCCTTAGGCTTGGAGCCCATGCAAAGCCTTCTTTCACCCACTGCCTCGCGGCCGCTACAGGCCTGGCAAGTCATTGTCGGCGGCATCTGCGGACTGATTCTGACCATAGGCCTGGCGCGCTTCGCCTACACGCCGCTCTTGCCCTTGATGCAGGCGCAGGCCGGCTTGAGCGATGTGGCCGGCGGCTGGCTGGCCTCCATCAACTACCTCGGTTATATGAGCGGCGCCTTGCGGTCTGCCTGGATCGACGATGCCCGCTTGCGCCAGCGCCTTTACAGCAGCGGATTGCTTTTGAGTTTGCTCATCACCGCCTTGATGGCCTTGAGCGACAACTTCTGGGTCTGGGCCCTGTCGCGTTACCTGGGCGGCTTGTGCGGCGCGGCCGGCATGTTGCTCGGGTCGGGCTTGGTGCTGAACTGGCTGATGCGCCATGGCCGGCGGCCCGAACTGGGCTTGCATTTCACTGGCTTAGGGCTGGGCATTGTGGTGTCGGCGCTGGGTGCTTTTGTGATGAGTCAGCTGCTCTTGACTTGGGCTCAGCATTGGCTGGGCTTTGCGCTGCTGGGCCTGCTTTTCTTGTGGCCCGCCTGGGCTTGGCGGCCACCGGTGCCACCTGCGATGTCGGGCTCGCATGCCAGCCCGAGCACACCGTCGCGGCGCTGGATGGGTTTGATGATGCTGATGTATTTCTGCGCCGGTTGGGGCTTCGTGATCAGCGCCACCTTTACCGTCGCCATCGTCGAGCGTCAGCCCTTGCTGGCGGGCCAAGGGCCTTGGGCATGGGCGCTGGTCGGCCTCGCTGCCACACCGGCGGTGTTTTTGTGGGACAAGCTGGCGCGCCGCTGGAGCGAATTGGCGGCCTTGCTGCTGGCCTTTGCCTTGCAGACGATCTCGGTGCTGCTGCCGGCGTGGTCAGGCAGTTTGGCGGCAGCACTGGCAGGTGCCTTTTTGTATGGCGCCACCTTCATAGGCATTGTCAGCCTGACCTTGGCTTTGGTCGGCCGGCGCGCGCCCAGCAACCCCGGTAAAGCGATGGCCCGCTTGACGCTCAGCTACGGCTTGGCGCAGGTTTGCGCGCCGGCCTTGACCGGCGCCTTGGTGCAGGCGAGCGGCAGCTACCGTAGCGCGCTATGGATCACGGCGGCGGTGCTCGCGCTGGGCATGGGTTTGTTGCTTTGTTTGTTGCGAATTCGCGAGTTGCCCCATCAGGCTGCATAGAGTTTGAAAGGCTTGAAAAGCGGGAAATTTCCACGCGGCGGAGCAAATTCGAGGGAATACTGTGGTTTTCCCTATGAAGCCGTGGAAACCGGGCAGGCGCGAATTCAGCGAATTGGCTAAGGTGCGCTGACTGCCCGGCAACGAAGCTTGCCAGGCTCGGTTCCTACTCAGACTGGAGTTCGCCATGCCCTATCGTCTTGCTTGCTTGGTCGATGATGTGAATTCCGGCGGCGCCGGGCCGGCGGCCTCGCGCAAGCGCGCTTGGCATGCGGCGGCGCTGACGCTGTGCTTGCCCTTGGCGGCGCAGGCGCAGGAGTTCAGTGGCTCTGGTTTTGCATCGCTGGTGGCGGGCCGCACTTTTGGTGACTGCGTGGCGGGTAATTTGGCACCCAAGTTCAATAACGGCTGCACCCGCTATATCGCCGATTGGGGCCATGCCGGCGTCTACGATGAAGACTTCTCGGCCAGCCCGGAGTCGCGCCTGGGTCTGCAAGGCACCGTCAAGTTCAATCCGCAGTGGAGTGCCACCGCGCAAGTGACCGCGCGCACCCTGACGAACCAGCATCTGAACCTGGAGTGGCTGTACCTGAGCTACCAGATCGCACCGGAGTGGACGCTGCAAGTGGGCCGCAAGCGCCTGCCGCTCTATTACTACTCGGATTTTCAGGACGTGGGTTATGCCTACAACACGATACGGCCCAGCCCCGATGTCTACGGCTGGGATGTCGTCAACTACAACGGTGCCAGCCTGAGCTATGCCACCGAAGTCGGGGCTTGGACGCTGCGCACCGAAGTGCTGGCGGGCAGCGAAAAGAGCAAGAAGAACCCCTATTCAAGCCTCTATAGCGAGGCCGACAAGAACGTGGAGTGGGGCGGCGTGAGCGGCGCAACTTTCGAGTTTTCGCAAGATTGGTTCACCGGTCGGCTCAGCTATGTGCGCAGCAAGTTCAAGCAAACCGATCGTGACAGCGGCGTCATCGAAATCGACTCAAACGGCCCCAAGCAGAGCTTTCTCGGTTTGGCCTTGAATGCCGATTGGGGTGATTGGATTGTGCGCAGCGAGTTCGGCCGCGCCGATCGCGAAACGCTCAACTACAAGGCCGACTATTTCCTTGCGACGCTGGGCTACCGATGGGCCAAGTTCACCCTCACCGGGGGCGCCAGTGCATACCGGGAGTCGTCTTACGACGAGCAACTCTATTCACCGGTCAAGCTGCGCAGTGCTTTGCTGGCCTTGCGCTATGAGGTGCACAAGGACGCGGCTCTGAAGCTGCAGTTTGATCATGTCAAAGACAGTTCCAGCGTGCCCGGTGCGGGCAGCGCGCGAGTTCTGAGCGCGTCCTACGATTTGGTCTTCTAAGACGGCTGCCAACTAACAAGTTATTCAAACTGGAGATACATATGATGAATAGACGCAATCTGAAAGCGCTGCTGGCGGCGGTCTTGTTGACGCTGGGCACGCTGGCGCAGGCGCAGTTGGCGGTGATCGTCAACCCCAAGAGTTCGCTCAGCACCTTGACCCCCGAACAGGCCGCGGGTTTGTTCCTGGGTAAGTCCAGCACCGTGCCCGGTGGTGGCCCGGCCTCCTTGGCGGACTTGCCTGATTCCAGTGCCGTGCGCGAGCAGTTCTACAGCAAGGCAGCGGGCAAGACCTCGGCGCAAGTCAAGGCGGCTTGGTCGCGCCTGACCTTCTCCGGCAAGGCTACGCCACCCAAAGAGTTGGCGACTGCCGCTGACGTCAAGAAGTACGTGGCTGCCAATGTGGATGCGATCGGCTATATCGAAAAGTCAGCGGTCGACGCCACGGTCAAGGTGGTGCTGGTGGTGGAGTAAGCCGGGTCGATCCGATTCCCCGATTCCCCTGTTCCCCTATTCCCCGACTCGGCCAGCTCTTTCAGGGTGTTCTTGGCGGGCTTGTGAAACGCGCGCTCCAGCCCGGTAGCCTGCGCTCCATGACCGCCACGATGGCTTCATGCTGTGCGCGCCGGAAGGCTTGTTCATCGAGTCCCTGCGCCGGCGCGGAGCTTTGCCTGCGGGCCAAGATTTTGGCCGTGGGGGCGGCCGCTGCGCTCGCCAAAGGCGTGACTTGCAGCGCATAGATATCGCTGCGGTTCAGCTTGTCTTGGCTGGACAGGGCCAGCACCGGCAAGAAGCCGGCACCATGGCTGATCAAACCTTGATAGTCGCCCAGGAAGAGTCCGCGTGCGTCGGGCGCCTGTGCCATGTCGAAAGGCCCCCAGATCTTGGTCTCGACCCAGCTGACGCCGTCGCGTGAAGTCAGCAGCCAGGCGCTGGCCAGCAAGCTGCTGGCGTCGGCGGTGTCGGCCCGCAGGTCGTAGTGGCTGATGGCGACCAGGCCGTCGGCGCTGACCGCGACCGCCGGTGTGAACGCAGCGACGCTGGGATCGCGGCTGATCGCTGCCGGCGCGCTCCAAGTGAGGCCGCCGTCGACCGAACTCGTCACGAGAATCGCATCGCGCAGGTCTGCGCTGAAGCGTGCGTCCTGCCAGCTCAGCCACAGCTTGCCGGTGGGGCCGACGGCGATCGAGCCTAGCGTCGCGCCGTCGCGAATCGCCTTGCCGGTTTGCGGGTCCTTGGCGCCGACCGCCTGGATGTCGCTGACGCGGATTGGCGCCGACCAGGTCTGCCCTTTGTCGCTGGAGCGCAGCACACCCAGCCAGCTGCTTGATGCGGTGCCGACCGTGTCGATCTGCGTGAATAGATTGATCAAAGTGCCGTCCGGCAACACGACGATGCGATTGCCCAAGGTTTGGCTGATGCCACCGGCGACGCTGGGTCGGTAGATGATGCTTGCCGGCTCCCAGCTGGCCCCGCTGTCTATCGATCGCGCCAGCAGCGTGGGCCCAAAATTCGACGGCTCCAGGCGGTCCCACACGGCATAGACATAGCGCGCATCGGTCGGGTCGGCGGTCAGCGTATTTTTGTCGTTGAAGAGGGTGTCGCCGTCGCGCAAAAGCGTGGTCGGCGTGCTCCAGGTCAGGCCGCTGTCGAGCGAGCGGCTCACCAGCAGGGCCGAGCTGCTGCCTGGCGCGAAGGCCGTACCGGTGAAGGCCAAAGCCATCGAATACATCACGCCGCTGGAGCCGATATCGACCCAGGGGTCGCTGGCGCGCTCGTAGTCGCCGCTGCTCCCCAATGCCGCGCCGCCGCAGCGCGAGAAGGGCAAGAGGTGGCGGGACCAGCTGTTGCCGGCATCGTTTGATACGGCGGTGACCAAGGCGCGCGCGCCGCCATTGCTCCAGCGGTCTTGCTGCCAGGCGCTGATCAATACATTGGGATTGCCGGGGTGGGCGGCGACGAAGGGTTCGACCTCCGCATTGGCGTACAAGCTGCCGCCACTCGTGCCACCAGTGCAGGCTGCGGCGACCGGGCTGTCGGCGCTGATGCGCGTGCTGGGCAGTGCAGGGGCGGGGTTTGGCGCGGGGGCCGGTGCAGGTGCCGGTGCCGGAGCCGGAGTACTGGCATCGCCGCCACCTCCGCCGCCGCAGCTACTCAGGCCCAAGCCGGCAAGCGCCAAGGCCGCGAGGCCGACACATCTGTGCAAACTCATGGCAGTCTCCCATTGGCATGCAGCGCCCCAAAGGCGCATTTTCAATCGTCTGCGCCGTCTTCCTTGCTGCGCTCATTTTCGCTGTTTGGCAGTGCCGCCATGGGCGCGCGCTCTTCGGCAGCTTTCTTTCTGCGCTTGCTGGTTTTGTCTTTGCGGGCTTCTTCGGCTGCGTCGGCGGCCGCCGCCCATTGCTTGAACTCGGCCGGTGTTTCCAGCGTGATGCGCCCGAGGATGCATTGGCGGAACTCGTAAATCAGCACTTCGGCGGCTTTTTGCAAATTGACGCGGCCGCCGCTGAGCATGGCGCCGCGCTTGCGGCCAATGGCGGTCAACAGTTCTTCGTCGCTCAGGCCCGCCACATCCTGCAGCTTGTAGCGCTCTTCGACCTGGCCGGCATAGTGCTGGCGCAAGCGCGCCAATAGCTCCAGGGCCACCTCTTCTTCCTCAAAGGCATTGCGGCCAATGGCGCCGCTGGCGGCCAGGTTGTAGCCACTTTCTTCGATCGTGATGCGCGGCCACAGCATGCCGGGCGTGTCGAAGAGATAGAAGTCGTTCTCCAGCACGATCTTCTGTTCGATCTTGGTGATGCCGGGTTCGTCGCCGGTCTTGGCGATGCGCTTGGTCGTGATGGTATTGATCAGCGTGGACTTGCCCACGTTCGGAATGCCGCAGATCAACACCCGCACCGGCTTGACCATGCCGCCGCGCAGCGGTGCCAGTTCGCGGCAGGCCTTGATCAAGGCTTGGGCGGGCGCCTTGACGCTGGCATCCAGGCCTATCGCCCGCGTGTCGGGCAGCGCGTTGTAATGCGCCAGCCAGAGCGCGGTGCGCTCTGGGTCGGCCAAGTCCTGCTTGTTCAGCAGCTTGAGCGTGGGCTTGCCTTCGGTCAGCTTGGCCAGCAGCGGGTTGGCGCTGGAGCCGGGCAGGCGCGCGTCCAGCAATTCGATCACCACGTCGAGACCTGCCTTCATGCGATCGTTGATCGCATTGCGGGTCGAGTTCATATGCCCGGGGAACCAGTGAATGGCCATTTGTTCTATGTCTTTCTGAAATGCCAAGGTCGCCGCCGCAGCTTGTGGCTCAGGGGCTTGAATGCTTGATTGTCGCGGCTTGGCGCGGGAAACATTGCTTACCTGTTGTTGCAGGCTTGCCGCTTGAAGCGTGCAAGATCAAATCAAGCAGTACAGAGAGGCAGGCCAACAAGGCCTAGACCTTGATCCCTAGGGTCCATAGAGAGCCGGGATTGGTAAATCGAGTGGGGTCCATCATGCGTTTCGAAGGTAATTTGGCGGTCTGGCATATTGATCGGGGCTACGGCTCGGTCACGCCAGATCAAGGTGGACAAGAGGTGTTCATCCATATCTCTGCTTTCCCGGCCGAAGGGCCGCAGCCCGTCGTGGGTGAGCGAATCAGCTTCGAAATTGTGTCAGGACGAAACAATCAGAAACAGGCAAGCCGCGTGCAACGCCTGAAGTCAAGCTCCTCGGCGCCGGCCATGCCGGCCGCCATGGCGCCCTCTCGGTCGCAGGGGCGGCGAGCCGCCGCACCGAAAAACAAGCGTCCGAGCTTGGCTTATGTATTGCTGGGTTTGGCCCTGATGGCTGGTGTGCTGAGCTGGTTCGAGCTCAGTCAAGCCGACGGGCGGCATATCGCTCGCTGGGTATCCAGCAGCAGCACAATGCGTTGAGCCGAGCTGAGCTGAGCGTGGCCAAGCCAAGCTATTCGTTGTGCTTGCCCCAGGGCAGTGAAGACGCTTTGCGCTCCGCCCCTTTGCGCGTGCGCAGCACCGCGTCAAAAGCTTGATGCGCGCCGTTGACGACGCTGGTGAGCAGGCCCACCACGTCTTCCTGGCTGAGCGCATCGGCATCGCGGCGGAACTGCTTGATGGCCATGGCCAGCATTTCGCGGGATACCGCCGGATGAGTGACGGCCACCGCTTGCATGGCATTGAAGAGATCGGGGAAATGCCCACACAAGGCCTTGATGCGGCGCAATGACTGGGCCGGTGTACTACGCCCGGTTGGGTTGATCCAACTCAGCTGCTCATCGGCCGCCTTGAGGCTTAGCTCCAGACAACGGATGCGGGTCAGCAAGTATTCGGTGTCGCGCGCCTCCACCGCCTGCAGCTCGGCCTCGTCATCGCTTTCCGCCTCGAAGTAGCGCTCGTGCACCATGGTGGCCAGGGCGGCCTCCAGTTCGGGCAAGGTCAGTCGGCGGGCTTCGTCCATAGGGGGCTCGATCTAGCAGCTTGATCGCTGTGTATCGGCCGCCTGCGGCCAAACTTGAGCGAGATGAGTTTTTGGCCACGGTATGGGGCAGATGAAGGCTCATGGCAGCTCATTGCACTGCGGATTGCCGAGGATGTGAGCCCGGTGCAGGCCGAGGCCAAGAAGGCAGGTTCTAGCAAGCCTCGGGCAAAGTCGGCAAGCGCAGGGATCTGAGGCTGGCGGCCGTACAGGAGGGGGAGAGGTGGTGGTTTAGGAGGCCAAGGGCGTCAATACTGCGCGGCAGGGCCATGCGGCCAAGAGCAGGCACGGGTATTTCCATTGCCTCGCTATGCCACGCTGAAGCCGAAAGTTAGCAGCTCGGTGGCTTGGCGATTGCTAGCTTTGGGGTGGGCCTGCGAAGGCCAACATTCATTGAAGAGCAACAGCCATGCTGTAGCGCCGTGTGGACATTCCCGGCGCCGATGGCGTTGGAGTTCTCGGGGCTCACTTCAAGCTACGAGGCCGACTCCTCCCCTGGCCGGAAGCCCGTGGCTTAAGCTGGGCACAACCAATCCTCATGCGGCGTCCGCGCGCCAAGCGCCGGAAGGGGCTCGGAGGGTAAAAGAAGGCTTGAGGGTGCTACAAGCCTTCAAGCCTGCCTGTGTCCGAGCCTATGCCTCAGGCCAGAGGCCCGTGGCCTTCGTCAGTCAAAAACAGGCCGCAGGGCCTGTTTTAGTCCTGACTCAGCCCCAGGCCGGAAGCCCGTGGCCTAAGCTAGGCACAAACAGTCCTCAGGACTGCCTGTGTCCGAGCTTAGTCTTCGTTATTGAACACCAGCTTGACTTCGTGCGACTGCTTCTCGCCGCTGGCTTCAAAGCGCCAGTCCATCAGCGCGCGTGTGACGGCCTTGTCGAAAACCTTGCGTGGCTGCGCTTCGACGATGTCTACGCCGGTCACAGTGCCTTCGGCATCAATCGACATCTTGGCCTTGACGACGCCGCTGGAGACCGAGGCTTTGGCGGCTTCGGCCGGGAATTCAGGCGGCACCTTTTTCATGATCTTGGGTGCGGCAGCATGGGCGCTGAAGGCCAAGGCAAGGCTGCCACAAAAGAGTGCTGCGGCGCGAATCATCGATGAGGAGCTGGAGGTGGAGATCATGGACATGGTTCTGGAGGAGGAAAAATACAAGGGAAAGAAAAGGGGGAAATTGGAGGAAAAACAGGAACTCTTTGAGTGGCCGTCAGGCAAGCGCCTCGGCCGCACGGAAGAAGCCAACGGCGTCCAGCAGCCGTGAAGAGCTGGTTTTCAAGGCGTCGGTGGAGCGACCCAGGTCGTCCACCAGCGTGGTGTTTTGTTGGGTGGCGCGGTCCAGCTCATTCATCGCGTTATTGACGACGCCGACGCCGGCTGCTTGTTCATGAGCCGAGTGCGAAATCTCTTCGATCAGCTGGCCCATATTGTTGACTTCGTCGACGACGCTGCGGATGGTGATGCCGGCGTTGTTGACCAGCTCGGTGCCGTTCTCGACCTTGACCGAAGACTCCTGGATCAAGACCTTGATTTCCTTGGCGGCAGAGGCTGAACGAGATGCCAAGGCGCGCACTTCGGATGCGACCACCGCGAAGCCGCGGCCATGCTCGCCGGCGCGCGCCGCTTCCACTGCCGCGTTCAGCGCCAGGATATTGGTCTGGAAGGCGATGCCGTCGATAACGCCGATGATGTCGCCGATCTTGCGCGAGCTGGCGCTGATGTCTTCCATCGTGGCGACCACTTTGGAGACCACGGCGCCACCGGCCGTGGCCGATTGGCGGGCCTTGCTGGCGATGCCGGCGGCGCGGCGCGTCAGGTCGCTGGCGCCGTTCAAATTGGCGGCAATCTGTTCCACCGACGCGGCGGTGTTTTGCAGATTGGCGGCCGAGCGGGCGGTGCGGTCGGACAGGTTGACATTGCTGTCAGCGATGTCCGAGGAGTTTTGCACCACTTCACCGGCGGCTTCGCTGACGCTGTTGACCACGCCCGACAAGGCGCGCTGCATTTCCTGCATCGCCCTGAGCATCTGCGAGAGTTCGTCTTGCCCTTCGGCGTGAATGACTTGGGTCAGATCACCGCCAGCGATGGCTTCGGCCGCCGCTTGAGCTTGCCGCGCTGGCAGCACGATGGAGCGAGCAATCACGAGGCCGCCGCCAACGCCGATCACGGCCGCGACCAGCACCAAGACGGCGGTCAAGAGCACCGATGAGCGGGCCAATTCGCCGCCGTTGACGGCCAAGTCGCGAGCGGTGTCGAACTGCAAATCGACCAGGCCCTTGAGGCCGTCCTGATAGCTTTGCTGCGCGGGGCGCACATCGTTGATCAGGCTCTCGCGCGCCTCGTCGGGGCTGCCGTCTTTTTGGATCTTTTGGAACTTGGCCACGGCCGCGATGAACTTCGCTTGAGCGGCGCGCACCTGGGTGATCAATTCCTTTTCTTTGCTGCCTTCGAGGTTGGACTCCATGCCGCTCAATTGCTGCTCGCTCGCCTGTAGCGCGGCTTCAATGGCGGCTTTTTGCTTCTTGATCTGACGGGCTTCGTCCAGCAGCAGCAGGTCACGGGCGGCCCGAGCAATCACGTTCACCTGACTCTCCAGGTCGTTCGCCGAGGCGATCTTGACCAAGCTGGTGTTGGCGGTGTGGTCGAGGTCTTTGGCCAGGCGACTTGCGGTGCCTGCGCCGTAGCTGCCGATGGCCACAAGCAGCAAGATCAACAAGCCGTAGCTGACAGCCAAGCGCTGGCTGATGCGTAGTTTTTTCAGCAAATTCATTTAGAGGGACCCTCGTCAACGATTGTTTCTTTTTGGGCACTCGCCGGTCGGCCAAGCGCTTGTTTGCGGCGGCGCCGTAAAGCGCCTGTTGCGGTTTCGGTCGGTCATTAAAGAGACTTGAGGGAGTCTTTTTGACCCATCGAGAATCTTGTGACTTTTGCCGCAAAAAATGTCAAAACTCACAGGTCGGTCATTCGATGTCTGCTCCGTAGCAGACTCCAGAATGCGCTGAACTTGGGCCTTAGCGGTGCCGAAGCCGCAGCAAAACGGCACCGATTCAGTGTCGGTGCGTTTGAACGCTTTGTGTCAGCAGGCGCTGGCGGAGCGCGTGAAAAACTACCCGATTCTGAGCGGGGAAACCCCCGGATGGGGGCTTGTCAGGGTGGGCGGAAAAGGTCGGCGCAGGCGAGCGGGCGCCGCGCTGTTTGGGCTCAGTCGACGCGTTGTGTTTTGAGTTGCAAAACATCGAGCGGCTGTACGTCGCCGGCCTGGTTGCCCCAGGCATTGCGTACAAAGCTGGCCAGAGCGGCTTGTTCCGAGTCACTCAAGACGCCGGCGAACGGCGGCATGCCATAGGGCCGCGGATTGCCTTCGGTGGCGGGTGCAAAACCACCGCGTTGAATGACTCGCAAGAGATTGGCCGGGTTTTGCATCAGCACCGCGCGGTTGCCGGCCAGCGCGGGGTAGGCGCCTGCTACCCCCCGACCCTGCTCGCCGTGGCAGCTGACGCAATGGTCGGCGTACAGGGCTTGGCCGAGTTCACGCAAACGCAAGTCCGGGCGCTTTGTCGCGGCGGGCTCGGTTCGGTTAGCGTGCTGAGGCAGGCCTTGCAAGTAGACGGTCATCGCTGCCAAATCGGCGTCGCTCAGATGCTGGGTGCTGCCCAGAATCACTTCGCTCATCGGCCCCAAGGCGCTGGCTGAGGCGTTGCTGCCGGTTTTCAGCCACTGCTGCAGAGCTTGCGGGCTCCAGGCGGCCACGCTGGCCTCGGCCGGGTCATGCAGCGAAGGCGCATACCAGGCCAAGGCCTCCAGCATGCCGCCCGCAAAGTCGTCAGCACCCTTGGTCGCACCAAGGCTGTTGCGTGCGCCGTGGCAGGCGTTGCAATGACCTAGACCCTGAGTCAGATACGCGCCGCGGTTCCATTCTGCGCTGCGGCTGGGGTCGCTCTTGAAAACCGCCGGGCGAAAGTAGAGCGCCCGCCAGACCGCCAAGGCGGCTTGGGTGTTGTAGGGGAAGCGCAACTCATGCGCGCGCTTGGGGCTCGTGACCGCGGGCAGGCTGCGCAAATAGACGAACAGCGCGTCGGCGTCGTCGCGCTTGATCAAGGCGTAGTTGGTATAGGGGAAGGCTGGTGTGAGCAGGCGCCCATCTTTGCTGCGGCCATTGTGCAGCGCGGCCCAGAAGTCGGCCTCGCTCCAGTGGCCAAGGCCAGTCGCGGGATCAGGTGTCAGGTTGGGGGCAAAGACGTTGCCAAAAGGGGTGGGGATCGCACGTCCACCCGCGTAGGGCGCGCCGCCGCGCTCGGTATGGCATCCCATGCAATTGCCGGCGCGCGCCAAATACTCGCCGCGGGCCAGCAAAGCGGGGCTGGCGACTGTTGCGGGCCTGGGCTCGACACGCTCATCCAACTGGTTAAGCCAGTAGACCGCGCCTGCGGTCAGCAGCAAAGCCAGGAGAGCGGCCAGGCCAAGACGTGAAGACAGGGTGAGGCGGGCCATCATTGCAGCCCACCACATTCAATCGGCAGCGCTGCAGGCAGGCTCAAGGCCGGCTTGGCGCCGGCGGGCAGATCTTGCCCGGCCAGCCAATGCGAGATGGCATTGATTTCATCGCTGTCCAAGGCCTTGGCGATCTGCGCCATGCAATCGGGCGCAGACGCCCGGCGCTGGCCGCTGCGCCAAGCGCCAAGCTGGCCGTTCAGATAGTCGCGCGGCAAACCCAAGATGCCCGGGATGAAGGGCTGCACGCCCGTCAGGGCCTGGCCATGGCACTGCACACAGGCCGGCAATTTGCGGCTTGGATCGCCATTGAAGATCAATTGTTTGCCCTTGGCTAGCGCGCTCGGCGGCAGGCCTGGCGCTTGCGCCGGCGGATACGGCAAGCTCAGGCCGGCGAAATAGCCGGCCAGCTCGAGCAGATAGGCGTCGCTCAGCGGGTCGATCAAGTCGCTCATCAGGCCGTAGTGGCGCCGGCCATCGCGAAAATTCAGCAGCTGTTTGTACAGATAGCCTTGCGGTTTGCCGGCCAAGCGTGGGTAATAGCCATCGGCGGCGGCGCGACCCTCGCGGCCGTGGCAAGAGGTACAGGCTTGCGCGCGCTGGGCGATCGAGTCCTCAAACTTGGCCGGCGCGGCGCTGCCTGGCGGCGCCAGCATCCAGGCCGACAAAGCAAGCGCAATGGTGAGAGTGGCTCTCATGCGTAATTGCGTGCGCCAAAGATCGCTGAGCCGACACGCACCAGCGTGGCACCTTCGGCGATGGCCGCTTCCAGATCGGCGCTCATGCCCATCGACAAGGTATCCATCTGCAGGCCTTGCTGCTGATTCAACTCTGCCATCAAGGCGGCCAAGGCGCGGTGCGGCAGCCGCTGAGCGTCGAAGTCAGCGGCCGGCTCAGGAATAGCCATCAAACCGCGCAGACAGAGACCGGGCAGCTTACTAACGGCCAAGGCCAGCGCCGCGACCTCGGCCGGCAGCAGGCCGCTCTTGCTGACCTCGCCGCTGATATTCACCTGCAGGCAGATATTCAGCGGCGGCAAATGCGCGGGGCGCTGCTCGGCCAGGCGCTGCGCGGTCTTGAGCCGGTCTACGCTATGCACCCAATCAAAGTTCTCGGCCACCGGGCGGGTCTTGTTGCTCTGCAAGGGGCCGATCAAATGCCACTCCAGCTGCGAGCGCAGCGCGCTCAGCTCAGCAATTTTGTCCAGCCCTTCTTGCACATAGTTCTCGCCAAAGCGGCGCTCGCCGGCTTCGAAGGCCGCTTGCACGGCGGAGGCCGGAAAAGTCTTGCTAACCACCAACCAAGTGACACTTTGCACGGCGCGCCCGGCTTGTGCGCAGGCCTGGGTGATCCGTTTGTGCTGTTCTTGTATGTTCTCTGCGATCGTCGCCATAATGGCCCTCAGCTCATCTGCCCACCGCTATGGACATTACTCAACTACTGGCATTCTCGGTCAAGAACAAGGCCTCCGACCTGCACCTCTCGGCCGGCTTGCCGCCGATGATCCGGGTCAATGGTGATGTGCGCCGCATCAATGTCGAAGCGCTCGAGCACAAAGACGTGCACGATATGGTCTACGACATCATGAACGACACCCAGCGCAAGGTCTACGAGGAGTCGCTGGAAGTTGACTTTTCCTTCGAGATTCAGGGGCTGGCGCGCTTTCGGGTCAATGCCTTCAACCAGAACCGGGGTGCCGGCGCGGTATTCAGAACCATCCCGTCGAAGATCTTGTCGCTGGAGCAGCTCAATGCGCCGAAGATTTTTGCGGAGCTGGCGCTGCGCCCGCGCGGCTTGGTCTTGGTGACCGGGCCGACCGGCTCGGGCAAGTCAACCACGCTGGCCGGCATGGTCAATCACCTGAACGAAAACGAATACGGTCACATCCTCACCATCGAGGATCCGATCGAGTTCGTGCATGAATCCAAGAAAAGCCTGATCAACCAGCGCGAGGTCGGGCCGCACACGATGAGCTTTGCCAATGCCTTGAAGTCGGCGCTGCGCGAAGACCCGGACGCAGTGCTGGTCGGTGAAATGCGCGACCTGGAGACGATACGGCTGGCGCTGACCGCCGCCGAGACCGGCCATTTGGTCTTCGGCACGCTGCACACCAGTTCGGCCGCCAAGACGGTTGACCGTATCGTTGATGTGTTCCCCGCGGCCGAGAAGGAGATGGTGCGGGCGATGGTGTCGGAGTCGCTGGTCGGCGTGATCTCGCAGAGCCTGTGCAAGCTCAAGGATGGCAGCGGCCGGGTCGCCGCGCACGAGATCATGCTGGGCACCTCGGCGATTCGCAATCTGATCCGCGAGAACAAGGTGGCGCAGATGTATTCGTCCATCCAGACCGGCAACAGCCAGGGCATGCAGACCTTGGATCAGAACCTGACCGACCTGGTTCGACGCAACATCATTGCGCCTTCCGAAGCGCGCGCCAAGGCGAAGTTTCCTGAAAATTTCCCAGGCTAGCCTGGGAAATTTGACGCCACTCATGTGGCGCAGCCACGTGAGTGGCGGCAGAACTTTCCACGCAAGCCACCACATATCTGGATCATCATGGAACGCGATCAAGCCACCAAATTCATCAACGACCTCTTGCGCCTGATGATCTCGCGCAAGGGCTCCGATCTGTTCCTGACGGCCGAGTTCCCACCTGCCATCAAGGTCGACGGCAAGGTCACCAAGGTCTCACCCCAGCCGCTGACCGGCCAGCACACCTTGCAGCTGGCACGCGCCATCATGAACGACAAGCAGGCGGCCGAGTTCGAACGCACGAAGGAGTGCAATTTCGCGATCTCGCCGCAAGGCGTTGGGCGCTTTCGGGCTAACGCTTTTATTCAGCAGGGCTCAGTCGGACTGGTGCTGCGCACGATTCCGGCCGAAGTGCCGACCATCACGTCACTTGACCTGCCGCCCATCCTGCGCAAAGTGGTGCAGGAAAAGCGTGGCCTGGTGATCGTCGTCGGCGCCACCGGTTCGGGCAAGAGCACCTCCCTGGCTGCCATGGTCGACGAGCGCAATCAGACCACTTTTGGCCACATCATCACGATCGAAGATCCGATCGAGTTCGTGCATCCGCACAAGAACTGCATCATCACCCAGCGCGAAGTCGGTATCGACACCGACAGCTGGGATCTGGCGCTGAAGAACACGTTGCGCCAAGCGCCCGATGTGATCCTGATGGGCGAGGTGCGCGACCGCGAGACCATGGAACACGCGGTCGCTTTTGCCGAAACCGGGCATCTGTGCATGGCCACGCTGCACGCCAACAGTGCTAACCAGGCACTTGACCGCATTATCAATTTTTTCCCCGAAGAGCGCCGCGCGCAACTGCTGATGGACTTGTCGCTGAACTTGCGCGCGCTGGTATCGCAGCGCCTGCTGCCGCGCCGAGAAGGCAAAGGCCGGGTCGCCGCGGTCGAGATCATGCTGAACTCTCCGCTGATTTCGGACCTGATCTTCAAGGGCGAGATCGGCGAAATCAAGGAAATCATGAAACGCTCGCGTGAGCAAGGCATGCAAACCTTCGATCAGGCGCTGTTTGATCTGTATGAGACCGGCAAGGTTACCTATGAGGATGCCTTGCGCAATGCCGATTCGGTCAACGATTTGCGCCTGCAGATCAAGCTCAATAGCGAGCGTGCACGGTCCGAAGATATGTCCGCCGGGACCGAGCATTTCACGATTGTCTAATTGGTCGGCGATAGTCTCTTGCCTCGCAGACTCTCACTGGCCGGCCAGCATGCTCAAGCAAGATTCATTGCGCCAAGCTCAAAAGAACCTACCGTATATCTTGTACAGCAGTCCAAATAGGCCGGCGGCAGCCACCAGATACCATTAGATGGGCCAGTGGGTGCCTTCCCTTTGATGAATGTTTCCCGAAAAGTTGGCCCAAATTTTCTCTGAGGTTTTCATTCGGACCTTGGTTATCTTGATGGGCCTGGACGATGTGCGTCAGCAGAGCACGCTCAAAAGCACGCCTGCGTTCTTTATTTTGGTGGCATGTTCGCCGGGTACGAGTATTTCACGATTGTTTGGCGAGTTAGCGGGTGATCGGCTCTTCCCCTGGCAACGAAGGCGGCTTCACGACGCGAAGAAACTTCAACTCCTGAGGCCGGGTGATTGACGGCCTCCACCGTCGAATGTGTAACACTTCAAATAATGAACACCTCAAGCAGCAATTCACCAAGCATCGCTCCCCTGAAACTGGCCTTCCTCGGCTTGGGCGTCATGGGCTATCCCATGGCCGGCCATTTGCAGCGGGCCGGCCATGCGGTGACGGTCTATAACCGCACTGCGGCCAAAGCACAGGCCTGGGTGGCTGAATATGGCGGCAACTTGGCCGCTACGCCGGCAGAAGCGGTGGCGGATGCGGACATCGTTTTTGCCTGCGTTGGCAATGATGATGATTTGCGTTGGGTGGTGTTGAGCAGCCAAGGCGCGCTTGCAGGCATGAACAAGCCGGGCGCTATCTTTGTCGACCACACCACCGCTTCGGCCGAGGTTGCACGCGAGCTGCATGCCGAAGCGCTGAAGCGCGGCCTGCATTTCGTCGATGCGCCGGTGTCAGGCGGCCAGGCCGGTGCGGTCAATGGGCTGCTTACGGTGATGTGCGGCGGCGATGTGGCGCCGTTTGATGCGATGCAGCCGGTCGCTTTGGCCTACTCAAAAGCGGTCACACGGGTCGGTGAATCGGGTGCCGGTCAGCTGGCCAAGATGGTCAATCAGATCTGCATCGCCGGCTTGGTGCAAGGCTTGGCCGAGGCGATCGCCTTTGGCGACAAGGCCGGCCTGGATATGAAACAGGTGCTGGACGTGATCGGCAAAGGCGCGGCGCAAAGCTGGCAGATGGACAACCGCGGCAAGACCATGGTCGACGGCAAGTTCGACTTCGGCTTCGCCGTCGACTGGATGCGCAAGGACTTGGGCCTAGTGCTGGATGAGGCGCGGCGCAACGGCGCGCGGCTGCCGGCGACTGCCCTGGTCGATCAGTTCTATGCCGATGTGCAGGCTGCGGGCGGCGGCAGGCTGGACACCTCCAGCCTGATCAAACGGCTCAAGAGCTGAGCCTTACTTTGGCGCGGCGGTGCTTGGTTTGGCCGGCGGCACCAGGCGCGCCAATTCTTCTTCGCTGATGATCTCGACCGCGCGCACCACCTTGTTCACCCCGCTGACGCCGCGTGAAATATTGACCGCGCGCACGGCTTCGCGTTCGGTCACGCGGCCCATGATGAAGACGGTGCCGCGTTCCACCACGATGTAGAACGCGTTCGAGATCAAGTCGGGCGCTTCCACCAAACTGGCCTTGACCTTGGTGGCGATCAGGACGTCGTTGGAGCGGCTGGTGTAGGAGCTCAAGAAGGTCACCGCCGTCTCGTTCAGCACATGGCTGACGTTCTCGACGCCGGCGACGATCTGCTCGAGCTTGAGGCGGTCGGCCTCGGTCTTGGTCTCACCGGTGATCAAAACCAGGCGGTTGTAGCTGTTGATATTGACGTGGACGCGGTCACCGAGTTGCTCGCGCACGCGTGCGGCGGCCTTGTACTCGATCCCTTCATCTTCGACTTGCGTGCCCGAGGTGCGCCGGTCGGTGGCCATCAAGCCGCCGCCCACCATGGCACCGCCGACCGCCAGCGGCACGCAGGCGCTGCTGACCAAGGCGCCTGCAAGTGCGATCAGCAGGACGGCTCGGCGGCTGCGGGGGGAGGTATTGCTGTTCAAATTCATATCGGTCCTGGTGAAGTGGGGGTGTGCTTGGGCTGGCTTTTATTCGCCGGCACCCAGCAACTGCACATCAACCGCGTCGCACAGGCAATGAGCGAGCAAGCGCTGCGCCTCGGCGATGCGGGCGCTGCGCGGGTGCTGAATGCGAATTTGCACATCGGTGTCGCGCAACAGCCCGCGCAACTCGTCAGCCTGACTGCCAGTAATGGCGATCACGCTCATGTCTTGCTCATGCGCCGCGGCCAGCACCTCGGCCCAAGTCTCCATGCCTGCTTGACGCGATTCGAATAGCAGCAGCAAGTCGCCAGGGTGCCCGTGGGCCTGGACTTGACGCGTTAGGGCGGCCACCTCGGATGGGCTGCCGTGGGCTTGCGTGTCCAGACTCCAGGCAGCCAAGCCCGGCCGGTCTTGCTCGAAGCGGCCGACCAGCAGTGCGGCCATATAACTGGCGTCAAGTGCCGACAGGCCGAGGCCGCAACAGAGCACACGGCCGCCGCCGGTGATGCCGTCCAGCAGCATTTGCGCGGCGGTGGCCAGTGGTCGTGACAAGCTCTCGGCGGCCTGATACAGCAGGTCGGCACTCTCGAAGAATTGTTGTTGGATGCGTGGCTCTCGCATGGGGCCGGATCAAAAGCGACTGGGGCTTGCCCTCCCTGAACCCATTTGATCAGTTGGGGGCGGAGCTTCTCCTTGTGCTTGGGCGGTCCAAGCTACAAAAAGTTCACGAGCTCTCAAACGCCGCCTGAATCCACTCGATCGCTTCGCCGTCAATGGCCAGCACATCAAAGCGGCAGGGTGGTGGGGTCGCCATAGTCAAGAGGTAATGCTGGGCGGCATAGATCAGCCGGCGCTGCTTGGCAGGCGTGACACTGGCAGCCGCGCCGCCATGCCTGAGGTCGGCGCGGGCGCGCACTTCCACGAACACCAGCGTGCCGTCTTTGTCGCGCAGAATCAGGTCGACTTCGCCGGCCCGCGCGCTTGGGCCGGCGGCGACCCGATAATTGCGCTCCACCAGACGCAGGCCGCGCTGCTGCAAATAGCGCAGCGCGAGGTCTTCCGCCTCCGATCCGAGAATCTTGGGAGTGCCCCACTTGAACATGATGAATGCCGATGCCTCCCTGCTGATGATGCAGGCTGCCGCCGCTGCGGCCGGGAATCAGCAGTATCCCGCGTCCACGCTCTATGTGGTGGCGACGCCGATTGGCAATTTGGCCGACATCACTTTCCGTGCCGCCCATGTTTTGGGCCTGGTCGATGCGGTGGCTTGTGAAGACACGCGCGTCAGCGCCGGGCTCTTGCGTCATCTGGGCCTGCACAAACCTCTCTTGAAGCTGCATCAGCACAACGAGCATGAGGCCAGCGAGGCGCTGGTCGCTAGGCTCCAACAAGGCGAGCGCATCGCTTACATCAGCGACGCCGGCACGCCCGCCATCTCCGACCCCGGTGCGGTCTTGGTGGCGGCCGTGGCCGCCGCAGGTCTACGCGTCTTTCCTGTTCCAGGTGCCAGCAGCACGGTGACAGCGCTCAGTGTGGCGGGCGACACGGTGGCACAGGGTTTCGAGTTCGCCGGCTTTTTGCCGACCAAGGCGGCCGAGCGCCGCACGGTCTTGCTGACGCTGTGTGGCCGGCCGCGCAGCCAGGTCTTGTTCGAAGCGCCGCATCGGATCAAGGCGGTGATCGAGCTGCTGGCCGAAGTCTGCCCGACCCAGAAGGTGACCGTCAGCCGCGAGTTGACCAAGCAGTTTGAAACCGTGCACACCGCGCTGGCGGCCGAGTTGCCGGCCTGGATGGCGGCCGACACTCAGCGCGAGCGCGGCGAGTTTGTATTGGTGTTGCACGCGGTCAAGCCGGAGGCAGCCTCTGAGGGCGAACTGCCGGCCGAGGCGCTGCGGGTGCTGGCGCTGCTGAGCGCCGAGCTGCCTTTGAAGCAGGCGGTAGCCCTAACGGCCGAAATCAGCGGCAGCTCGCGCAACCGGCTCTACGACTTCGCCCTGGCGCAAAAGAAAGCCCGCTCCGACTGAGTTCGAAGCGGGCTTGTTCACGGCTCCGTAGCTTGTCGATCCTCGCTCGCGGAGCCGGCCGCCATGCGTTGAGCGGCCGATGCCAGCCGGCCCTTGGCCGGCACCAGTTCGCCGGCGCGGCCCAGGCCAAAGGCCGGCATATTGACGTAGACGCTTTCCGAGCTGCCAGGCCGGACGGCGTAGGTTTCATGCCAGATACCGACCGACCCATCGGTGCCCACCGCCTTGTTGAAGGCTGCCCAAGCGGGCAGGTGCTTAGATTGTCTATCCTTGGCGAAAGCGAGCAGTTGCTCCATAGAGCGCCAATACTGCACCTGAACGACGGTGCGCGAGAACCACATTTCGGCGTGCAGCAGGCCTGAGTTCGGCTTTGACTGCAGTTCGCGCAGCATGCGCGGCATGGCATTGGCCACCGGCCACCATTTGTGTACAAGCCAAGGCTTGTTGATGCGCATGCCAATCAAGAAGACCACGTAGTCACCGTCCAAGCGGGCCGTCAGGCGCTCGCGCAACACCGGGCCGCTCATGCCAGCGCTCCGGAGCTTGCCACCGGCGAAGTCGGCGCAACAAGTGCCAAGGCCTCAAGGCTGGCGCGCAGCGCTGCGAGCAGCGGTGTGTGCGGCGGCGCGCCGATCAACTGGCGCAGTTCGGTGTCGTCCAATTGGTGCGGCTTTAGCCACAGATAGCGCATCTCGGCGATGGCGCGCCAGCTGGCAACAAAGGGTGAGCCCAGGCGAATCAAGAACCACGGCAGGTCGCCGGCCTTCAAGGGCTGGCCCCAGGCTTGCGCAAAGGCTTGCTGCAAGACCTGGCCCTCCACCGAATGGCCGGCGAAATGCAGGCGGTGATGGCCGCTCAAAGTGCTGCGCTTTTCGGCGATGCGCACAAAGCATTCGGCCAGATCGGGTAGGTAGGCCCAGGCATGGGTCTGGTCCAGCGGGCCGGGATAGATGAAGCGACCACTCTTGAGTTTGGAGCTCAGGGCGAGATCGAACCAACTGCCGGTCCCTGGGCTGCCAAAGAAATCACCGGCCCGCAGCACCACCGAATCCAAGCCCGGCTCGGCCGCCATGCGCGCTTCCATCGCGATGCGCAGGCCTGCTTTGGGGGTATTGGCTCGTTCGGGTGTCTTGGTCGTCAGTACGCTGGGCAATTCGCTGCCGAAGTTATAGACATTGCCGGGCAGCATCAGCAAAGCGCCCAAGGCCTTGGCCGTCGCCTGTGCCGCGTCTGCCAGCGGCAGCAGCAATTGCTGCCATTCGGTATATGGAGGGTTCAAGGCGTTGATGACGACAGAGCTACCTTGTCCACCCTTGAGCAAGGCGGCGCGGTCCAGGGCGTCGCATTGCAGCCCCCGTACCTGGCTCAGGCCGAGCAGATCGGCCGGCAGCGGCTTGCGGGCCTGCGCGATCACTTGCCAGCCGGCTGCGGCGAAGGCGCGCGTCAAACAAAGGCCCAGACGGCCGGCGGCGCCAAGAATCAAGACGGTGGGTTTCATATGCAAGGGTGCTGGTGGTGGTGATGGCGCGATTGCCAAGGCTGTAATGTGAGAGCTTTGGTGGTAATGCGGAAGTGGCTATGATGAATGGTAGATATTCAAAATTGAATAGCGAGGCGATGAGTGCTTGACTGGTCGCAGGTGCAGATATTTCTTGGCTTGGCCGAGGCGGGGTCCTTGAGTCGAGCCGTGGCGGTGCTGGGCCAAAGTCAGCCGACGCTGAGTCGGCAGCTGACGGTTTTGGAGGCCGCACTCGGACAAAGCCTGTTCGAGCGCCATCCGCGCGGACTGACTCTGACGGCCGCCGGCCAAGCGCTGCTGCCGGCCGCAAGGCGCATGCGCGAAGGCGCGCAAGAGCTGAGCTTGGCGCTGGCGGCGCGTGAAACAAGCTTGGCCGGCACGGTGCGCATCACCGCCAGCGAGATTGTCGGCTGCTATTTTTTGCCCGAGTTCTTGGCGCAGATGCGGCTCGACCATCCGGAGATACAGCTCGAGTTGGTAGCCAGCGACGAGGTCGAAAATCTGCTGGAGCGCAGCGCCGACATTGCGCTGCGCATGGTGCGGCCCGAGCAGGGCATGTTGGTGGCGCGCAAGCTGGCCGATTGGCCGCTAGGGCTCTATGCGCACCGGCGCTATTTGGCCCGCCACGGCGTGCCGACGGTGGCAACCATGGGCCAGCACCAATGGCTGGGCTATGACCGCTCCGACCAGTTGCTGCGCGGCTTTGCGGCGGCAGGGTTTCCGGTGACGCGCGAGTTTTTCGGTTTGCGCAGCGACAGCCAGGTGGCGATCTGGGAGGCCATGCGAGCCGGCTGCGGCATCGCCGTGGGACTGCAGCGCGGGGCCGCGCTCGATCCAAATCTTCAACAAGTGCTGCCCGAAATGCCGATACCGCCGCTGCCGCTGTGGTTGACCGCTCACCGCGAACTGCGCGACACGCCGCGCCTGCGTTTGGTGTTTGACGCCTTGGCTGATTGGCTCAGCAGGGCCGCGTGAAATGCCTTAGAGCGGGCCGGCGCTAGCCCTCCTACAATGAACTCATGATTTCGCGCGAACCCACACTTGCCCGCCTGGTAGCAGCCCGTAGCCAATTGCTGGAGCCTTATGGCCTCAGCGAGCCCTTGCTGGCCAAAGCCTTGCGGCTGATCACCGAACACCGGGTCGACGACGCCGACCTCTACTTCCAGCACACCCGCTCCGAAGGTTGGAGCCTGGAGGAGGGCATTGTCAAGAGCGGCAGCTTCAGCATCGATCAGGGCGTGGGCGTGCGCGCTGTGGCCGGTGAGAAGACCGCCTTTGCCTATTCCGACGACATCTCCGAGGCCGCCATCATTGACGCCGCGCTGACCGTGCGCGCAATCGCCGCTGCCGGCCAGAGCCGCCGCGTCAAGGTGCCCAATAAGCCGACGATTTCGGCGAGCCGCTCTCTCTATGGCCCGGCCGACCCGATCGCCAGCCTGGACAGCACCGAAAAGGTCGCCCTGCTTGAGCGCACCGAACGCATGGCCCGCGCCAAGGACCCGCGCGTGGCGCAGGTGATGGCTGGCCTGGCCGCCGAGCATGAGGTGATTTTGGTGGCGCGCGCCGACGGCACCTTGGCCGCCGATGTGCGGCCGCTGGTGCGCCTGAGCGTGACGGTGATTGCCGAGAGCAATGGCCGGCGCGAGGTCGGCTCGGGCGGTGGCGGCGGGCGCTTCGGCCTGGCCTATTTCACTGACGAAATGATTGCCAGCTATGTCGATCAAGCCGTTACGGCGGCCTTGACGAATCTGGAATCTCGTCCGGCCCCGGCCGGCGAAATGACCGTGGTGCTAGGCCCTGGCTGGCCCGGCGTGCTGCTACACGAGGCGATTGGCCATGGCCTGGAGGGTGATTTCAACCGCAAGGGTTCCAGCGCTTTTGCCGGCCGCATCGGCCAGCGCGTGGCCGCCAAGGGCGTCACGGTCCTGGATGACGGCACGCTGCCGGACCGGCGCGGCTCGATGAATGTCGACGACGAAGGTTGTGCTTCGCAGCGCAATGTCTTGATCGAAGACGGCATCCTGAAGGGCTATATCCAGGATGCGATGAATGCGCGCTTGATGAAGGTGGCACCAACCGGCAATGGCCGGCGCGAGAGCTATGCCCATGTACCGATGCCGCGCATGACCAACACCTATATGTTGGCCGGCGGCAAAGATCCGCAGGAAATCATCGCCAGCATCAAGAAGGGCATTTACGCCACCAATTTCGGCGGCGGCCAGGTTGACATCACTTCGGGCAAATTCGTGTTCTCGGCCAGTGAGGCCTTCTGGGTCGAAAACGGCAAGATCCAGTACCCGGTCAAGGGCGCCACCATCATCGGCAGCGGCCCCGAAGCGTTGACGCGGGTCACGATGATTGGCAACGATATGCAGCTCGACACCGGCGTCGGCGTCTGCGGCAAAGAGGGCCAGAGCGTGCCGGTCGGCGTCGGCCAGCCGACCTTGCGTATTGACGGCTTGACCGTGGGCGGAACTGCCTGATTGTTGTGCCAGAGCCGCACTGCGGCCAAGGTGCAATATTCGCGTGCTACATTCAAGCCATGCCTTTCCAGAAGTTTTACTCTTTCTTTTGGTTCTCAAACCGCACCGGCGGCAGAGAGGCGAACGCGTAGACCAAAAACGCAGATCAAATTTCTGAAACCCGCCGGGTTCACCCCCGGCGGTTTTTTTTTGCTCATCGAATCAGAATCAGAAAGACCGCCACGATATGAACGCCAAGAATGTGAAAGCTGAGGCCGCCGCCGAACGTTGGTACTCGCCGCAGGACAAAACCAGCGAGACCGATGACCAACGCATCGTCGACGTCACGCCGCTGCCGCCGCCGGAACACCTGATCCGCTTCTTCCCGATTCGCGGCACGCCGATGGAGCCGCTGATTGCCGGCACACGCGCCAAGATTCGCAAGATCATGCAGCGCAAGGATGACCGCTTGTTGGTCATCATCGGCCCCTGCTCCATCCACGACCCGGCCGCTGCGATCGAGTACGCCCGCAAGCTGCAAGTGCAGCGCGAGAAATATGCCGACACGCTGGAAATCGTCATGCGGGTCTACTTCGAGAAGCCGCGCACGACGGTCGGCTGGAAGGGCCTGATCAATGACCCCTACCTCGACGAGAGCTACCGCATCGACGAGGGTCTGCGCATCGCGCGCCAGCTTTTGCTGGAGATCAACCGGCTGGGCATGCCGGCCGGCTCGGAGTTCCTCGATGTGATCTCGCCGCAATACATTGGCGACTTGATTTCCTGGGGCGCGATCGGTGCACGCACGACGGAGAGCCAGGTGCACCGCGAATTGGCCTCGGGCCTGTCCGCACCGATCGGCTTCAAGAACGGCACCGACGGCAATATCAAGATTGCCACCGATGCGATCCAGGCGGCCGCGCGCCCGCATCATTTTTTGTCGGTGCACAAGAACGGTCAGGTCGCCATCGTCGAGACCAAGGGCAATAAGGACTGCCATGTGATTCTGCGCGGAGGCAAGGCGCCCAATTACGATGCCGAAAGCGTCGCCGTTGCTTGCAAAGACCTGGCCGCCTCCAAGCTCGACACGACGCTGATGGTCGACTGCTCGCATGCCAATAGCTCCAAGCAGCATCTGCGGCAGGTGGATGTGGCGGCCGACGTGGCGGCGCAGATCAAGGCCGGCGGTAAGAGCATCTTCGGCGTGATGGTCGAAAGCCATCTGGTCGACGGCGCGCAGAAGTTCACGCCCGGCAAGGACGACGCCAAGAAGCTCGAGTACGGCAAGAGCATCACCGACGCTTGCCTGGGCTGGGATGACTCGCTCAAGGTCCTGGAATTGCTCAGCGACGCGGTAAAAGCAGCGCGCGGCTGATTTTTGGGCCAGAATCGGCGCGTCTCAAGCCCACCAAAGGCCAGCGATGCGCAGTTTAGTGAAGGTCGTGTTCAGCCCGATTCAGCAGTTTGAACTGACTGTTGACGCGGAGGAAGTCTTGAGTTTCGAGGCTGCGCGTCAATGGCTGGACGAGCAGTTCACCCAGCACGAGTGTGTGCCTATGCGGGGTTCCGGCAAGGTCTTGCTGGCCGACAAAATTCTCGGCATTGCCTCTGTGGCAGGGCCTGAAGCTTTTGCCGACCCCGCTTGGGCATTGGATTATGCGAGAGCCACCAGCGGGGCCTTGAGCAAGGCTTTGCTGCGTGTTGACGTGGCCAAGCGCACTTTGTCTTATTGACTTAGCTGTGGCGCCGGTAGCTGCCAGCCAAATTGCAGCGCCGCCAGCCGCAGAGTCACCACCATCAGCATGCCGGCAAAGAAGGCCAACTGGCGCGGCACGCCCATAGCGCGCAGCAGCAAATAGGCGCTGATGCCGCCGATGGCCGCACTCGCATAGATGTCGCGGCGCAGCAGCAGCGGCACTTGGCCCGTCATCAAGTCGCGCAGCACGCCGCCGCCGCTGGCGGTGATGGTGCCCAGCAGCACGACGACCAGGCGCGGCTTGCCCGCCTCCTCGGCGATCTCGGCGCCGCACAAAGCAAACAGGGCCAGGCCCAGGGTGTCAGCGATCAAGAGCGCGCCATTGCCGGTCTGCAAGACCTGACCCCAGCCGCTGGCCATTTGCGTGGCCAAGGCGGTCAGCAGGGCGGTCAAGCCGATCACCTTGATGTAGCGGGTATCTCGCATCCAGAAGATCGGATGCCGGCCCAAGAGCATATCGCGCAAGGTGCCGCCTCCAATCGCCGTGATGGCGGCCAACACCAGGACGCCGAACAGGTCGAGCCTGGCCTGCATCGCTGCCAGTGCGCCGCTGATGGCAAACACGGCCACGCCGGCCAGATCCATCCAGTACAGGACGACGCGCGCTTTTGGGGTCAAAGATTCATTGGGGGAATTGCTCATGGGCGGCATTCTGGCAGTGATGTGGGCAAGTGCTGCTGTCGACGTGCAATAGGTCTTGAAGCCGGCCGAGACGACCCCACATCGGGTGCACGGGCGTAAGCCCAGGTGGGTGGTGGCTCAAGCCGACCGTTCATCACCTGTATCAGCCATTTGAAAGAAGCGCAAACCATGACAAAGCAAACCCATGCCTTCCAGGCCGAGGTCAAGCAGATCCTGCACCTGGTCACTCATTCGCTCTATTCCAACAAGGAAATCTTCCTGCGCGAGCTGGTCTCTAATGCGTCGGACGCTTGCGACAAGCTGCGTTTCGAAGCGCTAGACAACGCCGCCTTGTTCGAAGACACGCCGAATCTGGAAGTGCGCGTCAGTTTTGACGAGGCCGCCCGTACCGTCACCATCAGTGACAACGGCATCGGCATGAGCGAGGAAGAGGCGATCTCGCATCTGGGCACCATCGCCAAGAGCGGCACGCGCGAGTTCATGGCCAAGCTCGAAGGTGACCAGAAGAAGGACGCCAATCTGATCGGCCAGTTCGGCGTCGGCTTCTACTCGGGCTTTATCGTTGCCGACCGCATCACCGTCGAAACCCGCCGTGCCGGCGTGGCCGCCGATGCAGCGGTGCGCTGGACGTCTGAAGGCACCGGCGACTACGAAGTCGAGACCATCACCAAGGCCGGCCGCGGCACCGATGTGGTGCTGCATCTGCGCGAAGGCGAGGAGGAATTCCTCAAGACATGGCGCCTCAAGTCGGTCATCAGCAAGTATTCCGATCACATCTCGCTGCCCATCCTGATGCGCAAGGAAGAGTGGGATCCGGAGAAGTCCACCCAAGTCTTGAAGGACGAGTGGGAGCCGGTCAACAAGGCTTCGGCGCTATGGTCGCGTTCGAAGAGCGATGTAACGCAAGAGCAGTACGACGAGTTCTACAAGCAAATCAGCTACGACACCGAAGCGCCGCTGGCTCACACGCATAACCGCGTGGAAGGCCGCAGCGAGTACACGCAGCTGCTCTACATCCCCAAGTAGGCGCCGTTTGATCTGTGGAACCGCGACAAGCGCGGTGGCGTCAAGCTCTATGTGAAGCGCGTCTTCATCATGGATGATGCCGAGGCGCTGATGCCGGTCTACTTGCGCTTTGTGAAGGGCGTGATCGACTCGGCCGACCTGCCGCTGAATGTCTCGCGTGAGCTGCTGCAAGAAAGCCGTGACGTGAAGGCGATCCGTGAAGGCTCGACCAAGCGCGTCTTGTCCATGCTGGAAACGCTGGCCGACAGCGAGGACGCGGCCGAGCGCGCGAAATATGCCGACTTCTGGAAGGACTTCGGCTCGGTCTTGAAGGAAGGCATTGGCGAGGATCACGCCAACCAGGAACGCCTGGCCAAGTTGCTTCGCTTTGCGTCCACCCATGCCGACGAAGGCGTGTCGCTGGTCGATTATCTGAAGCGTGCCAAGGACGATCAGGAAGCGATTTACTACATCACGGCCGACTCTCTAAGTGCTGCCAAGAACAGCCCGCAGCTGGAGATCTTCCGCAAGAAGGGCATCGAAGTGCTGCTGCTGGTTGACCGGGTCGATGAGTGGATGCTCTCGCATCTGTACGAGTTCGAAGGCAAGGCGCTGCAGTCGGTTGCCAAGGGTTCCATCGATCTGGGCAAGTTGCAGGACGAGGATGAGAAGAAGAAGGCCGAGGCTGACGCCGAGACCTTCAAGCCGCTGCTGGATCGCCTGAAAGAGACGCTCAAGGCCCGCGCCAAGGATGTACGCGTGTCGACCCGTCTGGTCGATTCGCCCGCCTGTATCGTCGTTGAAGAGGGCGATATGAGCGGCCACTTGGCACGTCTGCTCAAGCAAGCCGGTCAAGCCGCACCTGTGAGTCTGCCGACGCTGGAGATCAACGCCGAGCATGCGCTGGTGAAGAAGCTGAGCAGCAGTGAGGCCCATTTCGATGACCTCGCTAACGTGATCTTCGATCAGGCTGTGCTCGCCGAAGGCGGCAATCTGGAAGACCCGGCCGCCTATGTGCGGCGTGTCAACGCGATGTTGCTGGCTTGAGAGGCTGAGAACTTTTTACTGCGCGGCCGCCATGCGTCGTTGGCCGGATGCTCGAAATCCTCACGTACAGGAAGTACGTTCCGGTTTCTGCGCTCCGTCCGCCTAGCCTAGCGGCCGCTCGCTACAAAAGTTCTCTCCCTCTGAGTTCGTGAGGGCTACTTGAAGCCCTCGTCAAAGGCGATGTCGTCGTCTCTGAAGTTGTCCAGCACGACTTCATCAGCGGGACGCATCGCCTCCAGCTGTTCATTCAACTTGGCAACTTGGTCATGCCAGTAGTTGGGCGTGCCAAACCAGGGGAAGGCCAGCGGAAACGCCGGATCGCCCCAGCGTTTGGCCAGCCAGGCGCTGTGATGAATCATCCGCAGCGTGCGCAGCGGCTCGATCAGCTTGAGCTCGCGGCGGTCAAACTTGGCGACCGTTTCATAGCCCTCCAGCACACAGGCCAGTTGCTGTCGCATGGCCAAGTCGTCGCCGGACAATAGCATCCAGAGGTCTTGCACGGCCGGGCCGGTCACTGCGTCGTCAAGATCCACGAAATGCGGGCCGTGGTCGGGCGTCCAGAGGATATTGCCGGGATGGCAGTCGCCATGCAGGCGCAGTAGATTCAAATCTGGAATTGCATCGAACGCCGACTGAATGCGAGTCAAACAGGCATTGACGGCGGATTCCCAGGCGCTTGCGACTTCAATCGGCAGGGTATTGTTTGCGAGTAGCCAATCTCGGGCGATCTGAGCCGGTTCAGCCCCAACCCAGCTCAAGCGATGTTCAAACAGCCGCTGCCGGCCCACCAGATGCAGCCGCGCGAGCAGCCGGCCTATCCAGGTCAAGACCTCGGGGTCGTCCAGTTCCGGCGCGCGGCCGCCTTGGCGCGGCGTGACGGCGAAGCGCTGGTCACCAAAATGTGCCAGCGTTGCAGGGCTGCCCGCCAGCCGCAACAGGCCTTTGATGTTGTCCAGCGTCCAAGGCGCGGCGACCGGCACTTCGTCAGCGGCCAGCTCGGCGGCGAATTGGTGCTCTTCCAGGATTTGCGCGTCGCTCCAGCGGCCTGGGCGGTAGAACTTGGCCACCGCAATGCGGCCGTCCTCCAGATGCAGTTGCAGCACTCGGTTCTCATAGGAGTTCAGCTGCAGCATGCGGCCGTCGCCATAGAGTCCGGCGGCGTCAAGTGCGTCCAGCATGAATTCGGGTGTCAGGTTGCCGAAGCTGCTATCTAAGTCTGGGTTCATTGAGTGGCTAAAAGAAAACGGCGTCGGACCGAGTGGTCAGACGCCGTAGTATCAGCGCAAAACTTCAGAGCAAGCGGTCTTCAGCGTGGCAGGCGACCGCCGTAACGGGGCGAGTCCACCACCAGCCCCACGATGTCGTTGGGCGCTTCATCGGGGTAGCGCGACTCCGCACTCAAGGGTTCACCAAACGGCATCATGCCGTGCGCTTCGGCCGAGTTGTTGCGAGCCATGCGGGGTAGCTCGGTGCCAGCCGTAGTGTCGAAGCGGCTGTCCGGCGCGAAGAAGGAGTCGTGGAATACGGCCGAATCCTGCCATAGCCCCTTTCGACCAGACCTTGCGCCGCTGTCGCTGGGTTTGCTGCTGAGGCCACTGCGGCGCGGGGTGGCGCCATTGATGGCGCTGCGCGCTGCCCCATTGCTGGGGGCGGGCGCTGGCTGAGGTCCGCGCGAGTTGCTATTGCTGAAGGGGACCAAAAGCTGTAACTCGGCCGCACTGGGAAGATTGTCAATTGGGCAGCGCAGATAACGCACTCGGCAAGCACCGAGTACCGACTGTTTGATTTGCAGGCTGCGCCCGGAGATGCCGCGCTCACCGTCCAAGTCAACCGCAGCCAGCACCCGCCCATTGGGGCTGCAGATGGCAAAAGTAACGTGGATGGCACCGAGCAACTCAAACCAGTAGCGAACTTCCTTGGCTTCAGTGGGTTGGCAAAACCGCACCATCGGCAGCTTCGAAAGAATCACATGATGGGGCAGTGCTTCCTTGAGGAGCCGGTAGACCCGCCGCTCATCGGCGCTGAAAACTGGGCGCGCGGTCAATGCCCACTCGGTCGGCAATGGCTTGCTATTGTCTTTGTTTGGGCGCCGCAGCGCCCATGCCGCGGCAAGGCCCAGCAGGCCGCCGCCTGCTACCAACGCGACTATCCAAGGAATGGTGATTTGCATTGCCCTCGTCCGCCGTTTTTAGGTTTGCACTGTTTGTTCAGTGCTTATTCGAGCAATGTAGCGCATCAATATGACATGTATGCTCCGTACCTACCCCCGGTCTGGGTGGGGTCTAGCGGCAATAATTTGCGTTCAAGCTATTGCTTGGCTGCTTTGCCCAGTTCACCGAACTTGGATTTCACCTCGGCGACGCCGTCGATGATGTGTTCGATGACTCGGACATGTCTTTTGAACTGGAAGTCCAACTCCGCCATATGGCGTTCGATCGCTTCGCCGACATGGGAGGAAACACTGTCCGGCGGAAGCCTCAACCAAGCTTCTGACTCGGAGCCATCACGCTCCACTGTGGCGCCGGCATCGCGAGCAATTTTCAGCATCGCGCCGTTTTCGCTCAGGGCATGGATGAAAAGGGTGTCGATGCCACGGTTGCGGGCGTGCAATGCGGCGCGTTCAAATAGACGGGCGCCCAAACCCCGGCCACGCGCCTGACTTAAGACCGACACGCCAAACTCGGCCATTGCCGCTTGGCCGGCTCTTTGTGGTTTTGGCGAATAGGCCAAATGAGCCATGGCGATGAGTTCGAGCTTGCGGTTGAAGATGCCGAAGACTTCGTCCCGATCAAAATCCATGGACATGGCGTAGCGGCTGATTTGCTCATCTCCCGCAGGGTAGCCGAAGCGCAAGTAGCGATCTCGCTCCCCCAAGGCCAGCAAATGCAGGGCTATCCGCTTTCGATGCCGCCGCCCCAACGAGCGAATCGGAATCCAGGAGGAAATCCGCTTCAGCGCGGCCGTCGGCCCCCACGCAGTCAGGCCAAGAAAGCCTGTATCGGCTGGCTTGGCTTATGTTCTGCAGGTGTTCGGGTCGGGAGTGGGATTCATGCGCTGACTCGGCGTCGAGTCCTAAGTAATTACCCTGATTTTAACTTGCAAAGCTCTAGCCTAGCGCTTGGATGGGCTAGAAAGCAAAGACTAGCCATCTTCAATGCGATTCTGCTAGAATGGTCGGCTTTTCCGTATTTGGCTGCGGGGAAGAAGTTTTTGCGTCCAGCGTGAGAGGTTGCGAGAGCGGGGTAGTCGAGGTAGCACCATGCTGCTTTGGCGGGCCTAGTTCCCGATAAGCAACACCGAGCGAAGTCGAAACGTTGGCCGGGCAATTGCCCGGTGGGCGAAAGTGAATGGGCGCAAAAATCTAAATCAGCCATCCGACCGCTGGATTCCTTTTGGGGATCTAAGCATTCGAAAGTAACTCATGAAGACCTTCAGCGCCAAACCGGCAGAAGTGACGCACGAGTGGTTTGTGATTGACGCCACCGATAAGGTGCTCGGACGTGTTGCCAGCGAAGTGGCACTCCGTTTGCGCGGCAAGCATAAAGCCATTTATACGCCTCACGTAGATACCGGCGATTTCATCGTCATCATCAACGCAGAAAAACTGCGTGTCACTGGCAACAAGGCCAATGACAAGGTGTACTACCGTCATTCGGGCTTCCCCGGCGGCATTCACGCCACGAAGTTCAAGGACATGCAAGCCAAGCATCCAGGCCGCGCGCTGGAGAAGGCTGTCAAGGGCATGTTGCCCAAGGGTCCTTTGGGCTACGCCATGGTGAAGAAGCTGAAGGTCTATGCAGGTGACACGCATCCGCATGCCGCTCAGCAGCCCAAGGCTCTGGAAATCTAAGGAACGATGATGATCGGAAACTGGAACTACGGTACAGGCCGCCGCAAGTCGTCGGTCGCTCGTGTCTTCATCAAGAAGGGCACTGGCCAAATCGTCGTCAATGGCAAAGCCATCGCTGACTATTTTGGTCGTCAAACTTCCATCATGATCGCCAAGCAGCCTTTGCTGTTGACGAACCATGGTGAGACTTTTGACATCAAGGTGAACGTTCATGGTGGCGGCGAGTCGGGTCAAGCCGGTGCATTGCGCCACGGCATCACTCGCGCTCTGATCGACTATGACGCGACTTTGAAGCCCGAACTGAGCCGCGCTGGCTTCGTGACGCGTGATGCGCGTGAAGTTGAGCGTAAGAAGGTCGGTCTGCACGGCGCTCGTCGCAGGAAGCAGTTCAGCAAGCGCTGATTCTGGCTGGTTTGCCGCCCCGACTTTGGTCGGTGCTGGCAGGCTCACAACAAAGCCGCTCCCGTTTACGTGGGCGGCTTTGTTTTTTGCAATGAGCATTCGGCCTATTGCGAATAACCCTGTTCTAGCACGGTCTCGCCATGCGTGGGATCATCCGCTTAGAGGCCAAGATTTGTTGCGCGTTTGCAGTGACAATATTGACCGAAGTGCAATTACATCAGGAATCCATATGAGCGCAGTTCTTGAATCTCCAGCGGCTGATGCCGATGAAATGCCCGTGCCCTTGATCTTCACTGACAGTGCTGCCGAGAAGGTGGCCGATTTGGTGGCCGAGGAAGGCAACCCTGAGTTGAAACTGCGTGTCTTTGTTCAAGGCGGCGGCTGCTCCGGCTTCCAGTACGGCTTCACCTTCGATGAAGCGGTGAATGAAGATGACACGCAGATGCACAAGAACGGTGTGACCTTGCTGATCGATGCCATGAGCTTGCAATATCTGGCCGGTGCCGAAATCGACTACAAGGAAGATCTGCAAGGTGCGCAGTTCGTGATCAAGAATCCGAACGCCACGACCACCTGCGGCTGCGGATCGAGCTTCTCGGCCTGAGCTTTAAGCCTGAACTTTATTTCCCCGCAATCAAAAGCCGCCTGACTAGGCGGCTTTTGTTGTTTTAGGCAGGGTAGAGCGCACCTAACATACGCGGGCCCCGTGCGCCTGTAGCTCCGACCAGATTGCCGGCTTGCCTACGCACATGGCGCATGGCCAGCCAGGCAAAGGCTGCAGCTTCCACTTGCATCACCGGCAGGCCGCGCGCATCGCTGGTGATGACTTGTACGCCGGCTAGCAAGGCTTGCAAACGGCGCATCAAATGTGTATTCAAGGCGCCGCCACCACAAACCAGCAACTCCTCGGTGTTGGGCGCATATTTGAGTAGGCTCTGGGTAATCGCCCGTGCGCTAAGTTCAAGCAGGCTGGCCTGCACGTCGCTTGCCGCCAATTCACTGTGCAGGCGGCGATCCAGCCAGGTTCGATTGAACAAATCACGCCCGGTGCTGCGCGGTGGCGCAAGTGCAAAAAAGGGTTCGGCCAGAAGTTGTTCCAGCAGCGCGGGCACGACATGCCCTTCGGCGGCCCAAGCTCCGCCTGAGTCAAACGCCACCCCTCGGTGCTGCTGGATCCAGCTATCCATCAAGCAATTTCCCGGGCCGCAGTCGAAACCCACGGTGCTTCCGTCAGCGCGCAGCAGGCTGATATTGCTGATGCCGCCGATATTGACGACAGCGATGTCCCGTCCATGTTGGGCAAATCGGGCGTGGTGAAAGGCAGGGACAAGCGGCGCCCCTTGGCCGCCGGCTGCTACGTCGCGGCTGCGCAAATCGCAGACTACTGCGACGCCGGTCTGCTCTGCCAGCAAGGCGCCGTTCAAGAGTTGGATGGTGTAGCCGCAAGTATCAAACTCGCCGGGGCGGTGCCTGACGGTTTGACCATGGGCGCCGAGTGCGGCGATCTCGCTAGGTTTGAGACCGCTGGCCTCCAGCAATTGAGCGACCAAGTCTGCATAGGCACGCGCTACGGCATTGCCGGCCAATGCGGCGCGGTGCAATTCGTTGTCGCCTGGGCTGTTGAGTGCCAGCAACTCTTCGCGCAAGGCTGGGCAGAAGGGGTTGTGCAGGTGATCAAGCACCTGCATAGGCTCATCACCTGCGGGGAAGCGCACCAGCACCGCATCGGCGCCATCCAGCGAGGTGCCCGACATCAAGCCTATAAAAAGCTCGCTGTCCATGCGCGGCGGGCAGGTCGTGGCGGTGGTCAGTCAGCGCCGCTGACGCCAACGTCCATAGATCCGGCGACGTTCAACTGCGACTTCACGCTGGCTACCGTCTGCTTGAACTGGTTGCGGGCGTAATTGGGCAAGTTGACCGCCTCGGAGGCGCGAGCAATCACGCGCGGGTCTTGGTGGCTGCCCTTGACGCGGAACTCAAAGTGCAGGTGCGGGCCAGTGGCCCAGCCAGTCGCACCGACGGCGCCAACTTTCTGGCCCTGTTCAATGCGTTGACCCTTCTTGACGTCGATGCGGCTCAGGTGGGCATAGACCGTTGTGCGATCGCCGCTGTGGCGCACATGGACGACATTGCCAAAACCATTTTGCCAACCGGCAAAGTCGACCGAGCCATCTCCGACGGTGCGCACGGGCGTCCCGGTGGGCGCGCCGTAGTCAACACCAAGGTGTTGGCGCCAGGTTTGATGAATCGGGTGAAAACGCATCGAAAACCCGGAGGTCACGCGCGAGAACTCCATCGGGCTGGCCAAAAAGGCGCGGCGCTTGCTTTGGCCGTCGAAACTGTAGAAATTACCCTTGCCGGTGGCGCTGTCCTTGAACCAGACGGCTGAATGCGTGCGGCCGTTGTTGACGAACTCGCCGGCAATCAGGCGGCCGGCAGCACTGTCCCAAGCGATGGATTCGCCGTCGGCAGTCATGCTTTCATAGACGACCGAAAAACGGTCGCCTTTGCGCAGTTCGCGGTGAAAGTCGATCTCGCCGGAGAACATATCGGCCATTTGCGAGGCGATTGCGTCGGGGATGCGAGCTTCGTCGGTCGCGGCGAACAGCGAGCTTTGGATGCTGCCGCTGCCTAAGCGAATTTGCGCTTGCAGCGGTGCCGTTTCCAGCTTGGAGACAAAGCCCTTGCCTTCGCGTGTGATGCTCAGACGGCTGAAATGAGTGGCTTGCTGCTCAGCCTTTTCGGCCGGAAAGCGCACCACCATTGTTTGAACAATGCCTGAGGCATCGGCCGTCAGTTGCACCGACTTGCCGGCGCGGCCTTGCAGCGTGCGCCGTGCCAAAGGGTCGTTGCGCAAGAACTGGGCAGCGGCAGGGTCAAAGGCGCCTAGGCGCTTGAACAGGCTTTCGACCGTGTCGCTGCTGCGAGTCAGCTCACTGCGGCTGAGGCCGATCTGATGCTCGGCCAGCGCCGCCAGTTGATCTTCCAAATTATTGGTTTGCACCGTTTCTGCCAGCGTGCGCTGCGGCAAGTCACGGGCATCGGGCGCGAGCGGCGCGATACCAAAGGCGGTGATCGCAAACCCGGACAACAGTCCCACCACGGTGCCGGTCAAGGCACGGGGATGTTTGGCGGCAAAGGCTTCGGCTTGTGCGAATTTCTGTGCCCAAGCCGCTTTCACTTCAATCATCCGGTCTGTCACGTTCTCGAATCCCTCGCTGCTCAGACATCCACCGTTTAGGTAGGTGCCTGACAATAGAGGCGCAGCTCTGCTCGAGTTGCGTCCACTAGAATTGATCCCTTGCGGCCAGCACCCCCTACTTTTAGGGGTGTTGGCGTCAAACTAGGCGCGAGTATACCGACTTGATCGGCGCGTCAAACTCTAGAAAACCCCATATATCAAGGCTTTAGCCGAGGCTTGACTGCTGCCATGTCCGAAATTCGAACCCCCGCGCCTGCATTTCCCGTCACCGAGCGCGTGCGCGAGGCCTTTGCCATCAGCAAGCGCGCCTGTGATGAGCTCCTGCCCGAGGCCGACTGGCTGCAAAAACTCGCCAAGTCGGAAGCCACCGGCGTGCCGCTGCGTATCAAGCTGGGCCTGGACCCGACCGCGCCCGACATTCACCTCGGCCATACCGTGGTG
>CAUPEV010000028.1:0-36784 GCA_963510335.1 uncultured Roseateles sp.
GGCTCTCGATCTGTAGAGGCGTGCGGCATTTTGCAAGGGTTGGGCAATTGCAATTGCCATGGTGAAAGTGCCACGAACAGTCAAACATCTGGGTAAGTAAGGGCTTAGCGTGCTTTATTTTCCGTTTTCTGAGGCGACCCCTTTCTAATCGATGGCAGAAAACTGAAAGCGGGACTCCGTGCACGAACCCCAGATCTTCGTTTTTAGACCTGGCTTCGTAAGTCATTGATTCATATAAAAGGAAACGGAGAAAGCGGGACTCCGTGCACGAACCCCAGACCTTTGTTGCGGAACATGTGTCAGTAGCTGTCGACAATCCAAAGGGGCAATTTCAGGGGTCTCAATACGCTTGGATGTCGTCCACCAGTAGGTGTTCTTCGACCATGGCGCCCGGACTTTGACGAGCGTCGCCCCCTACGGCTCCGTCTTTCCGCTCTTCTTGCGAGGAGCCGGCCGGCTCTTCGCGTTGCCCAACGCTGTGAGCCTTTCGACCATGGCCTGGAGCGTCTGGGCTTCCGCCTGGGCGCGAATCGTCGCTTGCTGGCTCTCGCCGAGCTGCCGCTTCAAGGCCTCCACCTCATGTTGCAGGTCGCCCTGGGCCTCAACGGCGTGCTGGAGCGCAGCCTTGGACGTGTTGGCCTCGAAGTGCATGCGCGTGGTGACCTGGGCATGCTCCAGCGAGCTTTGGCGTTCTCGCGTCTCCGCGTCTGCAAGCTTCTCGCGGAGGGCTTCGGTGGCGCGATCCGCCTTGGCCCGCGCCTGCCGTTCCTGGTCTATTTCCGTGAGCGATCGACGCTCTGCTGCTGCGGCGCGCTCCTGGGCGGTGTGAACTGCCTCCCGCGCCTTGGCCAGATCGGCACTGAAGCCCTCCTGCTGCCTTTGCTGCTGGATCCGCGCTTGCTCAAGTTGCACTTGAAGTTCTTGGGCGCGTGCCTGAACCGCAGCCTGGCTGCGCCGTTCCGCTTCGAGAGATGCCTGCACGGCGCCCAGCGCTTCATTCTTCTGTTCGAGCTCCAGCTGCAGCTGAGTCATGGCGTTGCGGACATTCACCACTGCCTGCTCGGCAGCCTCCTGTCCCTGTCGAGCACGTTCGGCGTCGGCTTGCAATTCCAGGCGAGCTGCGGCCAGTTCACCACGAGCGGCATCGCTGGCATGACGCCAGAGCCCAGCGATGGCCTCGGCTGCCAGCGTTTTGATCTCCTCTGGCAGGTCCGGATGCTGGATGTCGATGCGCGCGTTGTGACGTAATTCGTCCCAAAACTTGCCAACTTCTTCGGTAGGCACGTTCATCGAGCCACGCCGCACGTACTGGTAAAGCTTGTTCGCCGTCGGCGTGACGCCGTACCGAAAGAACAGCAGTGCGCAGACTTCGCGGTACAACGCCCGCGTATCGCTGAATTTGACCTTCAGCGCTTCAACCTCGGCCAGCAGTTCGGATTCCGTGCTCATGCATTGATATTACAACGTAATACGTTGGCTTTCCAATCATGATTGGCGATATTTTGACATTACCTCTATAGTGTCAAAAATATTGAGAAGAGTCGGTTTTTCAAATGCGTGAGTCCAAAAAGCCAAGCTCGATGACGAAACTGACGTCCTCGTCGGCGGTGCTCGCCCCTCTCGGCCAAACGATAGCCATCGATTCGCTGTCTGGGCGAGACGGAACGAACCGTTCACATGCAGGTCATCAGCAGATCGCAGCTGCGACCGATCAAGAGGCAGTGCTTGCTTGGCTGGCCCGCTTCGTCGATACCCCCAACACTCTGGCGAATTGCCGACGTGAGGCTGAACGGCTGCACCTGTGGAGCGTTAGCGAACGAAGCAAGCCCATTTCTTCATTGACGCACGAGGATTTGCTGGTGTACCGGCGGTTTCTGGCAAATCCAACGCCCGCGGAGAGCTGGGTGATGCCGCCTGGCCGGAAGCTATCACGCAGCGATCCGCGCTGGCGTCCTTTTGCTGGCCCTCTGTCGGAAGCCAGTATTCGCCAAGCCATGGTCGTACTGAACTCGATGCTTTCCTGGCTTGTGGAGGCCGGCTATCTGGCGGGGAATCCTTTGGCGCTGAGCCGCAAACGGCGCAAGGCGCCGCCACCTCAGGTGTCGCGCCTCCTGGAATCAGATCTCTGGGCGACGGTGCGCGAGACCATCTTGGCCCTCAAGCAGGAGACGCCCCGCCAGTGCGCCGTCTATGCACGCGCCAGGTGGCTCTTCAGCCTGTTCTTCCTTGGCGGCTTGCGTATCTCCGAGGTCGTGGGCAACGGCATGGGCGATTTCTTCATGCGCTCCGACGCCAAGACCGGGGAACAACGCTGGTGGCTGATGACGCTAGGCAAAGGCGACAAGGAACGCCTGATACCCGCAACGACGGAATTGATGGTTGAGTTGATGGCTTACCGCAGCTCTCTTGAACTGACCGATCTTCCGCAACCCGGCGAGCCCTCCCCACTGCTCTTTCCAGTCGCCTGGCGGCGCTCGACACATCCGGCGTCGGCTTGGCCAGATCCGATGACGAGAGCTGCCGTGCACGGCATTGTCAAAGCAGTTTTTGATCGCGCCGCTGACCGTTGGCTGGAGCAAGGCCGTGGTGAGGCCCAGGCCGCTAAGCTGCGAGCCGCTTCTTCCCATTGGCTTCGGCACACCGCTGGCTCGAATTTGGCCAATGGCATCGAACTCCACCACGTGCGCGATACCCTGGGACATGCCAGCTTGTCGACGACGAGCATCTACGTGCATGGCGAGGACGACGCGCGGCATGCTGCCGTCAGCCGCGTCCACCGCATCAGTTGGTAGGCGTGGAGCAGGCGATATTCACCCAGGAACACGCAATGCTCCAACCGATGGGCAAGAAGGTGGCGAACGGAGCTGGATTGCCGAATGGGACCGATTCGGTCAATTCGATCTCCAGAAGCTCGGCGGGGTAGGCCCATAGAGGTGCAGCCATCCATACACAATAGCGTAGTCAGGGCATAACGCCACCCACCGTTCGGCGTTCCAGTGGCAGTCGGCATCAATCGGCAGCCAGTTCGTCGGCCAGGGGGCAATGGCGACACCATCATTGGCGCCTCGGACCCGGAGGCGCCAAAGCGCGCGGCGAGTTTCGCGGCCATCAATGAATCGTTGGCGGGGATTGTGAGTTGACAGCCATGCCATTTCTGGGTCAGAGGGAGCGGGCCATCTGCTCGTCAGCCAGTTTAAGCGTCTACCCGCATGCCAAACCGGGACTATACGCATGGAAACCGAGATCACCCCAACATCGACTACAGCAAACCAGCTGAAGCGTTTTCCGTGGAAATCTGGTGATGGGGTCCGACGCTCTGGCGCATTTGCATCCTTCGGTCCGCGCCTTGGCAGACCTTGACAATGAACAACGCTTGCGAATCATGCAGCGCGACCGCTGGATTGACTACCCGCGCGCGACTGAAGCTTTGCTGCGCCTCGAACGACTGCGCCAGATGCCTCAACGCGAGCGAATGCCGTGCCTGGTATTGCACGGCAAGTCCAACATCGGCAAGACGCTGATCATTGCAAAATTCCTGCGCGATCACCCTCCTCAGCTCGACGAGAGTCGGGGCACCGAGCGGCGTGAAATCATCTCACTTCAAATGCCGGCCACGCCCGATCAGCGGCGGTTCTACAGCGCACTGTTGTTCGAACTTGGCGCCCCACAAAGCGCGAACGCAACCCTGGCTTCACTGGAGCGTGTCGCTCGAGATCTCCTTCGAAGGTTCGCACCGCGAATGCTCATCGTCGACGAGGTGCACCATCTGCTGGCCGGCAGCCACCTCGAACAGCGCGCGTCTCTCAACCTGTTGAAGTACCTGGCCAACGATCTGAAGATCAGCATTGTTGCGGTCGGTACCGATGATGCCCCCCTCGCCTTCCAGACCGACACGCAAATGAGCAGCCGCTTCACGCCGTTTGAGATTCCGCGCTGGACTGAAAGCGAAGATTTGCGCCGACTGCTACGCGCCTTCGAGCAGGCCCTGCCGCTGCGTAAGGGCTCCGACCTTTCCCAGCGTCCGATCGTGCAGTTCTTGGTCGCGGCGAGTTCAGGACTTCTGGGTGAGATGGCGCGCATGTTGACCGAGGCTGCAGAGCACGCCATCCATGACGGCAGTGAACGCATTTCACTTGAACTCCTGGAGCGTGCCGCCTGTGTGCAGACCTGAACGTCCATGGCCGCTGGTTCCCAGACCATTTGCCGACGAGGCGCTGGGGAGCTGGTTCGGCCGAATTGCCTCCAGGTTCCATATGAACGTCAACGAGCTCGCGGCGGCAGGACAGCTGACTTTGGATTTCGGCGAGCAATGTTGCGAATGGCTTTTACTGCGGCCGTTGAACTCCGCCGATAGCGCACGCCTGTCTTTCCTCTCGGGCATTGGGGAAGAAAACCTGCCACGACCCTATGTTGGCCCGGCAACTGCGCGCAGGCAAACTCAACTCGCGTTCTGCGAGCGATGCCTGTGGTTGAACCCGCTCGACGTGACCGCACCATATTGGAAGGCCGAATGGGCGCACCTGAGGGAGCCCGTTTGCAGACTCCACGGGTGTAGATTCGACTTCGTTTCAGGTATCACGTTGAGTACCTACTCCAACATGCGTCGCCTGTTGGCTCATATCAGTACTCGCAGTCAGCGCCGGAGGAGAGTTTCTTTTGAGCCGCGGTTTGGCCCACGCTAGCAAGATCTTTGCACGGGTAGCAGAATCTTTGCACCCCGCTAGCAGAAACTAAGCACCTCAACAGCGACCCAAGCACCCGCGGCCGATTCCGATTCCGCCCAGCCTGACAACAATCTGCCGCAAGCGTTGGCGGCGCAACTGCCTACCGGCCCTGTGAAGCCTCATAAGCTGAGGATCGAGCCCGGGCAGGTGTACTGAACAGGAGCAGCGGCAATGGCAACATCCAAACCATCTGCGTCCACCGGTTCGAACCGATCTCGGGCAAGTAGCGCGGCGTCCTCGATAGCTACGGCGGGCCTTGCGCCTCAGGGGCACCCCTTGTCGCGCCGGCACTATCGGGTCGCAACAGCGGCCATCGAATCATTCGTCGACCTGCTTGAGCACTGCGTGCGGGTCTTGATCCCCGGCGCTTTGGTTTATGCGCGCCCTCGAATCGGCAAGACACAGGCCATCGACTACCTCTCGCTTCACCTGGCCAAGCATCGACCCGACATCCTGGTTCTTCGTATGTCATGCGAGCACCACCGTAGTGACTTCGAGGGACCATTTTTCACCGCCCTGCTTTCGGCGACGGGGGCGCGGCAACCCTTTCCAAAGTCGACCTCTGACAAGCGCTTCGCATTGCTGTGCCGCATCACTGAACAGGTTCAGGCGCGCGCCGGACATATCGTCGTGCTCATGTGCGACGAGGCGCAGCGCCTGTCCAGGCATGGGCTGGAATGGCTGCGTGACGTTCACGACCAGCTGGCCCACCACGGGATTCACCTCATCACTTTCCTTGTTGGGCAGCCGCAGCTGCTCGAACAAAAAGCGAAGTACCAGCTCTCAGGGGACGAGCAGATCGTCGCCCGGTTCATGATCGAACAATTGCACTTCAGGGGCATCGCGCGAGCCGAAGACGCAGCAACATGCCTGTCTAGCTACGACATTAGCCGCTACCCGGAGGATGGTGGACCAACGTTCACACAATTTTTCTACCCTCAAGCCTTCGGCGGAGGTTTCAGGCTGGCGCACCACGCCCATGAACTATGGGCGGGCTTTGTCCACGCCCATGCCCGATCACAGCTGCCTGGCGTGGTCGAGGTGCCGATGGACTATTTCACTCGAGCGGTCGAAGCCTTGTTGTTGAATGGACCCCAATGGGACATGTTGGGTTTTGAGCCAACCCTGGCGCACTGGGAGCGTGCCATCAAGGACTCCGGTTATGTGGCCTCTCGGCAGACCGTGCGAGAGAGCACCCAGAGCGCGTAGGTGTTTCAATGGTCCTGCCAATTTTGGTACCGCCGATCGACTGGCTCATGGATTTGGGCCGACCGGCACCGATCGAACCCATTGGCCGTAGCGGCAAAGGGCGACGGCCTTTCCCGACAAGGGGCGCGAAGCAGGCCCGCCAGCGCAAGCGCCCGCCGACGCACCGGCGCATTGGGTTCGGAAGAGATGCCGACGCGCGAAAGCTGCAGTTTCAAAAGGCGTCGCCGGCGCGGCGTACGGCGCGGGCACTTCTGTTCGACTGTGAGGTCCTGGTCAAGGCGCTGCTGCGCAGGTCCAGACGGTTGATCGGCCCCAATGCGACTCGAACCGTACGGCGTATCTCCCGAACCTTTGAGCCCAGACAAAGTACCGTGATGGTCATGGCCAGTGACAACACGGCGCTGTCCTGGATGACTTCGGCAATGCTATGGCAAGGCATGACGCATCCCCTGTCACTCCTGGAACCCACCCAACACCCGCCGACGGCCGTTGTACGGTGGCTGGCTCAATTCAGTGTTGAACAGCAAGTCGATTGCGCCCGAGAGATTCTTGACCTGCTGGCGCGGCGTTTTGCGCAGACCAGCAAACGGTGTGATCGGCAGACGAAGGATGCGTTGGCACACGCCACCCGTCCGGCGCGTCGCAGCAGGCGCGCCCTGCCCGTTTGTATCGTGCTGAAGCCTGGCTGATCCGTCGCTGAAGTGGCCTCCTAAAGTTGTTCCAGCTTATCCCCATCGATGAGCACACCACATGCCCGTGCGTAGGACGAGGAACCACTTGAGCGTCTGGGTCGCCCTGCGGGTCAGCCCTTGAACTGAGCTGGCAGGCGCCGAAAAGGTCGGGTTTGCGGCCAAGTCACAGTTTTAGTACTTTTGACTCGAGCAAAATCAACAACTTATCTCGGCATGGGAGGTTGGAGTCGGCAAAAAATGCTGCCGAGTCACAGTATTACGTCAATTTCGTAACAGTATTACTACACTTCACGGCATGGCACCCGATATGCCGGCTGCGCTGGTTGAAAACGCCAGCCTGCCCGAGCAGCGCTGCATCGGAGGCAGCGTGCGAAGCTTGCCAAGCTTAGCCTTGCTGCATGCCGTCAAGGCGCCGGCCCTGATCATAATTGGTACCGTGGTCAATCTGCGTACCGAGTTAGCTGCAGTGACTACGCACTCCGCCATGACTAGTTGCGAAGCAAGCAGCATATTTTGAACAAGCTGCAGATTCGGCAACCCATGCTGGCGAGTCTCAATCTGGCAAGTTACGCATGAAGCCGCTCTGTGATGTGTTTGAGAAAATCTGGAGCGAGGTGGTCACATTTCCAAGCCACTCAGCCCGCCTGCAGATTGACCGCCGTACCTTGGCGGTTGAAGGGAATAAAACCTTCGATCTGCCCGACCTTGATGGCTTCCACCATCGCAGTCAAGGCCTTTTCGGCTTGCTCGAGATCGGGCGGGATGCCCGGGCTACCCGATAGGCTGGCTACAAAGACGATCTGCCAGTACTGTTGATTCGCACGCATCAATTGATCGGCTTCATCCGCCAACGTTGCGAAGTCGCTGAGATCCTGCGGTAGTTTGTCCACACACATCAAGGGAGCGATCTCACCGCCGTGCCCGGCCTCAAACTCAGCACGTTGCTGGGCCGTTGCGCCCTCGGGCAGTGACGCACCGGCAAACACCAACAGCAAGCGCTGGGCCGCGCTTTGCATGGTGGCAGCATTAAGAAGGTCTTGAAAATTACTGATTTGCATAGCGAAGTCGGAGGAAGTCAAAAAACGGATGGGTCAAGTTGCCGCTACTGTAGTGGGTATCTCGCCAAGCATTGTGTGTTGAGGATGCGAATATCGCGGTGATCAATCTCGATCAGGCCTTCGTCCTCCAGTTCATGCAGAACGCGTGAGAAATACTCGGGCGTCAGCGACAGGCGCGAAGCAATCGTCGCCTTACTGACCGGCAAGGAAATGGTGATGGCTTGGTCAGCCACCTTATCTTGCACCATGTGGTCGCGCAATAAATAGTCAATCACCCGCTGCATGCCACTGTGCAGGCAATAGGACTCCACGTCGTTGATCATGCCGTGCAGGCGATTAGATACACCCGCAAGCATACGCAGCGAAAAGCGCGGATCACGCTGGATTTCATCCATCACCGCCGTCTTTGCGATGCACAGCAAAAGGGTTTCGCAGAGGACTTGCGCGTTGACGATATGGGGCTTGCCCAAGAACATCGGCGCTTCTCCGAAGCTCTGGCCCGGACCAATCAACTCGATTACCTTCTCAGCGCCGTTGCTCGCCAGCACAAACAGCTTGACCTGACCGGTCACCACCACATGGAACTCGGTGCAATTCGCGCCGACGCGAAAAATATCCTCAGCTCGAAACAAGCGCTGCAAGCGGCAGCCCTTGGCGGCCATTCGGCGCAGTTCATCCGGCGTCATGTCGGCAAACAAGGGTAGCACGGACAAATAGCGAGGAAGATCGAAAGTGGCTGACATTGATTGGGCTCCAAAAATAGACCTGCGAGGGTCTGCTGGAGCGCGATTCTGCGTAGCCCCCCCACTCAAAACTTGCGCTAAATCAAATTCGGCATGCGCCTAGTTCTTCAGAACGATGGTCAGGGCTAGTCGCGCTGTTGCGCACTAGTTCTTCAGGATGAGGGGCGAGCGGCAAAAGTCGGGCGTGAGAGGATGCCGATATGACGGTCTTGCTCTCTAAACAACTCATGCCTTACTACGGGCTCATCAAATACCCCTCTGAACTTGGTGGCTTGCAGCGTTGGCTACTTTGTGATCCGCGCATTGGCAAGTCAAGCGGGGCAGGGTTGGCCTTTGGGTACCGTGGCGCGGCGCCTTAGCGTGACCGTCGATGCGCTGCTTTTGACCGCTGGTGCGAGCCTTTGGTGGATGCTCGGTCTGGATCCCACGGAGCAGCACTGGCTGGGCCATAAGCTGATCCTGCTGATTGGCTGCAATGTGGTGGGCTCTTTCGCCATCAAGCGTGGCCGCAATTTGAGGCAAAGACGACTGGCACTGATCATTGCCTTGTGCCTAGTCAGCCTGATGGCGGCGGTGGCAAGCCAGCACAGTGCTTGGCCCTTTTAAGCCTGATAAGCCACCCAGCGACTTTTCAATGCTATGGCTGCAACGTTTCAGCATCAAGCAGTTGCGGCTGATCTCGAGCACCGCCCGCCTTTGTGAACAGGGCATGGTGGTCTAAAAAGCAAGACTCGGCATGCGAGCAGGCGCTTGACTGAACTCAAGTGAAAGCCTTGCGGGAGGGCAAAGAGTCAACGGCCTCGCGAATCTAGACTTCAGCCCGCACTCTGGGGCACCGGCCCGGTCGTGCAAATTTGCAGCCAGAGCCCTATGACCATCCTCATCGTTCCCGATTTAGTTGCCCCCGCCGGATCCCTGCGCGCCCTTACCCAAGCCGTCGATGCCGGCGCTGACGCCGTCTACTTAGGCCTCAAAAACGCCACCAATGCCCGCAATTTTGCGGGCCTTAATTTCGACGACGCTCAGGTGCGCGAGGGTGTGGCCTATGCCCACGCACATGGCCGCCAAGTGCTGATGGCGCTGAACACCTATGCCGATGCCCGCGACGACCGGCCGTGGTGCGCCGCCGTAGACGCGGCAGCCGCACTGGGCGCCGACGCGCTGATCGTGGCCGACACCGCCGTGCTCGCCTATGCACGCGATCACCACCCGGGCCTGCGCCTGCATCTGTCGGTGCAGGCCTCGGCCACCAGTCACACCGCCATCGAGTACTACCGCCAACGTTTCGGCATCCAGCGTGCGGTTTTGCCGCGGGTGCTGACCTTGCAGCAGATTCAGCAGGTAATCCGCAACACCCAGGTTGAGATCGAAGTCTTTGGTTTCGGCAGCCTGTGCGTGATGGTCGAGGGGCGTTGCGCCTTGTCCTCCTACGCCACCGGCCAATCACCGAACACAGCGGGCGTTTGTTCGCCGCCAGCAGCGGTGCAGTGGCTCGAGGGCCTGGCTGGCGTTGAAGCGCGCCTGGCTGGCGTTTTGATTGACCGTTATGGGCCGCAGGAGCCGCGTGGCTACCCCACTTTGTGCAAGGGCCGCTTCAATGTCGGCGACGCTGCGGTGCCGGACTACGCACTGGAGGAGCCGACCAGCCTCAACACCCTCGCTTTGCTGCCTCAGCTTATCGCTAGCGGGGTGCGCGCCATCAAGATCGAAGGGCGCCAGCGCAGCCCCAGCTATGTGGCCGGCGTCACCCGTGTCTGGCGCGAGGCCCTCGACAGCCTGCGAAACGGCGAGCGCTACAGCGTGCAGCCGGCCTGGCAGCACGAGCTAGGTCGCTGGGCCGAAGGCCAGCAGAGCACGCTCGGGGCCTTCGACCGCCCTTGGCGCTGAACGCATCAAGCATATGAATGACATGAGAACGACATGACCCCTGCAAGCCTTCAACTGCCCCGCCTGCATTTGACCGTAGGGCCACTTCAATACTGGTGGCCACGCCAGCAGATGATGGAGTTTTACGCCGAGCTGGCCGAGGGGCCGGCCGACTGCTTGGTGCTGGGCGAAGTGTGCTGCTCGCGGCGTAACGAATTCAGCCACGCCGACTGGCTTGATCTGGCGCGCGATCTGCAGTCAAGCGGCAAAAATGTTCGCCTGGCCACTTTGCCCTTGGTGATGAGCGAGGCCGAGTTGCGCAGCGTGCGCCGCATCACCGAGCAAACCGAATTCAGCATCGAAGCCGGTGACACCAGCGCGCTGCAGGCCTGGAGCGAGCAAGCAGCGGACCGGCGCCGACCGCTGGTGCTGGGCCCGCATCTCAACATCTACAGCGCCGCTGCGCTGCGTGAAACTCTGCATGCGGGCGCGGGCATCAGCACCTGGGTGGCGCCGCTGGAACTCGCTCTTGATGCCGTGGCGCTGATCAATCCAGTCGGCAGCACGCGGCGCGTCAGCACCGAAGTCTTCGGCTTTGGCCGCATGCCGCTGGCCTTCTCGGCGCGCTGCTTCACGGCGCGGCACCACCGACTCAGCAAGGACCAATGCGAGTTCCGTTGCCGCGATGATGCGGACGGACTGCTGCTGCGCAGCAGCGAAGGCCAGGCGTTTTTGGCGCTCAACGGCATCAGCACCCAATCGGCCGATCTGCAATGCCTGATCGGCCAGGCACCGGCCCTGCGCGCCGCCGGGGTTGATCGGCTGCGCCTCTCGCCCTGCAGCCAGGGTTTTGCCGAAGTCGTGCGGCAGTTTGACGCAGTGCTCAACCAGGGCGCTGCTGCCGGCGACGCGCTGCAGCAGCTGCGCCGCCTGCCGCTGCCGGGTGCTTTGCTGGATGGTTACGCGCGGCGACAGCCGGGCATGCAGGAGCTGGAACATGTCTGACTTCGAGAGCAAGAATTCGCCACGCGCCCTGCCCGCATGGTTGGACCATGCCCGCAAGCTGGTGCGACGCCTGCCGACCGAGCCGCCCTCCTGGTGCGCTGCGCGGGCGCTGGATCGGCTGCTTTGGCCCAAGCTGGATGCCGGGCAGCGCGCGGCGCTGCAGGGCCGCGTCGTCGAGCTGGAATTGATCGAAACGGGCTTGCGTTTGCGCCTGCGGCTGGGGCCACAGGGCTTTCAAGCGGTGCGCTCCCACACCGGCGCAGCGGCCGTGACCATACGCGCCCGCAGCGACGCGCTTTGGCGCTTGTTGCGCGGCCAAGACGACGCCGATCGCCTGTTCTTTGAGCGCGCCTTGGTAATGGAAGGCGACACCGAGTACGGCTTGGTGCTGAAGAACACCCTGGACGCCATCGGGCCGCTCTGGCCTGAACCGAGCGGGCGAGCGCCTTGGGGGCCGCAGCGATGAGCCGCATGCCCCAGGCACCAGCCACTCGGCACCAGGCACCAAACGCCAGACACCCCGCAACCTTGCGCTCTTGATCTCCACCGGAACTCCGCCATGAACCTGACCCACGAGTTGCTGCTGGCCCTGAAGGCACGCGGCGCCACCGAGATTTTCGGCATACCGGGTGACTTTGCCTTGCCCTTGTTTGGCGCGATGGAAAGGTCGGGCGTTTTGCCCCTGCACACCCTCTCGCACGAACCCGGCCTGGGCTTCGCGGCCGACGCTGCCGCGCGCGCCCGCGGCGGACTGGGCGTCGCAGCCGTCACCTATGGCGCGGGCGCCTTGAACATGATCAACCCGATGGCCGCCGCCTACGCAGAGCGCGTGCCGCTGGTGCTGTTGTCGGGCGCGCCGGCCGTCCATGAAGCCGATAGCGGCCTGCTGCTGCACCATCAGGTCAAGACCTTGGATTCGCAGTGGCGCCTGCTCGAAGAAGTCACGGTGGACCGGGCCCGTCTGGACGATGCACGGACCGCCCCGGCGCTGATTGCCCGGGTGCTGGACCAGGCGCTTCGCCGGGCCGGGCCGGTCTATCTGGAGATACCGCGCGATATGCCGATGCAAGCCTGCGAGCCTGTGGGCAGCAGCCCGGCCGAGGTCGTGGACACAGAGCGTCTGGCGGCCTGTGCCGACGAGCTGTTGAGCCGTCTGCGCCAGGCGCGCCGACCATTCATGCTGGTGGGCGTTGAAATTAGACGTTACGGCATCGAAGAAAAAGTCGCCGAACTGGCCCGCCGCCTGAACATTCCGCTGGCCACCACCTTGATGGGACGAGGCTTGCTCAACCAAACGGGCTGCGCAGACCTGGGCACCTATCTGGGCCTCGCCGGCGACCCCGAGCTTTGCGAGCAGGTCGAGTCCTCGGACGGTCTGCTGCTGCTGGGCGCGATTGTCAGTGACAGCAACTTCGCCGTGTCCTCCAAGCGCATCGATTTCCGACATGCGATCCGGGTCTGGCAGGGTCAGGTCGAAATGGGCCACCACGTCTATCAAGCCATCCCGATTGCGGAGCTGGTCGACGCCATGCTGTTGCGATTGCCGGCGAGCCCGGCACGCAGCGCGCCGGTGCAGCAAGCTGCGCCGCCAAATTTTCCCGCAGCGCAAGAGCTGCCCGCCCCGGATGAGGCCGTGAGTCCTGCCGCAATCGCATCCGCGCTCAACCAGATGATGTTGGCCCACGGGCCGATGCCGGTGGCCTGTGACGTTGGGGACTGCCTGTTCACCGCCCTGGATCTTTTGCCCACCGATTTGCTGGCACCCGGTTATTTCGCCACCATGGGCTATGGCGTGCCCGCCGGTCTGGGCCTGCAAGTGGCCACCGGGCGACGCCCGCTCGTGTTGGTCGGCGACGGCGCATTCCAGATGACTGGGTGGGAGCTTGGCAATGCCCGGTCGCTGGGCTGCGACCCCATCGTCGTGCTGTTCAACAATTCCAGTTGGGAGATGCTGCGCACTTTTCAACCCGAAAGCCATTTTCACGATCGCGGCGAATGGGACTTCGCGTCCATGGCGGCCGGTATGGGCGGCAAAGGCTACAAGGTGGCTAGCGTCGAAGAACTGGTGCGCGCCTTGGCACTCGCCCATGCGGAGCGGGGCCGCTTCCAACTGCTGGACGTTCGGCTGCCGCCTGGCGCGATTTCACCCACGCTGCGTCGCTTCGTTGCGGCGGTCAAGCGACTCTCGATGCCGGATGCAGGCGGGCTGCTCGGCTGATTCGTTCAAGCCGGGTCATAGCAGCTCGGCCCTGCAAAGCGAGATGAACAAGCCGGCAATCGGCGACGCCACTGACAGCCAATGTCAGCAAACGCCCCCCCAACGTGGCTAGGCTTTGAGCACCCTTGAAGGCGCCTGGGCCTGCGCCTTCAGCTCATTGGCCAATTCGGCAAACAAACAGTCAGCCTGCTCGGCATCGAAAGCCAAGTGGTAGCGCTTACGAACCCCCAACTCGTTCAACAGCACATGGCGGCTGGGCTCCAGTTGCTGTTGACTCAGACAGGCGCGGCAGCAGGCCAGCACACAGCCGTCCAGGGCAATGATGGGCCGCCCCGTGGCTGCGGCTTCACGCGCCTTGCGCACCAAATTCGGTACACCGCCGCCCACGCCTGCAATGCAAGACATCTCCGCCAAGCCAGTGCGGTCCAGACGAACGGCCAGATGATTGGCGAGCTGCGCAGCATCTGAACACCCCGAGCAGCTGTAAACCAGGGGAAGTTGACCTGCCGCCTGAGTGGCCGGATCAAGCGGAGCGTGATTTGCATTCATACCTGCCATCTTGCCCCGCGTCGGCAAAGAAAACTTTGAGCGACATCAAGGGCCACCTCCCCCTGTCCCCTGAGTTCACTTGACAAAGCTCATTGCGCTGGCTCAAAGCTTCCTCAGCCCCCTCTATTTGCCCTTGCAAACACTACCCCTAGTGAATATTCTCCATACCAACACTAGATATGGAGATTTCACCTCATGCAAATCAGCAAACGCTGTGGCCGCCTAGTGGCCTTTGATGCAGGCAAAATCGCCCAGGCCCTGGCCAGCGCCGGGGCCGCCAGCGGCGAGTTAGACCGGCTGGCTGCCCTGCGCCTGTGCGAACAGGCCGTGCTGCCCAAGTTATGGGCTTTTTGCAGCGCCTTGGCCGCCCAGCCGAACCGGCCAACGCGGCCGACCGAGGAGGGTCAGGCCTTGCTGACGGTCGAACAGATCCAGGACGCCGTCGAAGCGGCGCTGTTCGAGGCCGGCCTGCGCCAGACCTTGCGCGCCTATGTGGTCTACCGCGAGCAACACGCCAAGCTACGCGGCGCTCGCCAGACCCTGGTCGCTGTGCAAGACACCATGGACGAGTACCTGCAGCAGCGTGACTGGCGCATCAAGGCCAATGCCAACCAGGGTTGGAGCCTGGGCGGGCTGATCCTCAATGTGTCGGGCAAGGTGGTGGCCAATTACTGGTTGGATCAGGTCTACCCACCGGCCATCGGCCAAGCCCACCGCGAGGCCGACCTGCACATCCATGACCTTGACATGCTGAGCGGCTATTGCGCCGGCTGGTCGCTGCGCACTCTGCTCAACGAGGGGCTGAACGGCGTCGCCGGCAAGGTCGAGTCAGGCCCGCCGCAGCACCTGTCCAGCGCGGTCGGCCAGATCGTCAACTTCCTCGGCACACTGCAAAACGAATGGGCCGGCGCCCAGGCCTTCAGCAGCTTCGACACCTATCTGGCGCCCTATGTGCGCAAGGACGCCCTGACTTACGCCGAGGTGCGCCAATGCATGCAGGAGCTGGTCTACAACCTCAACGTGCCCTCGCGCTGGGGCACACAGACGCCGTTCACCAACCTGACCTTCGACTGGACCTGCCCGGAGGACCTGCGCGAGCAAGCGCCTCAGATCGGCGGGCGCGAGATGGGCTTTTGCTACGGCGGGCTGCAGGCCGAGATGGACCTGATCAACCGCGCCTATATCGACGTGATGATGGCCGGCGACGCCAAGGGCCGCGCATTCACCTTCCCGATCCCGACCTACAACATCACCAAAGACTTCGACTGGCACAGCGCCAATGCCGAGGCGCTTTTCGAGATGACAGCGCGCTACGGCCTGCCCTACTTCCAGAACTTCCTCAACTCCGAGCTGACGCCGAATATGGTGCGCTCGATGTGCTGCCGCCTACAGCTGGATCTGCGCGAGCTGCTCAAGCGCGGCAACGGCCTGTTCGGCTCGGCCGAGCAGACCGGCTCGCTGGGCGTGGTCACCATCAACTGCGCCCGCCTGGGCCATCTGCATGCTGGCGACGAAGCCGGCCTGCTGGCCCGGCTGGATCAGCTGCTGGATCTGGGCCGCGACAGCCTGGAGATCAAACGCAAGCTGATCCAGCGCCTGATCGACGAGGGCCTGTTTCCCTACACCAAGCGCTATCTGGGCACGCTGCGCAACCATTTCTCGACGCTGGGCGTGAACGGCATCAACGAGATGATCCGCAACTTCAGCGCCGATATCGACGACATCACCAGCCCCGCCGGCCATGCGCTGGGCTTACGCCTACTCGACCATGTGCGCGCCCGCATGGTCGAGTTCCAGGAGCAGACCGGCCACCTCTACAACCTGGAGGCCACGCCGGCCGAAGGCACGACCTACCGCTTCGCCAAGGAAGACCAAAAGCGCTTCCCCGCCATCTTGCAGGCCGGCACGCCGGAACAGCCCTACTACACCAACAGCTCGCAGCTGCCGGTCGGCTTCACCGACGACCCTTTTGAGGCGCTGGAGCGGCAGGACGAGCTACAGCGCAAATACACCGGCGGCACGGTGCTGCACCTGTATATGAACGAGGCGCTGAGCAGCGCAGCGGCCTGCCGTGAACTGGTGCGGCGCTCGCTCACGCGGTTCAAGCTGCCGTACATCACCGTCACACCGACCTTCTCGATCTGCCCGACGCACGGCTATCTGAGCGGCAAACATGAGTTTTGTCCCCGCTGCGACGCCCAGGCGCTGGCGCGCAAGAGTCAGAAGTCCGACGCGCTGACCACTTCCCCTGTCCTTGCTTGACATTTACTCACTGAACGAAAGACACCCACCATGAACAAGCTCCAACTCAGCCACATCGACGGCCAAGCCCTGCTGCGCGAAGACGAACGCCAGCGCTGTGAAATCTGGACCCGCGTGATGGGCTACCACCGGCCCGTCGCCTCCTTCAACACCGGTAAACAGGGCGAGTTCCAGCAGCGCCTGCATTTCCAGGAAGACCAGCTGGGTCAACCGGGCCCGCAGCGGGCACCGCTGACGCTTTGCCGATGAAGCAAGCAGCGCTGGCTGTGGCCGGCCTGACGCCTTTCAGTAGCGTGGACTACCCCGGTCAATTGGCGGCCGTGGTCTTCATTGCCGGCTGCCCCTGGCGCTGCGGCTACTGCCATAACCCCGCTATGCAGCGGCGCAGCGCGAAGAGCATGCACTGGCCGGCCTTGCTCGCTTGGCTGGAACGACGCGTGGGCCTGCTGGACGCGGTGGTCTTCAGCGGCGGCGAGGCGACGCTGGACCCGGCCCTGCCGCAGGCGATGGCGCAGGCCCGAGCACTCGGCTTCCAGATCGGCCTGCACACGGCCGGCATGTTGCCGCAGCGCCTGCCGCCGCTGTTGCCCTGGCTGGACTGGGTCGGCCTGGACATCAAGACCCCGCTTGACGATGCGAAGCTGCTTGGCAAGATCGCTGGTTTGGGCGCTGCCGGAGCCAAGCGGTCGACCGCCGCCGTGCGGGATAGCTTGAAGATTTTGGCGGCCTCGGGCGTCGCCTTCGAGTGCCGCAGCACCGTGCATCCCCTGCTGCACGATGACGATGTTTTGCGCGCCATCGGCGATCAGCTGCGCGAAGCCGGCGTTCAACAATGGGTGTTGCAGATGGCAAGGCCCGTCGCTTGTTCGCAGTCGCTGCCGCCCGTGGGCGACGATTACCCGGCAGCAGCGCTGTTGGCCGAGCTCAAGCTGTTCAGCCCCAAGCTGCAACTGCGGCGCGGTTGAAACAAGGCCGCTATGCAGAACTCATCCTCAATCTTGTACCAGTTCAAGGCCGAGTAAGGGCCTTCGCTGGTCAACTAGGCGTTGGCAAAATTTGGGGCGGTTAGGGTGATTGCCCCTGAAACGTTGGGCCGCAAGGGCGCCGTGGCGCGGCCTCTAGCCTTTTCCAGGAGACATCCCCTATGACCCTCAGCACCCCATTGCAAGAAATTAAAGCGGCTTCATCCGGTATGCCGCCACCCTTGCTTTTGAAGCGAGGCGCGGATCAAGAAGCCGCGCCAACACCCGGCCAAGCCGCCGCTTCGGCTTTGCTGACCCAAGCTTTGCAGCAGGCGTGGTCGGGCCTGCTCAAAGATGACGAAGCCTTGCTCGCGCTGGCTCATTTGGGCCGCAGCCACCGCATACGGCAGCGTGGCATCCTGCTGCGAGACGGCGTCTGCAATACGCAGGGGAGCTTGTGGTTTTTGGTGCGCGGCAAGCTCAGCATGGGCAGGTGCGACACTAAAAACGTGTGGCGGCAAGGGCGCGCATTGCAAGGCGGACAGTGGATAGATTTGGCCAGTGCTTGGCCGCAAGCGCCGTTTCCAGAAACGGCCTTGGCTTTGACACCGGTGCTCGCCCATGAATTTCCTGCCAACGACGTATTGGAGCTTTGCGCCAGCCACCCTGTGCTGTTGAAACTGCTGCTGAACAGCGTGAGCCGCGCTGCCTGCGAGGCTATGGCAGCGCGCCAGGCCATGAGTACGCAAGACTTTCCCGCTCGCTTGGCGCAGTGGCTGTTTGTGGAGCAAAAACTACAGGGCAGCGGCGAATGTCTGAACCTGGGCCTGCTCAAACGCGACCTGGCGGCGCAACTGGGTGTGACGCCAGAAACGCTGTCGCGCACCCTGCGCCAGTTCCAGCAGCAAGGTCTGATCGAAATGCACCATCGCGAGTTGCGGATTCTTGCCCCGGCCCGAATGGCGGCGCTGTCTTAAGGCTAGAGCCTGTTGGACATGGGAGTCGGCGGCTGCGCACCGACCTTGCTGTCACTTCGTTCTAACCCGGATATTTCACCCCGCTCCAAGTTGGACCGCCGGAGGTGGCTTGTTCGAGAGTTTTTTGCGAATTTGCCTGAGTGGCCGATGCTATTGGCCTGATTCGGCGCGCCTGAGCTGCAGGCGCGCACACCGGCGGCTTCCCCGACTTGGGATGCGGGCCAGATTTCTGTCTTCGCGCGGGCCATGCGCTGCCTTGCTGTCATGGTGAGTGCAGTTGGCGCATGACTTGCTCGTAGATCCTGGCATTTGGCCAATTCGAAGCCAGGTACAGGCGAATGCGCCGCGTGTTGCGGGTCACGACGGCGGCTACTTTGAGCAACTTGATGCGCAGCGTGTCCACCTGCGCGTTCGCCAGTGCCGTGCCCTTCAGGGTCAAGGCACGCAGCCTCTCGATCAAAACATAGCCCAGACCAGACAGCAGCATGCGTAGCTGATTGGCCAGCAGGTGGCGGCAACTGGTGCGCGTGGCGAACAGGCCGACCTGCGCTTCCTTGATGCGATTCTCGGCCTCGCCCCGCTGGCAGTAGACATCGTCATACAGCGCCTGCGCCGGGGTACTCAGATTGGTGACGACAAAGCGGGGGTTGCAGCCCTGCTCGCCCCATTCCAAACGAGTGACCACGCGCCGCTCATGTCACCAACTGCTGGCGGCGTAGCTGAAATCTTCGACCATGCGCTGCTTGAGATGGCTTTGTTCGTACTGATCCTGCAGCGACAACTCCGCAAATGCCACCCGCTCTTGCAGACGGTTATTGCGGGCCAAGCCGATGACATAGTGAACTTGCTGACGCTCGCACCAGTTGATGATGCGTTGGCGGCAAAAGCCCGAGTCCCCACGGAAAATGATGCGCACATTCGGCCAAGCTTGGCGCAGCCGACGCACCAAGAGCTTGAGCACGGCGGCGGCATGCTTGGCGCCATCAATGCGACTGGGCCGAAGGTAGCAGCACAGCAGTTGCTGCCCGCAAAACACGTACAAAGGCAAGTAGCAGTAGCTGTCGTAGTAGCCGTGGAAGAAGCGCCCCTCCTGTTGGCCGTAAAGAGGGTTGTCTGTTGCATCAAAATCGAGCACCAACTCCTCGGGAGCGTGAGCAAAGCTGGCGATGAACTGGTCGGCCAAGAGTTCATGCAGCCGCCAGGCGGTCTCCCGGTTTGACCAGTGCTCGAGCCGGCATAGCGTGGGCGCACTGGCCACCTCGCGCTCGACACCGACCGCCGTTTGCATTGCTACATCGGCGCGCAGTGCCTTGTGGTCGTTGAGATCCTCCCAGCCCAAAGCCAAGCCGTAGACCCGTTGGCGCAACATGTCGCGCACGCTGTGGGTGATGAGCCCAGCGTCACGCGGGTCGGCAATGCAGCGTGCAGCGGCGTCCATCAGGCCGAGTTTGCGATCCAGTTCGCCGAGCAACATAACGCCGCCGTCACTGGTCATGCTGCCGCCATCAAATCGCCCCTCAACAACACGTCGGCCGAGCCTGCCGAATTCGATCCGCGGCGAATGCTGACGTTCAATTTGTTCGGTGCAATTTGGTTTAGACATTCCCGGCTCGCTGATTGCGCGTAGATGCCCATAGCAACGCCCTTGCAAGCGAAAATGATGTCGTCGTTTTTACTGAGGCGGTGAAATATTCGGGCTAACCAGCCCGGCCATGATCAGGCCGAACATGACCAAAGCCAGCCCATGGCCGACGCCGGCCCATGCAAGCCAGGCCGATGGGCCGCTCAACCAGGCCAGCGTGCGCAGCAGCAAGCTGAACCCCATCACCGCCAGCGGCAGCAGCGCCCAGCGGCTATGCCGTGGCCGCAGACCGGCTAGAGCAGGCAGCATCAGCGGCGCGTGGCCAAACACCATGGCGAAAACAAAGCCCAACCAGAGCAAATGCCAGGCCACACCGCCGGCGTTGCCCTGGCCCAGCAGGCCCGCCAACGCTGCGGCCAGCATCCAAACATAGCCCACAAGCAGGCAAATTGCAGTGTGGCCGGGCCAGCCGGGCATGCGCCATTGCAGCCGCGCCAGGTCAAATCGCAGCAGCCACAAGGCCAACAAACCCAGCACCGCCCAGCCCAGCTTCCCAGCAAGGTCGGGCTGCGGCCCCATCAGCAAGGCCACGGCAAATAGCGAGCCCCAGGCCCACAAGAAGGCCCGTTCGGCCCAACGCGGTAGCGGCCGCAAGCGCATCAGTTCGCGCCGCTCACCGACGATGGTCAACACCAGAAACAGGCTCCAGCCCCAGCGCGCCTGATCGGCTGCGCCCAACGCGAAGGCAAGCGCCGCCCACAGCAGTGAGACGGTCGCGCTGGCCTCCACCGTTAGCGGCAAAGAGACCGCGCGATAACGCGCAGCCCACAGGTACAGTCCGATCAAGCCCAGCGCCGACAACACCCAAGCCCCAGCCGCCCAAGGCCACAGCCCCAGCATGGCCAGCAGACCAGCGCCGCCCGAGCACAGCGGCACCCAAACGCCACGGCGCAAAGCCACCGCTCTCTCCAGGCTGATCAGGCTGGCGAAGAAACCGGCCATCATGAAAGCACCGTGGCCTACCAGAGCCTGACCACCCAATTCCGCGCCAACGGCTCCCAAACGCTGCAGGCCGCCGAACAGGCCGGAGAGCAAATTCAGCAAGGCCAGCAACAGGCACAGTAAGAGCCAAGGACGCGGCAGGGCCTGGGGCTGATTCGCCCTCATGGCAGTGGCCCGTCGCCCCAACCCAGACGCAGGCGCAAGGCCGCAGCCATGCGCTGCGGCGTCCAGCCTATGGACCAGTCCATATCGACCTCGACGCGCCAGTCCAGCGGCACCAGGCGCTCGATGGCGCAACCCGCCTCCTCCATGATCTGATCGGCCATCGGGCAGGTGGCACTGGTCGGGATCAGCAGCAGCGAGGCCAACTGAGGCTCCAGGGTGAGCGATTCGACCAGACCAAGATCGACAATGTTTTCGCCGATTTCGGGATCGGCCACACCGCGCAGCGCCAGCAAAATCTGCTCGCGCAGCCGCGTTGAGTCGTCGTTCATACTGATTTGCTCCTTGTTCGCATGATCATCATCAATCAACCGCACGCCCCCGCAACAGCCACGGGCCGTAGCGCAGCGACCAGGCCAGGGCTAGCAGGGCAAAGCCCAACGCCGCGGCCTGCACAAAGGGCGCCAAGCCAGCCAGCCCGGCGGAGACAGACAGCGCCGCCGCCAGTCGCCCCAGCACCGCCAACTGCAGCAAGCCTTGCATCAGCCACAGGCCGGTGTCGACCGCCACGCTGCGCCCATGCTGTACGGCGCTGACCCGGCTCACCATGGCCAGCAGCGTTGTGCTCATAAACCCGAGACTCAGCGCATGCAGCGCGGCCATGCCGAGCTGGCCAGGCCGGCCGGCCCAGGCCGCCCAATGCGCCAATTGCGCCACCGCCTCCAACAACAAACTCAGGCCCAGCCAGAGATAGCCCACATAGAGCTGCGCGACCAAAGGCGTGCGCCGGGCAGCGGCCAACTCAGGCCTGTGGGCATCACGAAAAACCAAAACGGCCAGCAGCATCAGCGCGCAGGTAGACATCAGGCGCAGCAACGGTGGCACCGGCCAGGCCCACAGCGCAGCCAGATCAAGGCCGCAGCGAAGCGCCAAGCTGAGCAGCATGCCTATCAACAAACCGGGCGCTCGGCGACCTTGCTCGTGCATAAAAGGCGTCAGCCGCTGCAGAGCCAGCATGAAGACGGTGCCAACACCTAGCCACAGACCGAGACGCTGCGCCAGCTGCACCCCTTGCACCAAGCCCGACGGGTCGATCAGCAAGGCCAACGCCGCGCCGAGCTGGCATAAACCCACCCAAGACAGAGCGGCGGCGATGCCCCAGGCATGACCCGAGTAGCGCGCACCGATCCGGCCACAACGGCGCAGCAAACCCAGGGCCAGGGCCAGTAAAAACAAGCCCGGCAACGCCGCAGCCAAGCCGGCCAGTTGGCGCCAGCCCCGCGCGTCGGCCAGCAGCAAGCCCAGCCAAGCCAACACGGCCGCAGCAGCCGGCCGGCACAGTGGCCGACCATTGATGGGCTGCTGGTCCAACCAGCGCGGCAAACTGGTGCACGCAAAGCCGGCGATGAACAAGGGCATAAAGCCCAGGCTCATCAACCAGCCGTGCAAGGTCGACGCCGGCAGCAAGCCGGCGAGCGGAGCCATCAGCAGCTGAGCCGCCCACCACAGCGCGCTGGCCAGCCAGAGCGCTGCGGCGGCTGCAAACAACGGGCGATGCGGGCTCAACATCAGCGCGGCAGGTAGAACACCGCTTTGCTGCGGAACACCGAGCCGGGGTGATCCAGATCCTCGGCCAAAAAGTACACGGTGTGCGTTCCCGGCTGCAGGCCGCCTTGCAGCTGGGACTGCGGCGGCAATCGCAGCTGAACTGGAAACGCGCCGATGCCGGCCGGCGCCAGCCGCAGCTCGCTGCCGCCATTGGCCTGCAGCACTAAGCCAGGCAGTCCCTCGGCATGCAAACGCAGGCGCAGCGGCCCCTCGGTGCGGTTGATCAACTGCAAACGGTAGACGTTCTCGATCATGCCGTCCTCGACCTGGCGGGCCATGGCGCCGCGATCCTTGACCACATCAATCAACAGTTCGCTGCGCTGCTGCAGGCTGAACACAAAGCCGGCGCTCAGCAGCAACATCGCCGCGCCGTACAACAGCACACGAGGACGCAGCACCCGGGCCAACATTTGCGAACGCGACCATTGATGGGTAATGCCGTTTTCGGTGGCATAGCGGATCAGACCGCGCGGCGCACCGATCTTGTCCATCACCTGATCGCAAACATCGATGCAAGCAGCGCAGCCTATGCACTCGTTTTGCAGCCCCTCACGAATGTCGATCCCGGTCGGGCAGACCTGCACGCAAAGCGTGCAGTCCACACAGTCAGCGGTCTGGCCGGCCAACAGCTCGGCGCTTTTGCGCGAACGCGCACCGCGGGGCTCGCCACGGGCGGCGTCGTAGCTGATGATCAGCGAATCGGCATCGATCAGCGCGCTCTGGAAGCGCGCATAGGGGCAGATGTACTTGCACATCTGCTCACGCAGGAAGCCCGCATTGCCATAGGTGGCGCCGGCATAAAACAGCACCCAGAAGCTGGGCCATGCTGCCAATTGAAGGTCGAAAAACTGCTGGCTTAACTCGCGTATCGGCATGAAGTAGCCGACGAAGCTGATTCCGGTCAGCAGGGACAGGGCCAGCCAGCCAGCATGCTTGGCCGACTTGCGCGCCAGTTTGGGCCAAGCCCAAGGCGCGCGGTCAAGGCTGATGCGGGCCTGGCGGTCGCCCTCGGTATGGCGCTCTATCCAGAGAAACATCTCGGTGTAGACGGTCTGCGGGCAGCTGTAGCCGCACCACAGGCGCCCGGCCACAGCGGTGAAAAAGAACAGGGCCAGGGCGCTGAGCACCAACAGTGCTGCCAGGTAGATGAAGTCCTGCGGGTAGAGCAGCAAGCCCAACACATAAAAGCGCCCTGCCTCAAGATCGAACAGCAGCGCTTGGCGGCCGTTCCACTGCAGCCAGGGCATGCCATAAAAAAACAGCTGCGTCAGCGCCACCATCAGCCAGCGCCAACTGGCAAAGCGACCGCTGACCGAACGCGGATAGACCTTGGCCTCGGCAACATAAAGCGGAATCACCCGGCGCGGCGTGCTGGCGCCGGGCGCCGCATTCAGCTCAGGCGGGCTCATGGGGTTTGCGGGTGCGCCTAACGGCAGCAGTGGCTTGCGGCAGGCCGAGCACGACTGCGATCGTCGCGTCGCCAGCGTCCGCTTTTGGGGAGCTGAGGAGATCGGCCAGGTTGTAGCGATCCAACTGCGCCAAAAAAGCCGCCAGGGCGTCGTTGAAGATGCCGGTGAGGCGACAACGCCCGGTCAGCCCGCAGGCATTGCCATTGCCCAAGCACTCCACCAAATAGAAATCGGGCTCAATCGCACGCACCAACTCGCCTAGCATGATCTGCGCCGGCGCCAAGGCCAGCCGCATGCCGCCGCCCTTGCCGCGCACCGTGGTGATCCAGCCGCCCAGACCGAGCTGGTGGGTGATCTTGGTCAGATGAGCTTCGGAAATGGCATAAGCCTGAGCGATTTCGGCCGTGGTGCAGAGTCGCTCGGGGTGCTGGCCGAGATAAATCAGCATGCGCAGCGCATAGTCGGTCATGGTGGTCAAGCGCATCGTGCCTCCTTCATCTGTATAAAAAAAGGCTTGGATTAGCCCTTAACCCGGCAGGCCGTCGACCCGTGGGCGCAGCAGTATCGGCCCATAACGCCACAAATACAGGGCGAAGGCCAAGACCCAAAGTGCGGCCGACAGCCAGACCGCTTGCAGCAAAGCCGCCGGCATCAGCAAGGGCAGCACCACGCGCAGCAGCGCCGCGGCCAGCATTGCCAGATAGGCCAGCGTCTCGACCGGCCCCGCCTTCAAAGGGCGCCCGGTGTGGCCCAGGGCGGTGCGCGTGATCATGCCCAGCGTCATCAAGCCGATCAAGCCTACTGTGAGTGCATGTGTGGCCGCACTGACGGGCAGCCAGTCCAGCGCCGCTGCCGCCCGCAAAGCCAGATGCAGCAGCAGCCAGGCATAAGCCGCATGCAAGACCCACACCAAGGGATTGCCCAAAGTCTTCCAGGGCTGCCACAGCGCGAACCGCCAACTGTGCGCCAGCAATGCCGGCAGCAAGGACAGCAGCAGCAGCGGGCCGCTCAGGCCTGCCACGTCAAACGCCATCAGCAACAACACGCTACCCAGCGCCGCTCGCTCCACGCGGGGGTCACGGCGAGCGCTCATGCCGGGCACGCCGTTGTTGGAGAACATCGGCAGCACCCGCCCAGCCATGACGGCGATCATGAACAGCAGCACGTCAAGCCCAAGATTCAAGCCCAAGCCCTGAGCCAGCGAAGCCGGTAAATCCAGCCACCCCAGTTGCGTCAGGTGCAAGGTGGTCGAGGCCACGCCCATTGCCAGCAAGAGCGCGACAAAGAAGTAGTTGCGCCGGTTATCACCGGCGGCCAAAGCCCGCCACAAGCCCCACGCCGCAGCCCAAGGCACAGCGATGTTGACCAAGAGCGAGGCCTCAAGCCACGGCGTCAACACCAGCACCCGAGCGAGCACCCAGAGCGCCGCCAAAGCCATCAGCGGCCGACCCGTGGGCGTCGGCTGGCCCGACCAATTGCGTCCGGCCGTGAACAAAAAACCGATCACGATGGCCAGCGCGTAGCCGAATACCATCTCATGGGCATGCCAGGCGGCGCCGCGCAGGCCACCCTTGCTCAGCAAACCGTTGAACTGCAGGGCCCACAAGGGTATCGACAACAGCGCTAAGCTGGCGGCCAGCAGATAAAAGGGCCGAAAACCCAAATCCCAAAGCGCCCAGCCTTCACCGGGCCGCCGCCGCAGCGGCTCTTGCAGTTGCACAAAAGCTTTGCCCATCGCAATCTCCAGCCTTGACGCTTGATCAGTTCGCGCCGCTGCAGCAACCACAGCAGCTCTTGGCGGCCGGGCGACGGGCGATGCGCAGACGCCACTGCTGTGGGCCGGCTTCCAGTGTCTCCCAATCGAACTGGCCCGGCCACTGAGCCTGAAACTGTTGCTTCAAGGGCTGCGGTTCATGATCACTGTGCAGTTCGATCCAGGCACCCACAGCCAGATTTTCGAATTCTTTAAAGATCAAACCATGGCGTTGTGACGGGGGAATCAGGCGAACATCAATGACGGCGCTAGCTGCGCTCGAAGCGCTTTTGGTCACGGTGTTCATACGGGCACTCCTTTAAGTTACATGTAACATGAACCTTATTATGAAGTCACAAAGACTTAAAAGCAATATTTTGAATACATATTTAATTTGGATTTGGCCGCCCAAAAAACAGGGTGTCTCACAAAGCCCGATGTCGGCCGCTGAGAGCCTCTCGGCTTTGGATCACAGACTCAGCTCGACCCTAAGCCCTTGGGTGCCCAGGCGTCATCAATCTCGTTGAACAAGACGCCGGGTTCTTCGGCATGCGCCCGGTAAGGCCCGGTGCCGCTGTGCTCGGCGCTGGAGGCAGGCACAAAACGGCCGAGGTTGACATCAAACACATTGACCTCGCCGTACTCGATCACGCAATGCCAGCCATGCAGGCTGATCTGCCCGGCCTCGACACGTGAGCGCACCATCGGGTAGTTCATCAGCCTCTCCAACTGCAAGACGACCGAACGCTCCTCGGTGCGGCGCAGGGCCTCATCGCTAACTTGCACCGGCAAGGCGGCCTCGCGGCCCAGCTCCAACCATGACTTCAGATTGGTGGCCTCGTCCGGCACCTCGCCATAGAGCGCGCGGATGCCGCCGCAATGGCTGTGGCCGCAGACGATGATGTGCTGGACCTTGAGCGCCAGCACCGCATACTCGATCGCGGCGGCGGTTCCATGGAGTCCGCTGGAGCCGTCATAGGGAGGCACAAAAGCGCCGACGTTGCGGACCATGAACAACTCACCCGGCCCGGCGCCGGTCAGCAGGTAGGGCACCAAGCGCGAGTCGGAGCAGCCGATGAACAACGTGGTCGGGTGCTGGCCCTGATCGACCAGGTCCTTGAACTGCGCCTGATACTGCGGGAAGTAGTCGGTATTGAATCGACGCAAACGCGTCAGCAGTTCATCGGGCATGGCGTCGTTGACCCTGAAAAATCACTGCAGCAGCGGTGATTCGGCCATGTCAAGATCCAGGCCGTACAACTCGGCCTCGCCCGCCAGCAGGCTCAGATACTGGCGTAGCGCCGTCATATAGGCCTGCTGACGCAGCACTTGGGCAATTGAGCCCTTGACCGATTCGAAGGGCTGGAGCGCGCCAGCCTCGCGGGCCAGCACCTGCACGATATGAAAGCCGAAGCGGGTGCTGATCAAACGCGGCAACACACCGATATGGGCGTTAGCCTCGTCCTGGGCAAACAAGGCCGAGCCGAACTCGGGCGCACAGTCTTCGCGCCCCAGCCATCCCAGCTCGCCGCCTTCTGCACCACTCGGGCAATTGGAGTTTTCGGCCGCTGCCTTGGCGAATGCAGGGCTGTCCAGCGCTTCGCAGCGCAGGGTAACCAGTAGGGATTCGGCCCGCCCACGCAAGGCCGACACGTCGACACCCGGCGTTACGGCAAACAGAATATGTTTGGCCTGCACCTTCTCGCCGACATGGTAGCGAGCCGGATGGGCGTCAAAATAGCGTTTACAGCTGGCCTCGTCGGGCTCGGGCAATTGCAACTCGCGCTCCAGCAAGGCCAAGGTGGCGTCGGACGCCGCCTCGCTCAGCACACCGTCCAGCGAAGGCACATCACCGACCGCCAGCAGTCCCCTGCGCTGCGCGGCCTGGCGCAGCAACTCGCTGTAGGCGCGCTGGCGCAGGGCCTCGGGGTCGGGTGATTCACCCTCGCCGTGCAGTGGCACACCGTTGACCATCGCCACTGCGACCTTGATGTCTTCAATGGCAGGGGCCGCACTGGCGCAGCCACAGCTCCCGCTGCCACATCCTTGTTGTTGGCTCATATCGACCTCTATCAATGCTGTTGCGGTTGGTTGTGGCCAGGTGGCAGCGACAAGCGCCGACTGCGCACCATCTGGTAGGGCCTGAACAAATAGGCCACCGTGCCAAAGCCGCTCCACACATGGACCAAACGGGTGAAGGGGAAAACCAGGAACACCGTCATGCCCAGGAACATATGCAATTTGAAGACCCAGGAAGCCTCGGCCAGCAATTCCACCGCGCCGGGCTGGAAGGTCACGATGCGCTGGGCCCAGCCGGCCAGATTCATCATCATGCCGCCGTCCAGATGCTGCGCCGACAGCGGGATGGTCGCCAAGCCCAGCGCCAACTGAACCCACAGCAAGACCAGCAGCATGATGTCGCTGGTCTTGGAGTTGATGCGGATGCGCTCATCGCTCAAGCGCCGATGCAAGAGGATGGAGACACCGGCGAAGCCCAAGACACCGGCAATACCGCCGCTGATCATCGCCATCAGCTGCTTGTTGCCGGCGCTGATGAAATGCTCATACATGAAGTGCGGCGTCAACATGCCGAAGGTATGGCCGAAGAACAGGAACAGCACGCCGACGTGGAACAGATTGCTGCCCCAGCGCAGGCTGCCGGCGCGCAGCAGTTGCGAGGAATCGCTCTTCCAGCTGTACTGGTCGCGATCGAACCGAATCAGGCTGCCGAGCAAAAACACGGCCAGGCAGATATAGGGGTAGATGCCGAAGAGGGCAAAGTCGAGCGAGTTCATGGCCGCACTCCTTCTTGAGGGTTGGTCTTTCTGACGATATGGATGGGCTGAGGCGCACCGGGCTTGCTTTGGCCTTTGCTGGAGCAGCCATCGAAAGCTGCTGGCTCTTGCCAAGCTTCATCGAGCGGCTCGTCGACGGTGATCTGCACCGACTGTGGTTTTTCACCGGCCAACTCCAGCACCGCGCCGATGGCGGCGGCATAGGGGTTGTCTCGTTTGATCAAGCCGCTATGGATCGCGTTCAAGATATGCGCCATCTCGGCCAAAAAAGCCTTCGCGGTCTCGGCCGGCTGGGTAGAGGCGAACTCCAGCACCACCGGCAAGTAATCGGGCAGTTCGGTGGCTTCGAAATACATGCCGCCGGCTTGGTAGGTCTGCTGCAGGTCGACCAGAGCAGGCCCACGGTCGCGCGAATCGCCATGCACATGCTCGAACATATGCAGGCTGGTCGCGCGGCCCCGGTCAAAACTCTCGACATAGCGGGCCTCAACGTCGTAGGCATCGCCCTGTTGCAGCGTTGCCATCAAGGCCTTCAGCTCGGCCATACGGGCGGGACTCAAGGCGCCCTCCTCCGTCAGCACAGCAAACAGCTCGGGCAAGGCCGCACGCATCTCGGCGCTCGGATAGTCGAGCAGGCGAGCCAGCACGCGGCAGGATTTGGAAAAAACAGTTGTCTTCATGGCTGCCCTCAGACTGTCGCTTTGATAGGAATGGTCCGCTTCTTGGCCCCGCCGAACAGGCTGGTTTCGGTCTGCCCGTCGGAGCAGCCATTGCCGAAGCTGAAGCCGCAACCGCCGCGCACATCAAAGGTGTTCTCCGCATATTCGCGGTGCGTGGTCGGGATCACGAAACGATCTTCGTAATTGGCAATCGCCATGGTCTGGTACATGTCCTCGACCTCGTTCTTGAGCAGGCCAACTTGGTCCAGCACCGCCTTGTTCTCGACCCCGTCGACATGCTTGCTGCGCTGATAGGCGCGCATCGCCAGCATCCGCTCCAAGGCCCGCTCGACCGGCGGCACATCGCCGGCGGTGAGCAGATTGGCCAGGTATTGCACCGGGATGCGCAGCTGCTTGACGTCGGGGATCTGGCCATTCAAGCCCAAAGCCCCGGAGTTGGCGGCCGCGCTGATCGGAGACAGCGGTGGCACATACCAGACCATAGGCAGCGTGCGGTACTCGGGGTGCAGCGGCAGCGCCACCTTCCACTCGACCGCCATCTTGTAGACGGGGCTCTTGCGGGCGGACGCCATCCAGGCGTCGGGGATGCCGTCCTTGCGAGCCTGCTCGATCACCTTGGGATCGTTCGGGTCCAGGAAGATATCCAGCTGCGCCTGGTACAGATCCTTGTCGTTGACGACGCTGGCGGCCTCCTGAATGCGGTCCGCGTCATACAGCAGCACGCCGAGGTAACGGATTCGTCCGACGCAAGTTTCCGAACACACGGTCGGCTGACCGGCCTCGATGCGCGGATAGCAGAAGATGCACTTCTCGGCCTTGCCCGACTCCCAGTTGTAATAGATCTTCTTGTAAGGGCAACCCGACACGCACATGCGCCAGCCGCGGCACTTGTCCTGGTCGATCAGCACAATGCCGTCTTCCTCGCGCTTGTAGATCGAGCCCGAGGGGCAGCTCGCCACGCAGGCCGGGTTCAGGCAATGCTCGCACAGGCGCGGCAGATACATCATGAAGGTGTTTTCGAACTGACCGTACATCTCTTTTTGTACGTTTTCGAAGTTGACATCCTTGCTGCGCTTGGCGAACTCGCCGCCGAGAATTTCTTCCCAGTTCGGGCCCCATTCGATCTTCTCCATCCGTTTGCCGGTGATCAGGCTGCGCGGGCGAGCGGTCGGCGCGGCCTTGGACTTCGGCGCCGACTGCAGATGGTCGTAGTCGAAGGTGAAGGGCTCGTAGTAATCGTCGATCTCGGGCAGATTGGGGTTGGAGAAGATGCGCATCAGCAACTTCCACTTGCCGCCCTGGCGCGGCTCGATCTGACCATTGGCCTTGCGATGCCAGCCGCCGTTCCAGCGGTCCTGGTTCTCCCATTCCTTGGGGTAGCCGATGCCGGGCTTGGTCTCAACATTGTTGAACCAGGCATATTCGACGCCGGGGCGATTGGTCCAGACGTTCTTGCAGGTGACCGAACAAGTGTGGCAACCAATGCACTTGTCCAGGTTCAGCACCATGCCGATTTGAGCGCGCACTTTCATCGCGTGACTCCTTGAATGAATAACTTGCTAGCTAATGGGATTTGATAAACCGGATTCGAAAGCCACGGGGTGAGAACTGTGTCTAATAGAAGCAAGGAGCTGGCTATCAGTCCGCACCGCCGGGCCGTCGAAACTGGTCTGGTCAACATATTTGAGTCACGCTTCAGGCGTGCGCTGCGGCGGCGCTGTTGGTCGGCTCATCGTCCAGCCAATCCACTTTGGCCATCTTGCGCACCAGCACGAACTCATCGCGGTTGGTACCTATCGTGCCGTAGTAGTTAAAGCCATAGCTCAGCTGCGCATAACCGCCAATCATGTGGGTCGGTTTGGTGACGATGCGGGTGACCGAGTTGTGGATGCCGCCGCGCGTGCCGGTGATCTCCGAGCCCGGGGTGTTGATGATCTTCTCTTGCGAGTGATACATCATCACCATGCCGTTCTTGACCCGCTGGCTCACCACGGCGCGTGCCGCGATCGCACCGTTCGAGTTGAACAACTCGACCCAGTCGTTGTCGACGATGCCGGCTTTTTCAGCGTCGTCTTCGCTGATCCAGATTACCGAGCCGCCTCGGTTCAGCGTCAACATCATGATGTTGTCGCTATAGGTCGAGTGAATGCCCCACTTCTGGTGCGGCGTGATGAAGTTCAGCGCGATCTCGGTATGTCCGTTGGACTTGAGACCCTGCACTTCCACGAGGGTTTTTAAATCGACCGGCGGACGATAGCTGCAAAAGCCCTCGCCGAAGGCCTGCATCCAGGCGTGGTCCTGGTAGAACTGCTGACGGCCGGTCAGAGTGCGCCATGGGATCAACTCATGCACATTGGTGTAGCCGGCGTTGTAGCTGACTTTTTCGCTCTCAAGCCCCGACCAGGTCGGGCTGGAGATGATCTTGCGCGGCTGCGCCTGGATGTCGCGGAAGCGAATTTTTTCGTCTTCGCGGTGCAGTGCCAGGTGCGTGTGATCAAGGCCGGTCTGCTTGCCTAAAGCTTCCCATGCCTTGACCGCCACATGGCCGTTGGTCTCAGGTGCCAGTTGCAGCACGACCTCGGCCGCATCGATGTCGGTCTCGATCTTGGGCATGCCTTTGGTCACGCCTTCGTCACGCACGCGGCCGTTCAAATCACCGAGCTGCTCGACCTCGACATCGGTATTCCAGTTGATGCCCTTGCCGCCATTGCCGGCCTTGTTCATCAAGGGGCCTAGTGCCGTGAAGCGCTTGTATAGATTCGGGTAGTCGCGCTCGACCACGGCGATCTGCGGCGCGGTCTTGCCGGGGATCAGATCGATCTCACCCTTCTTCCACTCCTGCACCCCAAAAGGCTGGGCCAATTCGGCGGGCGTGTCATGCATCAAGGGTGTCAGCACCAGCTCTTTTTCGACGCCCAAATGGCCGACGCAGAGCTCGCTGAAGGTCTTGGCGAAACCCTTGTAGATCTCCCAGTCGCTGCGCGCCTGCCAGCCCGGATCCACGGCCGTGGACAGCGGGTGGATGAAGGGATGCATGTCCGAGGTATTGAGGTCGTTCTTCTCGTACCAGGTCGCGGTCGGCAAGACGATGTCCGAGTACAGACAAGTCGTACTCATGCGGAAGTCCAGCGTCACCAGCAAGTCCAGCTTGCCCTCGGGCGCCTTGGCGTGCCATTCGACTTCCTCGGGCTTCACGTCATCCTTGCCCAGATCCTTGCCCTGCACACCGTGGGTCGTGCCCAAGAGATGCTTCAAGAAATACTCATGGCCTTTGCCCGAGGAGCCCAGGATGTTGGAGCGCCAAACGAACATATTGCGCGGCCAGTTGGACGGGTGGTCCGGGTCCTCGCAGCTCATGCGCAGCGAGCCGTCCTTCAGGCTCTTGACCGCGTAGTCTTTGGCGTCCATGCCGGCGGCAGCCGCGTCCTTGACGACCTGCATCGGGTTGGTCTGCAACTGCGGTGCCGATGGCAACCAGCCCATGCGCTCGGCGCGCACGTTGTAGTCGATCAGGCTGCCGCCGTACTTGGCCTTGTCGGCCAGCGGCGACAAGATCTCGGACACATCCAGCTTCTCGTAGCGCCATTGGTCGGTATGGGCGTAGAAGAAGCTGGTCGAGTTCATCTGCCGTGGTGGGCGGATCCAGTCGAGCGCGAAGGCCAAGGCCGTCCAGCCGGTCTGCGGGCGCAGCTTTTCCTGGCCGACGTAATGGGCCCAGCCGCCGCCCGATTGCCCGATACAGCCGCACATCATCAGCATATTGATGATGCCGCGGTAGTTCATATCGCAGTGGTACCAGTGGTTCATCGCCGCGCCGATGATGACCATCGATTTGCCGCGGGTCTTGTCGGCGTTGTCGCCGAATTCACGGCCAACGGTGATGATCTGCTCACGCTTCACACCAGTGATGGACTCCGCCCAGGCTGGCGTGTAGGGCAGGTTGTCGTCATAGCTGGTCGGGCAGTCATCGCCCAGGCCACGGTTGATGCCGTACTGCGCGACTTGCAGGTCAAACACCGTCGCGACCAGGCATTCGCCGGCGTCCTCATGCTTGCCCAACTTCATGCGCACCACGGGCACGGCGCGGCTCAGCACGTCCTGCTGCTTATTGGACTGGAAGTTCGGCGTGTCGATGCCGCCGAAATAGGGGAAGCCGACCGTGGCGATCTCGTGCGCTTGTTCGCCATCCTCCAGCACCGACAGCTTCAGCTTGACGTCGCTGTCATGCACGGCTTCTTTGGATTCGAGGTTCCACTTGCCCAGATCCGGGCGATCACCGGCACCCCAGCGGAAGCCGATCGAGCCGTTCGGCAGCACCACCTTGCCGGTGGTATCAAAGGCCAACGTCTTCCAGTCCGGGTTGTTGTCCTGACCGAGCTTGCCGCCAAAGTCGCTGGCGCGCAGATATCGGTCGGGCACCAAGAGCTCACGACCATCGACGGTCGTGGTCTTCTTCATCTTCACCAACAGCGGCAGGTCGGTGTAGCGGCGGGCGTAATCGTCGAAGTAAGCGGATCTCTTGTCGAAGTAGAACTCCTTCAGAATCACGTGGCCCATCGCCATTGCGATCGCGGCATCGGTGCCCTGCTTGGGGTGCATCCAGATGTCGGCCAGCTTGGCGACTTCGGAATAGTCGGGTGTCACCGCCACCGTCTTGGCACCCTTGTAGCGCACCTCGGTGAAGAAGTGGGCGTCCGGCGTGCGGGTCTGCGGCACGTTGGAGCCCCAGGCGATGATGTAGTTGGAGTTGTACCAGTCGGCGCTCTCGGGCACGTCGGTCTGCTCACCCCAGACCTGCGGGCTGGCCGGTGGCAGGTCGCAGTACCAGTCGTAAAAACTCATGCAGACGCCGCCCATCAGGCTCAGGTAGCGGCTGCCGGCGGCATAACTGATCATCGACATGGCAGGAATCGGCGAAAAGCCGATCACCCGATCAGGGCCATGCTTTTTGACCGTGTAAATATTGGCCGAGGCGATGATCTCGTTGACCTCGTCCCAGGTCGAGCGCACAAAGCCGCCCAGGCCCCGGTCTTTTTGCCATTCGGTGCGCTGTTCCTGGTTCTCGACCAGGTTCTTCCAGGCATCCACCGGGCTCTTGGCCACCGCGCGTGCGGCGCGCCAGTGCTTGAGCAGCGAGCCGCGCACCATAGGGTACTTGACCCGGTTGGCGCTGTACAAATACCAGGAGTAACTCGCACCCCGAGCGCAACCGCGTGGTTCGTGGTTAGGCAAATCAGGGCGCGTGCGCGGGTAGTCGGTCTGCTGGGTTTCCCAGGTCACGATGCCGCCCTTGACGTAGATCTTCCAGGAACAGGAGCCCGTGCAATTGGTGCCGTGAGTGGAGCGCACGATCTTGTCATGCGCCCAGCGGGAGCGGTAGGCGTCTTCCCAGGTGCGATCTTCGGCAGTGGTGACACCGTGTTCGTTCGAGAACGTTTCTTTGGGCTGAGCAAAAAAGCTCAGACGGTCGAGAAAATGGCTCATGGTTTATTCCTTAGCTTCTTGTTTAAGGAGGGGGATTCAGGGGTTCTTGACGTACGCGTCGGCACGCAGGTAGAACCACCAGTTCAAAATCAGGCAGACGGCGTAGAAGACCGCAAAGCCATAAAACGCGTATTGCGGCGTACCGGCCTTGATTTGCTGGCCAATCAGCACCGGGGCGATGAAGGCGCCGTAGGCCGCGACGGCCGAGGTCCAGCCCAGCACTGGGCCGGCTTGGGTCTTGTCGAAGATGTAGCCGACGCTGCGGAAGGTCGAGCCATTGCCCACCCCAGTGGCGGCGAACAGCAGGATGAACAAGCCCATGAAGAGCTGGAAATACTGCTCCGGCGTGCTGGAGTTGTAGGCCTGCATCATCACGTAGCCCACCGCCGCCGAGGCCGCCACCATGATGGCCGAGATCATCTGCGTGACGATTGAGCCGCCCACCTTGTCGGCGATCCAGCCGCCGATAGGTCTTGTAGCGGCGCCCACAAACGGCCCGATCCATGCATAGGTCAGCGCGGACGGAGCATTAGGATTCTTCAGCGCATGCTGCATCACGCCGGCCGCATCGGGCGCATGGATGAAGCCGAAGATCACCGTGATGGCCAGCGGCAAGGCCATCGAGAAGCCGATGAAGCTGCCGAAGGTCACCACATAAAGTGCCGTCATCGCCCAGGTGTGCTTGTTCTTGAAGATCGCGAACTGCTTGGTCACACCTTCCTTCATCGAACCGAAGGCGGCCAGCTTCATCACCATCAAGGCCGCAATGATGTCCAGCGGAATCGCCACCCACATATTCAGCAGACCCAGGCCGGTTGGCGCCGGCAGGTAGAGATAGAGCATCGCAATCGAGGGCACGAAGGCGAGCGAGTACAGATAGATGATCTTGCCAAAAGCCACCAGCGGCGAGCCGGTATCGGGCGACACCGTCTTCAGATTGCTCATGCCAAACCAGCACAGAATCGACAGTGGCACCAGTGAGATCACCCAGGCGAAGCCGGCGTTCTGAATCCAGGTGGGTGTTCCGGCGACGATCTTGCCGAGGATCCAGCCGCTGTCCTTGATCAGCGGCTTGGACTCACCGCCGAAGGCGCCGAACAAACCAATCGTCATCACCAGCGGGATCACGATCTGCATGGTCGTAACGCCGAAATTACCCAGACCGGCATTCAGGCCCAGCGCCGTGCCCTGCAGGCGCTTGGGGAAGAAGGGGCTGATATTGGACATCGACGAGGCAAAGTTGCCGCCACCCACGCCCGACCACAGCGCCATCAGCTGGAACACCCACAGCGGCCACTCGGGATGCTGCAGCGCCACGCCGGTGCCGATGGCCGGGGCCAAGAGCATCGCTGTGGTCAAGAAGATCGTGTTGCGCCCACCCGCCATGCGGATCAAAAAGGACGCCGGGATGCGCATCGTGGCGCCCGAGATGCCGGCAATCGCCGTCAGCGTGAACAACTCATCCTTGCTGAAGGGGAAGCCCAGATTCAGCATCTGCACCGTGATGATGCCCCACATGCCCCAGACCGCAAAACCGCACAGCAGCGCAGGGATCGAGATCCAGAGGTTACGATAGGCGATTTTCTTGCCGGTGGATTCCCAGAACTTTTCATCCTCAGGGCGCCAGTCGGCGACGTCGTTGGATTGACTACTCATGATTTTTTTCCTTCTTTGGTGAGTCAGTGTTCGGGCTTAGATCGGCGAAGGCGGCGCATTGCTGCCCATCAATTCGGTCTTGCGCACCTCGGTCCAATACATCCAGATGAGAGACACCCAGACCACGCCGTACATCAACATGAAGGCGCTGGAGCGAATGCCGGTCAGGTCCATCAGCGCGCCGAACATGATGGGCAGCACGAAGCCGCCGAGGCCGCCGGCCAGACCGACGATGCCGGAGATGGTTCCGATATTGGCGCCGTAGTCATCGCTGATGTACTTGAAGACGCTGGCCTTGCCGAAGGCCCAGGCGATGCCCAGCGTGAACATCAGGGCGGTGAACATATAGACGTTCAAACCAATGTGAAAGGTCTTGGGGCCGTTCACC
>CAUPEV010000029.1:0-36020 GCA_963510335.1 uncultured Roseateles sp.
AAGGCGTTGATGGCAATCTCGAAGGCATGGCTGGCCGCGTCGTTGCGGTAGTGCAGCAGGGCCGCGACCGCGTTATCGACCACCTTGACGATCATGTCGGCAGGTTTTTCTTCCTCATCCACCGCGCGGTGCACAAAGGGCACGCCCTCGTTGACGCTGCCGGCCAGCTTGCGTTTGAAGTCGGTCAGGCCGTCATAGCCGACGCTGCGGCAAAAGCGCACCACCGTCGGTTTGGACACATGCGCCCGGTCCGCCAACTCGCTGACCGGCAGATTGGCGAACGAGCGCGCATCGCTGAGCAACAGCTTGGCAACGCGCTGCTCGGCGGGAGGCAGGGCCGGCAAAGCCGCCTTGACCCGCTCCAGGATGCTCATGTCAGCGCTCCAGTGACCATGCTCACTGTTCTTCCGCCCATGCGAAGCCATCCCGCGCCACCAAGGCGCTGGCCGCAGCCGGGCCCCAGGAGCCTGCCGAATAGGGTCTTGGGCCGACGCTGTCCTGCTTCCAGGCATCCAGAATTGGCTCGACCCAGCGCCAGGCCTGCTCTTGCTCATCGCTGCGCACGAACAAGTTGAGGCGGCCGGCAATCGCATCCAAAAGCAAGCGCTCATAGGCACCGACGCGGTTGGCCGCAAAGGCCTTGTCGAAGTCCAGATCCAGTGACACCGGCGTCAAGGCTTCATTGTCCGCACCGCCCTTGTGGGCGAGCAATTGCAGCTCCAGCCCGTCTTCTGGCTGCAGCTTGATGACGAGGCGATTCGGCTGATTGGCGCCCGGGAAGATCGGGTGTGGCACCGGCCGGAAATTGATGACGATCTGCGCATCGCGCTCGGCCAGGCGCTTGCCGGTGCGCAGGTAAAAGGGCACGCCCGCCCAGCGCCAGTTTTGCACCTCGGTGCGCAAGGCAACAAAGGTCTCGCAATGACTGTCGGCCGGCACCTTGGCTTCGTCCAAGTAACCCGCTACTGCCTGGCCAGCAATATTGCCGGCGCGGTATTGGCCGCGGATCACATCGCGGGCGACGCTTTCGGCGGTGAAGGGCTTGAGCGAGCGCAAGACCTTGAGCTTTTCGTCGCGGATCGCGTCGGCGTCATTGGTCGACGGCGGCTCCATGGCGATCATGGTCAGCAGTTGCAGCGCATGGTTCTGGATCATGTCGCGCAAGGCGCCGGTGCCGTCGTAGAAAGCGCCGCGTGTGCCCACGCCCAGGCCTTCGGCCAGCGTGATCTGGATATTGGCGATGCTTTCACGGCGCCACAGCGGCTCGAACAAGGCGTTGCCAAACCGCAGCGCCATCAGGTTTTGCACCGAAGGCTTGCCCAGGTAATGGTCGATTCGGAAGGCCTGCTCTTCGGCAAACACCGAGCGCACCACGCGGTTGATGTCTTGCGCGCTGGCGAGGTCTTGGCCAAGCGGCTTTTCAAGCACCACGCGCACACGCTTTTCGTTCAGGCCTGCGGCGCCGAGCTGCTCACAAATTTGCGTGAAGAGATGCGGGCTGGTGGCCAAGTACAGCACCACGGTGTCGGCCGCACGCTCGCCCAACCATTCCTTCAGCCGCTGGTAATGCTCGGGCTGCGACAAGTCCATGCGGCGGTAGTGCAGCAGCGCGGCGAATTTTTCGAATTCTTCCTCATTGGGACGCTTGGAGCCATCAACCTCTCGGAAGCGCTCCTTCAGCCATTCGCGGTAGCGCTCGTCCGTCATCTCGTCACGCGCCACCGCCAAAATGCGCCCGCCGGCCGGCAGCTTGCCGTGGCGGAAGGCCTGGAACAGCGCCGGCATCAGCTTTCTCCAAGTGAGATCGCCGGTACCGCCGAAGAAAACGAGATCGAATGACATGTGCCGAGGCCCTATCTATGGCTGCGCCGCTTGGCTGTTTTTCAAGCGGCACTTGATGTAACTAAGTTTCTAGTTTTATGATGCCGGAGTTTCTTGCAAAGGTCAATACTGAAGTCCCTATTGGCCGCGCTCATGGGGGTTTTTCTTCAGGCCACCTTGTAACTGGCTTCCTTGCGCAGCGCGGTGTGGCGGCGCTCACAGCGGTTCTAATACGGTCTGGCTAGCCTCTTTGAAGAAAGACAAACAATCATGCATCAACTGGATCAACTCAAATCTCTGACCACTGTGGTGGCCGACACCGGCAACTTTTTGCAGCTGGCGCAGTTCGCGCCGCGCGACGCCACCACCAACCCGTCCTTGATCTTGAAAGCGGTGCAGTCTGCCGACTATGCGCCCTTGCTGACCGACACGGTCGCCGCCCACAAGGGTTTGGCGTTGGACGAGATCGTGGACCGGGTGCTGGTGCGCTTTGGCCTGGAGATTTTGAAGGTCGTGCCGGGTCGCGTCTCGACCGAAGTGGATGCGCGCCTGAGCTTCGACAAGGCGGCCACTCTGGCGCGCGCCCGCCGCATCATCGGCCTGTACGAGGCCGCTGGTATCTCGCGCGAGCGCGTGCTGATCAAGATCGCTTCGACCTGGGAAGGCATTCAGGCCGCTGCTGAGTTGGAGCGCGAAGGCATCCATTGCAACCTGACCCTGCTGTTCTCGTTCTGCCAGGCGGTGGCCTGCGGCGAGGCTGGCATCCAGCTGATCTCGCCCTTTGTTGGCCGCATCTACGACTGGTACAAGAAGAGTGCCGGCGCTGCTTGGGACGAGGCGGCCATGGCCGGCGCCAATGACCCCGGCGTCAAGTCGGTCGCGCAGATCTTCAATTACTCCAAAAAGCATGGCATCAAGACCGAGGTGATGGGGGCGAGCTTCCGCAATGTCGGCCAGATCCAGGCCTTGGCCGGTTGCGACTTGCTGACCATCAGCCCGGATCTGCTGGCGCAGCTGCAAAAGCTCGACACCGCCTTGCCGCTGGCGCTGGACGCCGCTGCGGCCCGGCAGTTGGACTTGCCAAAAGTTTCTTTCGATGAAGCGGCGTTCCGCTTTGCCCTCAACCAGGATGCCATGGCGACAGAAAAGCTGGCCGAAGGCATCCGCCTGTTTGCTGTTGACTCGGCCAAACTGGATCAGATGATTGTGAGTTGATATGTCTGCTGCACCCCTCGCATCGCGTTGTGACCAAAGCCCGGCTTGGGGCCGGCTGCAAGCGCATTACCAAACTGCCGGCCGGCAGTTTGACCTGCGTCAGGCCTTTGCCGCCGACGCCGGGCGTTATGCCGCCTGGACGCTGACGGCGCCCGAGGTGTTCGCCGATTTGTCCAAGAACCGCATCGATGCCGACACCCAGGCTTTGTTGCTGCAATTGGCCAGAGACTGCGGCCTGGAGGCCAAGCGCGATGCGATGCTGGCGGGTGAGGCGATCAATCTGACCGAGGGCCGCGCGGTGTTGCACACAGCCTTACGCGCGCCGGCAGGCCAGGAGTTTTTGTTCAGCGAAGAGGTGCAAGCCTCGCTCAGCAGCATGCTGGCTTTTGCCGAAACGGTGCGTGATACTGCCAAGAGTGGCTTCACCGACGTCGTGCACATCGGCATTGGCGGCTCGGACCTGGGCCCGGCGATGGTGGTGCGCGCCTTGCAGGCCTACACCCAGCATGGGCTGAAGCTGCACTTCGTCTCCAATGTCGACGGTCACGACTTGGCCCCGGTGTTGCGCGACTTGAAGCCAGAGACGACGCTGTTCGTGATCGCCTCCAAGACCTTCACCACGCAAGAAACCTTAGCCAATGCCATGGCCGCTAAGGCCTGGTTTGTGGCTGCGGGTGGCACCGACATCGCGCGTCACTTCGTCGCCACCAGCAGCAACACGGCCGCGGCCGGCGCCTTTGGCATCACGACGACCTTTGGCTTTTGGGACTGGGTGGGCGGGCGCTATTCGCTCTGGTCGGTGATCGGCCTGCCGATCGCCATCGCCATCGGCGCCGACAACTTCCGTGCGTTGCTGGCCGGCGCGCATGCGATGGATCAGCATTTCGCGCACACGCCGCTGGAGCAAAACCTGCCGGTGCGCTTAGGTTTGCTGGACATCTGGTACCGCAACTTCCACGGCTTCAGCAGCCGCAGCGTGGCGCCATATCACCAGGGTCTGGGCCGCTTGCCGGCCTATTTGCAACAGCTGGAGATGGAGAGCAATGGCAAGGGTGTCGACTTGGAGGGTCAGGCCTTGCCTTATGCGACCAGCCCGGTGGTCTGGGGTGAGGCCGGCACCAACGGCCAGCATGCCTACTTCCAGATGCTGCATCAGGGCACGGACGTGATTCCGGTCGAGTTCATTGCGGTCAAGACGCCAAATTTCGGCGCCGAGGTGCGGGGCGAGCTGAAGGCCTTGTTGCTGGACCAGCACCGCAAACTCTTGGCTAACTGCCTGGCGCAATCGCAGGCGCTGATGCAGGGCAAGTCGTTTGAGGAGGCGCTGCAGGAATCGGCGCCGACGGCCTCCAAAGAGCTGGATGCCGCCACCGTTGCGCGCCACCGCAGTTTTCCTGGCAACCGGCCGAGCACGACGCTGGTGCTGGAGCAGCTAACGCCCAGGTCCCTGGGCGCGCTGATTGCGCTTTATGAGCAGCGAGTCTTCGTCAGCGGCGCGCTGTGGGGCATCAACAGCTTTGATCAATGGGGGGTCGAGTTGGGCAAGGCCTTGTGCGGAGCTTTGCTGCCACGCCTGAGCAATGGCGATACGGCCGGGCTGGATGGCTCCACCGCTGGACTTTTGACGCATCTACTCGCATGAATATCGTTTTTGATTTTGGTGGTGTGGTCTTTCATTGGCACCCGCCTACTTTCCTGGCCCGGGTCTGGCCGCAGCGGGTCGCCAATGCCGAGCAAGGCGCGGCCGTGGCGGCGCAGTTCTTTGAAAACTATGGCGGCGATTGGGGGGCTTTCGATCAAGGTTTGATCGATGCGCCGACCGTCACCGCGCGTATCGCTGCGCGCACCGGTTGGCCGCTTGCCGAAGTCGCCCAGGTGGTGGCTGCCGTGCCGGATGAGTTGCAATTGCAGCCTGATACGGCCGCCTTGATCACCGAGCTGAAGCAGGCCGGCCATCGGCTGTTCTATCTGTCGAATATGCCCGAGCCCTATGCCGACCATCTGGAGCGCAGCTATCCGCTGGAGCAGTGGTTTGAGGCCGGCGTGTTCTCGGGACGGGTCAAGCATTCGAAGCCACGCGAGCAGATCTTCAAAATTGCCAGCCAGCGCTTTGGTCTGGCGCCAGAGACTTGCGTCTTTCTGGACGATCATCCGGCCAATATCGAGGCGGCCAAGGCCTTGGGATGGCAGGCCTTGCTGTTCAGCACGGCGGAACAAGCCCGGCAGGACTTGGCCGGCATGACTTGACGGGACTAGTGCGGTAGCGAGTCGTCTTCGACCGGCGGGTTGGCCGGCACGGCGAAGCTCTCGCTGGCCCAGGCGCCGAGGTCGATCTGACGGCAGCGTTCGCTGCAGAAGGGCCGCCACAAATTGCTGGGCGCGAAGATGGAGTCGCCGCCGCAGGTCGGGCAGCGGACGATCTTGGGTGTAGGGGCGGGTGTCATCGCGTTCTTGTCTGTATTGCCGAGTGGCGCTCATGGAACCGGCTTTGCCGGGCCATCGGGCTCGCCAAGGCACAGAGGCCTTGGCCGTCGCCAGGCATAGGCAGCCCAAAGGACTGCCTATGTCCGGGCAACGCCCCCTTGAGGGGGTGGTGCGAAGCGCCTACGGGGGTGGGCCACGTCATGCGCACAGCGTCAGCTCGAAGCTGGCGTCTTGCTGGGTTGATTTGAGTCGGCCATCTTCGTCCTGGCGCATCATGCGAATCGAGATCATCAGCCTGTGGCCGCTGATCTCGGGCACCAGGCCCAAGCTCGGGTCTATGCGCATGCGCAGGAGTTGGAAGACGCGGCCTGCGCCCAGGCTTTGCTGGAACTGCCCGGCCACCGCCGCGACCTTGTGGGCGGAGCCAGAGTCGCGCAGCAGACCCAGCAGCACTTGCAAGGCTTCCGCCAGCGGCATCAGGCTTTGCGTCCACTGCATCAGGTCGTTACGTCTGCGCACCGGCAGGAACTGCTGCCAGGTGTAGTAAGCCGGCAGATCAAATTCGCAAGTGCCGCCGGGGATGCTGATGCGACTGCGAATGCTCATCAGCCATTCATTCGTGCTCAGGCAAGCGCCGGCCTTGCCGACCAACTGGTTCAGCCCTGCATAGGCTTTGTCGATGCGGGCAATCACATCATCCAGCAAGCCCTCGGCCACGCCGGGGTTGCCGCGGTAACTGTTGAGCTGAGTCTTGTGACGCTCCAACTCCTTGAGCAGATCGGACTTCAGATCGGCCCTTGACGCCACATCGATGATCTCGAACATCGTGACCAGAGCGAAATGGTGATCGAGCGGCGTTTCGCGGGCCATCAGTTGACCGAGGCGGTCGAACAGATGTTCAAGACGCAGCATCGTGCGGATGCTCTCGTTGAATGGGTACTCGTAAAGGACCAAGGCGGTCATCCCTATCGGTCAGCTTGAAGGTCACAGTGCCGCACAGCCCGTGCAGCAAACTTGCCAATTGTTTCACAGCCTAGGCGGCGTCCGTCAACAAAGTCCCGCCGAAGCCCCTTATTTATGCCCTCGCCACAGCGCGGCGAGGGTCAGGACTTGCGCTTTGAGCGAGTTGAGCGCAAGGCCGTCGTTGTAAATGACGGCATCGGCGCAGGCGCGGCGCTGGTTTCGACTCGCTTGGGCCGCCAATACCGCTGCAGCGGAAGCGGCCGTCCAGCCCGGCCGCGCGCTGACTCTGGCAATTTGCGTTTGCTCCTGGCAGTCGACCACCAGCACGCGCTCGACGCGATTGCGCCATCGGCCAGACTCGACCAACAAGGGCACATCAAAGACGATCAGCGCCGCGCCTGCGGCCTGCGCCGCATCGGCTTCGAGCTGGGTTTGCGCGCCAATCAGTGGGTGCAGGATGGCCTCCAAGCGCTGTTTGGCGCCGCTATCGGCAAAGGCCAACTGGCGCATGGCCGCTCGATCGAGTGCGCCATCCGCGCTCAGCATGGACGGGCCGAACTCGGCCGCAATCGCCGGCATTGCTGCGCCGCCGGGGCCGCTGAGCTGACGCGCGATCGCATCGGTGTCGATCAACGCTGCGCCTGCCTCCATCCAAAAACCTGCCACCGTGCTTTTGCCGCTGCCGATGCCGCCGGTCAAACCAATCTTCATGCCCAGCCGAGCCAACCGAGCACGCGCGGAGCGCCGGCAAAGAGCACCACAAAGCCTCCGCCCGCCAAGAAGGGGCCGAAGGGTACGTAGCGACCTTCGCGCAAATTGGCATTCATCTTCATGCCAATGCCGACGATGGCGCCAATCACCGAGGCGCCCAGCACAATCGGCAGCACCATCTGCCAACCCAGCCATGCGCCCAGGGCGGCCAACAACTTGAAGTCGCCATAGCCCATGCCTTCCTTGCCGGTGGCGAGCTTGAACAGCCAATAGACCGACCAGAGTGACAAGTAGCCGACCAGGGCGCCCGTCATTGCATCAGCCAGAGGCACCGTTAGGCCGAAGAGCGAAGCCGCCAAACCAGCCCACAGCAGCGGCTGGTTGAGTGAGTCGGGCAAGAGCGTGGTGTCCCAGTCGATCGCGGCCAAGGCCAAGAGCGCAGCACTGAAACCGCACCACAGCAAGGTGCTTGGCTGCGCGCCAAAGCGCCAGGACAGCGCGGCAAAGAGCAGGCCGCAGCTCAGCTCAATCAGCGGGTAACGAACTGAGATTGGGGTCTTGCAGGCCGAACATTTGCCGCCCAGACGCAGCCAGCCCAGTAGCGGCAGGTTCTCATGCCAGGCCAGTTGGTGGCCGCATTTGGGGCAGCGCGAGCGGGGCAGGGCGATGCCAAGCGTAGGCAGCTTGGCCAGGCGCTCGCTCAAGGCATTGGCGGCGGCGGCGAGCTTGTCGGCTTCAGCCTTGGGCAAAGTGCTTGCGCGGCTCAGCTCGGTCGCATCGCCGAGCTGGGCTGCCGCATCACCCAGCCATTGGCGCTCAAGTATCAGCGGCGTGCGGTGTATCACCACATTCAGAAAGCTGCCTATGCACAGGCCGAGGAAGCCCAAGACCCAGGGCGAGAGGAGGAATTCGAGATCAGCCATGAGTTGATTAAACGACTTGTCCGAGTTTGAAAATAGGCAGATACATGGCCACCACAATACCGCCGATGATGGTGCCCAGGATGACGATGATGAAGGGCTCCATCAAGCTGGCCAGAGCATTGACCGCCTCGTCGACTTCATCCTCGAAGAACTCGGCCGACTTGGCCAGCATATGGTCGAGCGAGCCCGACTCTTCGCCGATGGCCGCCATCTGCAAGACCATGCTGGGGAATATGCCGGTCGCCTGCATCGAGGTGGTCAAGGCGGTGCCTGTCGACACATCGCGCTGGATTTTTTCGGTCGCTTCGGAAAACACCGCATTGCCGGCCGCGCCGCCGACCGAGTCCAGCGCCTCCACCAGCGGCACGCCGGCGGCGAACATGGTGGACAGGGTGCGCGTCCAGCGCGCCACCGCTGATTTGTAGAGCAAATCGCCAAACACCGGGATCTTCAACAAAAGCCGGTCCATCGTCGCCTGCATCTTGACCGAGCGCTTCCAAGACTGAAAGAAGAAGTAGAGCCCGCCGCCAATGCCGCCGAAGATTGCCCACCAATAGGCTACGAAGAACTCCGACATCGCGATCACCATCAAGGTGGGCGTCGGCAGGGTGGCGCCAAAGGACTTGAAGACATCCTTGAAAGCCGGCACCACAAAGATCATGATCACTGCCACCACCACAAACGCCACCGACAGCACGGCGATCGGGTAGGTCAGCGCCGATTTGATCTTGTTGCGCAGCGCCATGGTCTTCTCTTGATAGATGGCTAGGCGGTCCAGCAGTGATTCCAAGATGCCGGCTGCTTCGCCGGCTTCGACCAGATTGCAATAGAGCGCGTCGAAGTACAGCGGATGCTTGCGCAGCGCAGTGGACAAGCTGGTGCCGGTTTCAACGTCCTGGCGAATGTCGTTCAACAAACGCGTCAATTGTGGGTTGGTGCTGCCCCGGCCGACGATCTCGAACGATTGCAAGAGCGGCACGCCGGCCCGCATCATGGTGGCGAGTTGGCGGGTGAACACCGCAATGTCTTTTTGCTTGATCGCCTTGCCACCGCTGACGCGGCGTTTTTTGACCTTGCTGACCAAGATGCCCTGGCGACGCAGCGTCGCGCTGACCATGGCTTCGCCGCCCGCGCGAATCTCTCCCCGTACGATCTTGCCGTTACGGTCCTTGCCTTCCCACTCGAAAGTGGCTTCGTTAACCGGCTTGGGTTTTGTCGCCATATCCATCCACTCCCGGATTCAATTTATTCATTGGTGGCCGCCAAGACTTCTTCCAGGGTTGTGACGCCCAACTTGACCTTGACCAGACCAAACTGGCGCAAATCACGCACGCCTTCGGAGCGGGCCTGCACGGCAATATCCATGGCCGAGCCTTCGGCCAGGATGATGCGCTGAATCGGCTCTGAAATGGGCATCACTTGGTAAAGTCCTACCCGTCCGCGGTAACCGTTGTTACAACTTGAACAACCGACCGCGCGGTATTGCTTCCAGCTGCCATCCAGCTCTTCTTCAAGGAAGCCTGCCCGCAGCAAGGCTTCGCGGGGGTATTCGGCCGGGGCCTTGCAGTTCTCGCACAAGCGCCGCACCAGGCGCTGGGCGGTGATCAGCAGCACGCTGGAGGCGATATTGAAGGGCGCCACGCCCATGTTCAAGAGCCGCGTCAGCGTCTTTGGGGCGTCATTGGTGTGCAGTGTCGACATCACCATATGACCGGTCTGCGCGGCCTTGATGGCGATATCGGCGGTCTCCAGGTCACGGATCTCGCCGACCATGATGATGTCCGGGTCCTGGCGCAAAAACGACTTCAAAGCGGCCGAGAAACTCAGGCCGGCCTTGTCATTGACATTGACTTGGTTGATGCCGGGCAAGTTGATTTCGGCCGGATCTTCAACGGTCGAGATATTCACGCCGGGCTGATTGAGGATGTTCAAGCAGGTGTAGAGCGAGACTGTCTTGCCTGAGCCGGTAGGCCCGGTCACAAGCACCATGCCGTAAGGGCGCGAGATGCAGGCCAGCAGGCGTTCCTTCTCGATCTTCTCGTAGCCCAAGGCCTCGATGCCCAGCTTGGCGGAGGACGGGTCCAGAATCCGGATCACGATCTTTTCGCCGAACAGCGTCGGCAAGGTGCTGATGCGGAAGTCGATCGCTTTGGCGCCAAACTTCAGCTTCATGCGGCCGTCTTGCGGCACCCGGCGCTCGGCAATGTCCAGCCTGGAAAGCACCTTGATGCGCGAGGCCAATTTGTCTTTGATGGCGATCGGCGGCTGGGTGATCTCGCGCAGCTCGCCGTCAACCCGGAAGCGCACGCGGTAGTGGTATTCGTAGGGCTCAAAGTGCAAATCTGAGGCGCGCATATTGATCGCGTCGACCAACATCTTTTGCAGAAAACGCACCACCGGCGCGTCTTCAACGTCACCCAGTTCGGGTGTCTCTTGCGCGGGCGCGGTCTCGCCCTCATCGATGTCGAAGTCAAAGTCGCCACCGGCCATGGATTCAAGCGTCTCGCTGGCGCTGCTGGCGGCTCCGGTCAGCAACTTGGCCAGCTTGTCGTGCTCGACAATGATCCACTCGGGCGCCAATTGGGTGGCGAATTTGATCCGTTCCACCACCTCTTGGTCGGTCGGGTCGGCACCGCCAATAAAGAGCCGGCTGCCGCGCCGCCCCAGCACCACCACCTGATACTGCAAAGCCAGTTTGCTGTCGATGATGTTGTGCGGCATGCGCTGCGGATCCATCGCGTTCAGATCCAGCAGCGGCAAAGCAAGTGCCGTCGACAGCGTATGCGCGAGGTCCACCGACGACACCACGCCGGCGGCGATCACTGAGTTCACGAAACTGATCTTTTTCTCGCGCGCCTGACGCGCCAGATCCTCGGCCACTTTAGGGCTCAGTTTGCCCGCGTGCACCAGCATACGGGCCACGCCCGAGAGGGCGGACTGGGGTGGTTCGGCCAAGGTGGCATCCATGGAGGGTGGCAGGTTGAGTCTAAATTTGATCGCAATTCACACTGTAAACCGCAAGCCAAGCGTGCGCAGCATGACAAATGTGTCTTAGCTCACGATTAGGCCCGCACATGTGCCGGGGCAGAAGATCAAAAAACAAGGCTTTAGTCTGCCTTGGGTGTCGATTGAACAACGCCCATTGGGTCTGCTGCATGGGCTGCTTCATGGCTCGCTCATTGACTGCTCATGGTCAGCAGCACCCGCACCCGCGTTCCGAGGCCCAGCTCGCTGGTGATCTGCAGTTCTGCGCCCATGAGATCAAGAATCTCCTTGACGATACTCATCCCCAAGCCGGCGCCGAGCACGGTGCCCGACTTGTCGGCGCGAAAGAATCTGTCGGTCACTTGAGCGACTTGCTCCGGCGTCATGCCAATGCCATGGTCTTGTACCTCGATGCAAACTCGCCTCGACGCTGGGTCAGTTAGCGCTCCCGCCCCAACTTCCGGCAGCTCAAACAGTCGCAGCATGACCGCGCCCCCTTGCGGTGAATATTTATAGGCGTTGGAAAGCAGATTGCGCATCACGTGCTGCAAGCTATTGGCATCCGCAGTGGCGTAGCAAGGCTTGCTGCCGAGCGCGACTTCGATCTGCTCGCGACCTGCCGGCACTTCAAATTGCGCCACTGCTTGTGTCAACAAGGCCCCCAGCTCGACTCGCTGCAAACTGAAATCCCGCTCGCCTTGGCTCTCCAAACGAGCCAGATCGAGCAGATCATTGATGATGGCAACCATCACCTGACTCTGGCGGTAGATCTTTTGCAGAAACTGCTTCTGTCGCTCGGGCGCCATCTCGCGCGCAATCAGCAGTTCTGAAAAGCCGTAGATGCTGGCCATTGGCGTGCGCAACTCATGTGCAGCCGTATGCAAGAACTCGCTCTTCATCCGGTCCACCTCGACCTGGTGGCTGACATCCCGCAATTGCAAGACCTGTGCGATCTCCTTGCTGGGGCTTTGCCACAGGGTCAGCTCCAGCATTCTGTGCACCGGCCGCGCCAGTTCGATGACACGACTGGCCTCGCGCAACTGCGCCATATTCGCTGTGTTGGACTGCGCCGCCCCTTGCTCGCCCAACAAGGCCAGCAGCGATTCCTCATTCAAGCCGAGCGCGGCCTCGTCTGTGATGCCGGTCAGCTTATTGAAAGCCGGGCTGATGTAGCGCACCTGGTGCTGCGCGTCGAAAGACACAAAGCCGTCCGGGCTGAGCGCAAAGATCGCGGCCAATTGTTCACTGCGCACACGCATTTCCGCCTCGGCCTGCTTTTGCGGGCTGATGTCGGTGTGGATGGCCACAAAGCGTTCGATTTGCCCACTCGCGTCCAGGAACGGTGCGATGGTCGTCTTGACCCAGTAAGGCTGGCCCTGCTTGCTCAAATGGCCCAATTCGCCCGACCAGAGCCGGCCTTTGAAGATTTGCGAGCGCGCGTCACGCAAGGTCGCGAGCGACTCCGGCAGGGGCGTCACGATGTCAAAGCGCTCCCCCAGCAATTCGTCACGACGGTAGCCGCTGACCAGGCAAAACTCGTCATTGGCGTAAGTGAACAGGCCTTTGGCATCGGCGCTCGAAACCAGCGAGTGATGCTTGAGGGTGTCGAGCAAAAACTGATGCTCGCGCAGCGCTGCTTCGGCCTCGGCGTTGGCCTGGCGAAAGCCGGCTGTCATTTCGTCGGCAATGAAGAGCGCGCGGGCGCGGCCAATGCCGAAAAGCCAAAGTACCGCCACGCCCATCATGCTCAAAGCGACGCCGCCGACGCCGGCCCAAAATGGCTTGCCCTCAATCACCAAGGCATCAAAATCACGGGTGCTGCTGAGCAGCAGCGTGAGTGGCTGTCCGCCGACGAAGATCGTTTGGGTGACATGGAACATGCGACCCCGCCTGAGTTCTTCCAAGGGCCGCAGGGATTTTGAGGTTTGGTCTCCGTCCAGATCAAACAGCATGGCATCGGACATGGTGCCGCGGCCTTCAAACAACTCGAAGTCCAGCAAGCCCTGGGTCATGTGGCCGATATCGCCAAGCAGCTCGGTCAATTTGATCGGCGCATAAAGCAGGCCGGCGCTAGCAGCCAGCCGCTGCGCCTCATTGTTCAGGCTGGCGCCGATGTGATGCAAAGGCAGCAAGAAGAGAAAGTCCGAAGAGCTGACCAGGCCTTGAGGAGTGGCCAGCGGCTTGAGAAACGGCGTCAAAGTCGCCTGCCCCCTGCGAATTGCCAGTTCTGCTGCCGCCCGGCGAACTGGCTCGGCACCGATGTCAAAGCCCAGTGCGGGCAGGTTTTTCTCCAGCGGCTCGATATGTTTGATGATGAAAAGATCGGCGGCGTCTCCGCTGGTATTGAGCTTGAAGTCGTTGATCCGCGCAAGTTCGCGCTGCATGAAGTTGTCCAGCTCATCCCGCTCAACCCGCTCAATAAAGCCGAAGCCGCGAATGCCAGGGAAATCGTCCAACATATTGCGAGCCACAACATAACGACGAAATTCATCGCCATGGAACTGCAGCCGTGCTTCAAAGAGGGCCGCCAGCCCGCGCAAGCCCCTGGCCGGCAAGTCGAAGCGAGCTTTGACATCACTGGCCATCAATTCGACCAAGTGGTCGAAGCGGGCTTGCGCCGTGCCCTTGACGCTTTCAATTTGGTATTGCACGAGTCCGGCGCTGAGAGTGAGGCCCAGCGCAAACACGGCCGCGCAGTTCAGTATCAAGGGCCGCAAGCGTCGGCCAACTTTTTCAGACATGGTTTGCCGCGCCAGTCGAATGCCGCGCCACATCATCAGGGCGCAGACCGGCAGCGTATAGACCAAAAGTTCCGCCCAAACCTCCAGTTCCCAATGATGATGGGACAAGGCCGGGTGCAGCCAGAACTTGTGCAGCAAGAAGGCGAGCAGCAGCAGGCAGCCGACTTCCAGCAGAACCCGCAGCGGCAAGTTCTTGGAGGTGAGCCAAGTCAAGCTCATGATGAGGCTGTGAGGGCCGAATCCTGCAGCCTGGGTAGGCGCAGGCGCACGGTGGTGCCCTGGCCGGGCTCGCTGCTCAAGCTCATTTGCCCGCCGAGCAAGTCGACGATCTCCTTGACGATGCTCATGCCCAGGCCGGTGCCCAGAACGGTGCCGGACTTGTCGGCGCGGTAGAAACGTTCGGTCACATGCGACAGCTCTTCTGGCGTCATGCCTATGCCCTGATCCTGAACTTCAATACAAACCGTTTTGCTTTCATCTTCGGCGGCTTCGGCAAAGACCCGTACAAAAACCTGCCCGCCGCTGTGCGAGTATTTGTAGGCGTTGGATAGCAGATTGCGCAGCACTTGCTGCAGCTTTTTGCGGTCGACATGGACTTGCACTTGGGGCAATGCAAAGCTCAGCACCGGCGCGTCACGGTCGGCCGGGGGCGGGTAGTCTTGCACCACTTCGTCCACCAGCATGTTCAGCTCGCAGCGCTCGAGCTCGAAGTCCTTGCCGCGGCGCGCTTCGATGCGGGCCAGATCGAGCAGTTCGTTGAGGATGGCGATCATCGCTTCGCATTGCCTATAGATGCGGGCCAGCATCAGCTTTTGCTTCTCGGGCGGGACGTCGCGCGTCATCAAGAGCTCGGTAAATCCGTAAATGCTGGCCATTGGCGTGCGCAACTCATGCGCCGCCGTGGACAGAAACTCGCTCTTCATTTGCTCCACTTCAACCTGATGGGTGACATCGCTGAGATGCAGCAGTTGCGAGACATTCTGGCCCTGCGCCAGAGTTCCGCCTTCATGCAAGCTCAGCTCCAGGACACGGCGGGTGGGCCGTTCCAGATCGACACGCAGCTTGCCCTGGCGCAAGGCCGCAAATTCCGGCCGCGCCGCCGTGGCTGGGCTGTTGGCGGTGATCTCGCGCATCAAGGCGTCCTCGTGCAGACCCAGGCCAGTTCCGGCAGCCAGCCCTGCCAAACGCGCAAAAGCCGGGCTGATGTAACGCGTCACTCGCTCGGCATCAAATGAAACAAAGCCGTCTGGGCTGAGCGCGAAGATCGTCGCGAGCTGCTCACCCCGTTCGCGCAGGCTGGCCAGCAGCGCCTGTACCAACTGCAAGACCGCACTGATGTCATCGCCTTCCTTGGTCTGTGCGCCGCCAGTCGGAGCCTGCAGCATATTGCGCAAAGTCTGCAGGGCGCTGGCCCGTTCGGCCAATTCGCTTTGCAAGCGGTCTTCCAAAGCCTGTTGTTCGGTGATGTCTCGCAAGGCCATCACATAGCCCGCCACGACACCGTCGGCCCCACTGATCAGAGACACGCTCAGGTCCAGCACCTTGGTGCGGCCAGCGCTTTGCGAGTGACTTGGGCGCACGCGCATGGCCCAGCTTTTGGCCGCGCTTGAATCAAGCGGTAGTTCGGTGGGCAACTCGGGCAGCAAAGTTTGAATCGACTGACCCAACAGAGCGGGTTGCGGGCGCCCGAGCATTTCGGCCAAGACCGGATTGGCCAACATGATCACGCCGGCGGCGTCGGTGGTGGCGATGCCGTCACCGATGGCGGCCAGCGTCACCGCGGCGCGTTCGCGCTCCAGTTGCAAGGAATGCGCCGCCTGATTGAGTACTTCAAAGGTTTTGCGGAATTCCAGCGGCGCATCTTCTGCCAGCATCGGGCTCAAGACCCCGCCGGCCACTTGCATCTGCTCGCCAAAGGTCTGAATCTGGCCCAAATTGCCCAGCCAATGTTTCAAGGGCCACCAGACCAAACCGAGGCTGGTCAGCAAGCTCAAGGCCGCCAAGCCCAATGCAAAAACGGTCTGTTGCCAGAATTCGGTGGCGATTCGTTCGCTGCTGAAATGCAGGCGCAAGACGCCATAGTCCTTGCCGCCTGCAACTATTGTCAGATTGAGGTCACTGAGCTGCTCGGCGATGGCGCGTTCCAGCCAAGCCGGCGCGCGTGACTTGGGTAGCTCATGCCCGCGCCGCTCGATCCGCCCGCCCTTGACGTCGATGAACAGCGCGGCGCCGATGTCGGCATGCTTGGCGCTGCGCTCCAGCGCTCGTTCTATGGTTTCGTAGTCGCCGATCACGGCCGAATCTTTGACCACCGGACCGAGCAGGCTGATCAAGGTATCGGCCGAATCTTGCGCGCTGATGATGCTGTTCGTGTAGCTGCGTGAGGCATACCAGCCCATCGCGCCACCCATGAAAACAAGCATCGAGACCAGATAAAGCAGGAATACCCGTCCGATCAGGCTGGAAGGTAGCAGGCGGCTGAGCAGCATGGGGAAAGCTTGAACCCAGCGCAATCTGCTGGCTAGCGCAATTGAGCCGGCGCAGTTTGGTAGAACTTGCGATAGGGCGCGTATTCGCTGCCGTCAGAGTTGATGAAGTAGGCCTCCTGGGTCAGGCCGATGTGCTTGGAAACCTCTTGCAGAATGGCCTGGCCCTTGGGGTCTTTGTGCATGCCTGCAAAGGCCTTGGCAACCGCTTGAACGTCTTTCTCCGGCACCTTGGTGGAAGCCATCAATGCCAAGTCATGCAAGGGCTCCGAGCTCCAGAGCACCCGGTATTTCTTGCCTTCGCGGCGACCATAGTTTTCGGCTAACTGTGAATTGACACCGGCCGCTACAACTTTGCCGCTGAACAGCTGGGCCAGCGCCCCGTCGGTATTGCCAGCAAAGACGACTTTGGCGTCGATTTTCTGATTTAACAGCTGTGCGTAAGGCACCTTGTATGAAACAAAGGCTTCGGGTCCAGGGTAGACCACATCTTTTCCACCGAGCTGAGCCAGATCGGTGATGGCCGAGTCGGCCGGCACGATCAGCTGCCCATGAATCGGTGGCGTCAAGCGGCGCCCGAAAACCTTCCAGCCGAGTTTGTCGCGTTCGGGGCTGAACAAGTGGTTGCTGAACACGAACTCAACCTCTTGCGCCAACACATAGGCCGTGGTGTCGGCCGAGGTGCGGCCAATTTTCAGCACCAGCTTGACGCCGCTCTTCTCGGACACATAGGCGACGATGGGGTTCCAGTAGTCGGCCGACAAGGCGATGCTGGCTTGGTTGACAGGGGAGAAACGGTAGGTCGGCTCTTCGGCGGCGAGCGCGGCAGACGCAAGGCCCAAGGGCAGGGCCAAGCTGAGGGCAAGTTTCCTAGCCATTTGCGAAGTCAGCGTCATAGCCAGATTGAGCGCCAAGAGCTTGCGAGCCCAAAAGGAAAGCTTTGTGTTCATGCGAATTGGCTCCGGTCGAATTTTTGAGTCGGCGTGATGGCGGCCCAGCCGACTGCGGCTCGCCCAGGTTCGCCCCTGCTCATCGGCCTCATTCTGCGTAAACTTTAGACGCCTGGAAAGGGCTTGTCTTTTTGGTGTAGTTTGCGTGATGCCTTGCCCAATTGGCAGCCCCGACACCGCGAAATTCAGGCATTATTGCTGGGAATGTCTATTCGGCTCAGGACGCGTACATGAAGAAGATTTTGATCGTTGAAGACCAAGATGAGATCCGCGAATTGATTCGGGTGACGCTGGAATTCGACGACTACGAAATCGACGAGGCACCGAACGGCGATATCGGTTTGGCCAAGGCCGGCAGCTTCTTGCCGGATCTGATTTTGCTCGACGTGATGATGCCCGGTGGGCTGAATGGATTGCAGGTTTGCGCCAAGGTCAAGGCCGACCCGCTGATGCGCCAAAGCAAAGTGATTTTGTTGACCGCACGCGGCCAAGAGAGCGACCGCCAAGCCGGCCTTGCCGCCGGTGCGGATGAGTATCTGATCAAACCTTTCAGTCCAATGGAGCTGATGAAGGTGATCGACAAAGTACTCGCCTGATTGGCCTCGGCTTAAGGGCTTGCAGCCACAGCGCCAGGGGCCATGCCGCTTAACTTGAGCAGTACCGTGGCCATATCCGGTAGCGCCACCACATGCTGGGCCGCGCCGAGTTCGGCGGCTGCCTTGGGCATGCCGTAGACCACGCAGCTGGCTTCGTCTTGCGCCAGCGTCATGGCACCCGCCTTGCGCATCTCCAGCAGGCCGCGCGCGCCGTCGTCGCCCATGCCGGTGAATATCGCACCGATGGCGTTGCGGCCAGCGCATTGCGCGACCGACTTGAACAAGATATCAACCGAAGGCTTGTGGTGATTCACCAGCGGCCCGTCGCGCACCTCCACCACATATTGCGCCCCGCTGCGCCTGAGCTGCATATGCCGGCCCCCCGGAGCCACCAAGACACGGCCGTTGATGACGCGGTCACCGTCCTTGGCCTCCAGCACTTCCAGGTCGGTCACCTTGTTGAGTCGTTCGGCGAAGGAGTGGGTGAACTTCTCCGGCATATGCTGCACCAGCACGATGCCGGGGCAGGTGCGGGGCAATTGCTTGAGCACCGCCTCAATGGTCTGTACGCCGCCGGTGGAGCTGCCGAAGGCGATCACGCGGTCGGTGGTCTCGGCCATTGCGAAGGCGTTGACGGCGCTGATGGGCATGGAGGCCATCATGGGTGAGGGCCGGCGTGCGCGGTCGGCGCCAGGCGAAGCGGCGCCTGCTGGTCCGGCTTGTTGATTGCGGCTTGGCCCGGCTGTTTGATAGCCGGTCAATTGATTGGCCATTTGGCTGGGCAGTGCCCGCACATTGGCACGTGCCGCCGCGCGCACGGCACCGACCAAGCCATTGCCGGGATCTTCCAGGAAGTCGCGCAGCCCGATCTTGGGCTTGGTGACAAAGCCTACCGCGCCGGCTGCCAAGGCTTGCATCGTGGTTTCGCAGCCTGCTTCGGTCAGCGTTGAGCACATCACCACCGGCATCGGATGCTCGCTCATCACCCGCCTGAGAAACGTAATGCCGTCCATGCGCGGCATCTCGACATCCAGCACGATCACGTCCGGCCAGTCTGCCTCCAGCTTGGGCCAGGCGAACAGGGGGTCGCTGGCGGTGATGCTGACGCGGATGCCGGCCGCCTCCAGCAGGCCGCTGAGGTGTTTGCGCACCACGGCCGAGTCGTCAATGATGGCCACCCGCAAGGGCGCATTGAGCTGAGCGTTCATTTGCGCGCGCCCAAGGTTCCCAAGGTCCCTGGCGCTTGGCTGCGCTTGACTTCGACCCGGCCGCTGGCCAGGTCAATCACCACCGTGCGCGGTACGTTGTCGCCCACATCGACGTCCTTGAGCTGAAAGCCATTGCTGTCGATCAAGGCCCAGCCTTGTTCGATATTGCGCTCGCCCACATTGAACTTGACGTTCATGCCATCGGGCATGGTGTCGGCGCCGCCGTACAAATGGGCGATGTAATCACTTGGTTTGGTTCCGGTACGGGCAATGCTTTGCAACATCAGCTCCACGGCTTCGTCACCGTAGCGGCCGTCCAGTGCACCCTGGCCGCGGCTAGCCCGGCTGGGCAGCAGGTAGTGGCACATGCCGCCATAGCGCCTGAGTGGATGCCACAAGGTGATGGCCACGCAGGAGCCCAGCAAGGTCTTGAGCGTCGCGGCCTGACCAAAATGCCATTGGCCAGGCATCAGATTGATGATTTGCGGGCTGGCAGTGAGCGCTGAAAATGCAGACACGGCCGGCCGGGCTGGCGTGGCCGGCCGGCCAAGCGGGGCAGGCGCTGCGCTCGCGGGTGTTGCTGGGGTGTGCTTGTGCTTATGCATGTTGATAGATCGCTGGCGCGATGGCCTTGAGGGGCAGGGCCAAGGCGGCCAGCGATTCTGCGTGTCCGGGGTATAGCACGCCGCCGGGTTTGAGTCGCTCGATCACCCGACTGACGATGGCAGTTTTTGCAGGGCCGTCGAAATAGATCAAGACATTGCGTAAAAAAATCACGTCGAACATCGGCAAGGTCGGCAGCGGCTGCATCAGATTGGCGCACTGAAACTGCACTTTGGCTCGCAACTCACGCTGCATCAGGATTTGACCTTCATAGGGCCCGAAGCCTTGCAGGCAAAAGCGTTTCAAGAAGTCCGGCGGCACATTGCGGGCGCGCTCCATCGGGTAGAGACCCTGGCGAGCGCTTTCCACCACCGAAGTTGACAGATCGGTGCCGCGGATGGACCAGGGGCGCCCGCCTTTGGCCAAGCCGAGCTTGTCAGCCAAGGTCATGGCAATGCTGTAGGCCTCTTCGCCGGAGGACGATGCGCCGCTCCAGACCAGGAACTCCGAGCCGTCGCGGTGGGCTTCGGCGCGTTTGGCCAGATCCTCGAAGTGCTGCGGCTCGCGAAAAAAGTAGGTTTCGTTGGTGGTCAGCTTGTCGACCACGCTGACCAGCATCGCTTCGGGCATCTGGCCTTTCACCATCTTTTGCACAAACACATTGATGTCGTCTTCGCCCGAGTCGCTGCTGAGTTTTTGCAAACGGCTTTGCACCAGCGCATGCTTGCTCTCAACCAACTTGATGCCGGAGATGCGATGGAATAGCGCCGTGATGGCGTTAAAGGATTCAACGGTGAGTTGTGCCATGGTCTTTTGGGCCCCGCCTAGACCAGCTGCGCTTCGGCAATCAAGGCAGACAGCGCCACCGGCGACAAGATCTGATCGAGATTGAGTAGCGCCGCATAACCGCTTGCCACATTGACCATGCCGGCCAAAAACTCGCCCGCCACGCCCACCCCCAAGCTGGGTACCGGCTCTATGCGTTTGGAGTCCACATCCAGCACTTCAAACACGGCATCCACCAGGACGCCAGCGATCAGACGGTCAAAGTCCTCATCGCCTTTGGCCTCCACCACAATGATGGCGGAACGGCGGCCGATCACGGTGGGGCCAAAGCCGAAGCGTGCGCCCAGGTCTATCACCGGCACGACCGCGCCGCGCAGATTCATCACCCCGCGCACAAAGTCCGGCGTCTGCGGCAAGGGCGTCATGCGGCCAACTTCCAGAATTTCGCGCACTGCCTCAATCGGCACCACCAGGGTTTCATGCCCGACGGCCAGACGCAGCATTTGGCACATCGGGCCTGCAGCAGCTTGTTCGGCGATGGCGCCGCGCAGGCGGTCGGCCGGTGCTTCGCGTGTGGGTTTGCTCATGGCGAGGCCTCAATCAATGTGTTCATCATTCAGAATCGCTTGAAAAACGATTCATCCACCTCACCGGAGCCTGGCTTGACCGCTTTGCTGGGTCTGGCTGGGCTCGGAGGGCTGGCCACCGGTGCAGGGGCTGCTGCTCTGCGAGCACTGCTATTCGGTGCCTTGTACTGCTGCAGTTTTTGCGCCACCGAGGGGCTGCGCTGCGGCGCGGACTGGGTGCCGGCGAAGCTGCTGCCGCTCAGCCGGTTTGGCGCTGAGCTGCCGGCGCTGGCCCTGTCGTCGGCCAGTTTGAAGAAGGCCATCTGCTCCTGCAGCTGCGCCGCCTGTGCTGACAACTCTTCGGCAGTGGCCGACAGCTCTTCGGACGCCGAGGCGGTCTGCTGCGTGGTGGCCGACAGATGGTTCATCGCCGCATTGATCTGCGCCACGCCCTCGGCCTGCTCGCTGGAAGCGGCCGAAATTTCCTGCACCAGCTCCGAGGTCTTCTGGATCGAGGGCACCATATTGCTCAATAAAGTGCCGGCCTGCTCGGCCAATTGCACACTGGTGCCGGCCAGCGTGCCGATCTCTTGCGCGGCCACTTGGCTGCGCTCGGCCAGCTTGCGTACCTCGGCTGCCACCACCGCAAAGCCCTTGCCATGCTCTCCCGCTCGGGCCGCTTCGATCGCTGCATTCAGCGCCAGCAGATTGGTCTGATAGGCAATGTCGTCGATGATGGAAATCTTGGTGGCGATCTGCTTCATCGCCTCGACAGTCTGGTTGACGGCCTTGCCGCCTTCCATTGCTTCCTTGGCCGCTTGCGTTGCCATGCCGTCGGTCAGGTTGGCGCTGTCGGAGTTTTGTTTGACCGAGGCGGCCATTTCCTGCAGTTGCGCGGTTGTTTGCTCGACGCTGGCGGCCTGCTGAGAGGCCGAGTGCGACAGGCTCTGCGAGGTCTGCGAAACCTGATCGGAGGCGCCGCTGAGTTGGTCGGCCGCGGTGCGCACTTCGCGGATGGTGCTGCTGACGGTATCGACCAAGGTGTTGAACTTCTCACCCAGCATCCTGAAGAAGGGCTCCTTGCCTTCCAGCGGCACCCGCTGCGCGAAGTCGCCATGGGTCGCGCCGTCGACCATATTGCCGATCTCGTTCTCCACCGCCACTTCCAAGGTGCGGTCCTTCCACTCGACCACGGTGCCCAGGCGCTGGCCGGTGCTGTCATTGATCGGGTTGGCGGTCAGCCCAAAGGTCAGGCTGCTGACCTTCAGTTCGGTCTTGTATTCGCCCTTCAAAGCACCGAGCAGATTGCGCTGATGCGAGGGGTTACGGTGGAACTGGTCGAAGTTGGCCCCGACGATGGCGCGGGCATTGAATTGCGGCAAGACCTTGCGCAATTCGCCCTCGTTGCGCTGCATCATCTGCGCGGCCGAGGCATTGTTGTAGATGATCATGCCGTCGGGGTCCGCGATCATCACATTGGTGGAGCAGATATCCAGCGCTTGTTTGACGCGCGAGTTCTCGGCCGCCAGCAACGCCTCGCGCTCCAGCGCCGCCAACTCGGCCGTCATATCCTTCCACTCCACCACCGTGCCCAGGCGTTTGCCGGCCGCTATAACAGGGTTGACGATCAAATCGAAACGCCGCCCACCAATGTGCAAGCGGGTCTTGTGGGCGCCGGTCAGTTGATCCAGCATGCCGCGCTGATGACCGGGGTTCTTGTGGAAGCCGTCGATATTGGTGCCCATCAAGGTGGCCGCATTGAAGTTCGGCAGGTCCTTGCGGATGTCGGACTCGGCGGCGGCCAGCATCGCGCGCAGGGAGGCGTTGCCGTAAATGATGTTGTAGCCGATGTCGGCAACCATCATATTGGTGGCAGCCACATCCAAGGCCTGGCGAATCCGTTCGGCATGGTCGGCGCGTTTCTTGGCGTCGGCGAACTCGAAGCCGAGCCTGGTCTGTACGCGCTTGAGCGCCAGCATCATGGCGGATAACTCATCACGCCCACTGACCTCAACCATGCCATCAAAGCGCCCCTGGCCGAATTGCTCAAACTGCCCGGCGGCGCGCGTCAGGGTGCTGCCCAAGCGCTGGCTGCTGGCACGCAAACTCAAGGCGCCGATGAGCGACAAGGCCAAAGCAGGCGCGCCCAGCAAGATATTGCTGCTCGGCCAAGCGATGCCCAGACCCAAGGCTCCGGCAAACAGCAGCAGCGCGCTCAAATTCGCTTTGCTGCCCACACTCAAGCCTCCCAGGCTGCGCTGCAGACTGTCCACCATGCCGGGGCGCACACCGCGGCCTTCGCGTATGACCCAACCCTGGGCTTGCCCCTCCTTGAACTTGCGGTAGAGCGCATCGGCGGCGGCGACTTGATCGCGCTCAGGCCGGGTACGCACCGACATATAGCCGACCACCGCCTCGCCTTCCTTGACCGGCGTCGCGTTGGCCAGCACCCAGTAGAAGTTGCCGTTCTTGCAACGGTTCTTGACCAAGCCGGTCCAGGGCCGGCCGTCTTTCAAGACCTTCCACATATCGTCGAAGGCTTCTTCCGGCATGTCGGGGTGGCGCACCAGATTGTGGGGCTGGCCGATCAGCTCGCCTTCGCTGAAGCCGCTGGCTTCGATGAAGTCGTCGTTGATATAGGTGATGCGGCCCTTCAGGTCGGTGCGTGACACGATGGTCATGCCCTCTTTCAGCAGATATTCCTGCTGAGTGACTGGGAGATTGCTGCGCATGGCGGGCCTCTCGCTACTTTGGTTTTGTGGCTTGCCAGGATGGCGTGCTGCGACTTTCGATCAGCGCCGTACCGGCCGGCGCTTGCCGTGGGTGCTTGAACTCGCTTGGCCTTCGTCATCGGCCAGTCTGAAGAAGGCCATCTGCTCTTGCAGCTGCGCGGCTTGTGCCGACAATTCTTCTGCCGTGGCCGAGAGTTGCTCGGACGCCGAGGCGGTCTGCTGCGTCGCGGTGGACAAATGGTTCATCGCGCTATTGATCTGCGACACGCCTTGCGACTGCTCGCTGGACGCGGCCGAGATCTCCTGCACCAACTCCGAAGTCTTCTGGATCGAAGGCACCATATTGGTCAACAGCGTGCCGGCCTTTTCGGCCAGCTTGACGCTATTGCTCGCCAAGGTGCCGATCTCCTGCGCGGCGACCTGGCTGCGCTCGGCCAGTTTGCGCACCTCGGCCGCGACCACAGCAAAACCCTTGCCATGCTCGCCGGCGCGGGCCGCTTCGATCGCTGCGTTCAAGGCAAGCAGATTGGTTTGATAGGCAATGTCGTCAATGATGGAAATCTTGGTGGCGATCTGCTTCATCGCGTCCACCGTCTGGCCGACTGCCTGGCCGCCTTCCATCGCCTCGCGTGCGGCCTTGGTGGCCATGCCATCGGTGATATTGGCGCTGTCGGAGTTTTGCTTCACCGAGGCCGCCATCTCCTGCAACTGTGCGGTGGTCTCTTCAACGCTGGCAGCCTGCTGCGAGGCCGAATGCGACAGGCTTTGCGAGGTCTGCGAGACTTGGTCAGAGGCGCCGCCGAGCTGATCGGCCGACACCCGCACCTCGCGGATGGTGTTGCTGACGGTTTCAACCAGCGAGTTGAACTTTTCGCCAAGCATCCTGAAGAAGGGGTCTTTGCCTTCCAGATCAATTCGGTTGACAAAGTCGCCACCATTGGCCGCGTCGACCATCGCGCCTACCTCGATCTCGGCAGCTACTTCCCCGGTGCGGTCACGCCACTCGACCACGGTTCCAAGGCGCACACCGTTGGCATCATTGATCGGGTTGGCGATCAGCGAGAAGGTCAGGTTGCTGACCTTGATCTCGGTCTTGTACTCGCCCTTCAGGCCGCCCAGCAGATTGCGCTGATGCGAGGGGTTACGGTGGAACTGGTCAAAATTGCTGCCGACGATGCGGCGTGCATCAAAGGCCGGCAAGGCTTTTCGCAGCTCGGTTTCATTGCGCTGCATCATCTGCGCGGCCGAGACATTGTTATAAATCACGGTGCCATCGGGGTCGGCAATCATCACATTGGTGGAGCAGATGTCGAGCGCCTGCTTCACGCGGGCAGTCTCGGCGGAAAGCGCCAGTTCACGCTCACGCGCGGCCAGCTCTTGGGTGACGTCACGCCATTCAACCACTGTACCCAGGCGCTTGCCCGCACTGTCAATGATGGGGTTGGCAATCAGTCCGAAGTCCAGGCTGGAGACCTTGATCTGGGTCTTGTACTCGGACTGCAGCTTGGCCAACATGCTGCGCTGGTGGCCGGGGTTTTTGTGAAAGCCGTCAATATTGGCGCCGATCAGCTGTCTAGCATTGAAGCTGGGTAGCGCTTTTTTCAACTCAGCCTCATTGCCCTGCATCATCTGCGTCACCGAGCGGTTCATATAGATGATGTTGAGGTCAACATCAGCGATCATCACATTGGTCGAGCAGACATCGAGGGCCTGCTTGATGCGGCCAGTCTCGGCGCTGATCAACGCCTCACGTTCGATGCGTTCACGCAGATTGCTTTGCATGGTGCTCAGGCTGCTGAGCAGGCGGCCCGCTTCATCGCGGCTGCCATCTTCGGTGTTGAAGGCCAAGTCGCCTGCCGCCACGGCGCGCGCAGCGTCCACGGCTCGCTGCAAGGGCTGGGTCACCGAACGCACGATGGCCGAGCCCAAGATCAGGGCCAACAAGATCAGGCCCCCTAGCGCCAGGCCGGCCAGATTGCGCTGCGTACTGAGATGCTTGACGCGCTCTGTCAGCATCTTTTCCAAGTTGTCGGTGGCGACCTTGAACAAAGCGAACTGCGCGTCGGTGGCGACCGTGCCTTGGGCAAACAAGTCGGCTGCGCTGATGCTGGGCTTGCCGCTGGCAATTTGCTGGTCCACTTGCTTGAGGAAGTCCTCGGCCGATTGCTGAGCCACTTGGGTGCTCTGGTTCATGGCTTTTGCCAGCTCCGGGTCACTCTTCAAGGCCTTTTCAATCTGGCGCTGGTTGCGCAGGCGCCAAAAATCTGACTTTTCACGCATGCCATTCAAGGCCGCCAGGTCGTTGGGATTGACCGGCTGGCCGCTACTCATCTGTTTGATCAAGCCGACGCTCTTGCCGCGCACCAGGGCGATGGACTCGGTCAGTTGCGGTATGTATTCGGCGACCGCCGTAATCAAAAAGTAGCTTGCCTCTTCGGGGTCAAGCGAGAGGCCGGATGCATCGGCAATGCCTTCAATCAAGAGCAGCGCTTCTCCCACCAGCTCGCTATGCGCGGCAAAGCTGCTGGCCGGCTCTATGGTCTTGGCGGCCACTTGGTCTTGCAGCTTGAGTACGCTCGCCTGTAACGCCATGGCGTGCTGCTGGGTTTGCTTGTAGCGCTCGTTGTCTGTCGGTATGGCCTTCAGCAAGACCCCGAGCTGGTCCTTCAATTCTGTTTGGGTGCTGGCCAGCTTGGCTTGCGCCGAAGCGTCGCCGATCAAGACCAAACCCGACAGACCGCGTTGAATTTGCAATAAACGCATCGCTTGTGCTGTCGGCCGCAAGGGGTTGATGCCCTCGCCCTCGGCCTTGGCGGTGTCGACCTGTTGCACCATGCTTTTCAGCACCATCACAGAAGGTATGCCGCAGGCCAGAATTGCGATGATGGACAACAACACAAAGCGTTGCCAGAGCATGAGCTTGCGCAGCAGTGAAAGCATGGGGATTTCTTTCTTTTGTGGTGACTGAGAGGGCGTTTCTGGCCGGGGGGCGGGCATGCTTGACTTCAGCGTCTGCCGTTGGTGCTTCGGTGGCTATGGCCGCTGCCGACGGTTCGTCCCGTCTGCGAGTCCTCGGCCAGCTTGAAATAAGCCATCTGCTCTTGCAACTGCGCGGCTTGCGCCGACAGTTGCTCTGCCGTGGCGGACAATTCTTCGGACGCTGAGGCGGTTTGCTGCGTCGCGGTGGACAGATGATTCATCGCGCCATTGATCTGCGAGACGCCTTGCGACTGCTCGCTCGATGCGGCCGAGATTTCTTGCACCAGCTCCGAGGTCTTCTGGATCGAGGGCACCATATTCGTCAGCAGCGTGCCGGCCTTTTCGGCCAGTTGCACGCTGTGGCTGGCCAGCGTGCCAATCTCCTGCGCTGCCACCTGGCTGCGTTCGGCCAGCTTGCGCACCTCGGCCGCCACCACCGCGAAACCCTTGCCATGTTCGCCGGCGCGGGCCGCTTCGATCGCCGCGTTCAGAGCCAGCAAATTGGTTTGGTAGGCGATGTCGTCGATGATGGAAATCTTGGTGGCGATCTGCTTCATCGCGTCCACCGTCTGGCTCACCGCTTGCCCGCCTTCCATCGCTTCACGCGCGGCCTTGGTGGCCATGCCGTCGGTGAGGTTGGCACTGTCGGCGTTTTGCTTCACCGAAGCCGCCATCTCTTGCAAGGAGGCGGTGGTCTCTTCCACGCTGGCGGCCTGCTGCGAGGCCGAATGCGACAGGCTCTGCGAGGTCTGCGAGACCTGATCCGAAGCGCCTCCCAGCTGGTCCGCCGCAGTGCGCACTTCCTGAATGGTGCCGCTGATGGTGTCGATCAGGCCGTTGAACTTTTCGCCAATCTGGCGGAAGAAGCCTTGCTTGCCGTCCAGCGCTATGCGTTGACTCAGGTCGCCGCCGGTGGCCGCGCTGGTCAAGCTGTCGAACTCGGCCTCGGCCGCGAGCTGATCGGTACGGTCCGACCATTGGCCCACGGTGCCTATGGTTTGGCCATCGGTATCGCGAATCGGCGAGGTGGTCACCTCGTAGTTACGGCCGCCCAGCAGCATGGCGCTTTGCACGGTTTCTCGCAGGCCGCGCAGGCGCTCAATGGCGGCCGCCGAGTCGCGGTAGAACATGCCGATCGAGCCGCCGACGACGCGGCTGACATCAAAGCCCGGCAACTCGCTGCGGAAGGCCGCCTCGTCACGGCGCAGCACCGTCATCAGCGCGTCGTTGACGTAAACGATGGTGCCGTCTGCCGCCGAGATACGTACCGGCATGGCCGCTACATCGAGTGCCTGCTTGATGCGGGCGTTGTCGGCCGCCAGTGCCAGCTCTTGCTTTCTGGCGGCCAGCTCCTGCGTGATGTCGCGCCATTCGACTACCGTGCCCAGGCGCTGGCCATCGGCGGCGATGATGGGGTTGGCCATCAAAGTGAAGTCCAGCTTGGAGACTTGAATTTGCGTCCGGTATTCGGTCTGCAATTTGGCCAGCATGCCGCGCTGATGACCGGGGTTCTTGTGGAAGCCGTCGATATTGGCGCCAATCAGCTGACGGGCATTGAAGTTGGGCAAGGACTTCTTCAGCTCCGCCTCGTTGGCCTGCATCATCTGGGTGACCGAGCGGTTCATATAGACGATGTTGAGCTCGGTGTCGGCAATCATCACATTGGTGGAGCAGACATCCAGCGCTTGTTTGATGCGGCCGTTCTCGGCTAAAAGCAGCGCATCCCGTTCGTTGCGGGCGCGCAGCTGATCTTGCATAGCGGCCAGCGAGGCCAGCAGCCGACCGGGCTCGTCTTGGCCGTCCGTGGGGATGTCGTTGTTCAAGTCGCCTTGTCCGACGGCGCCGGCTGTCTTGATGGCACGCACCAGCGGTTGTGTGATGCTGCGGGTGACGGCCCAGGCGGCGGCAATGCCGATGGCAAATGAAAGCACGGTCAAGCCGATCAACCAGGCGCGGGTGGTCAGGTACTCTTGGGCAGATTCATCGGCATCGACGCGCGCGTCGTCAACCTGTAGCTTGACGGCCTTGTCCACCGTGGCTTGCAAGGCCTTGCCAGCTGGGCTGGCCTGATGCAAGAGCAGCTTGGCCGCGTCTTCGTCTTTGTTCAGTGCGGCCAGGTCAATCACCTGGTCGACCAAAGCGCGCGCCTTGGCGGCCTGGGTGCTGGCCAACTCGAGCACTTGCTTGTCTTCATCGCGGATCGAGTTCTTTATCAATGCCTGCTTGGCATCGTCAAACAGCTTGCGCGCTTCCATGATCTTGTTGCGTTCGCCGGCAATGGCCTGGCTGTCGGTGTAAAGAATCATGCTGCGCACCACACGCTGCTCGACATGGCTTTGCTCGGACAAGGTATTGAGCGCCACCATGCGGCTGAAGTTCTCATCAATCACATGTTCCAGGGCATGGTTGGAGAGAGCCAAGTCACGCACCGCCAAGATGGCGGTGGCCGCAAAAAGTGTCAGCACGAGCGCAAACGCCAAGCCCAGTCTTTGGCCGACTTTCATGTTTTTCAATACCATGATGCTTCCTTGCTATGTTTAACGATGCCGGGCCGAGCTGGCTTGTTGTTGACGTTGGCCGCCTTTGATCGCGGCCGCAAACAGCCCCGAGACATCGAGTAAAAGTGCGACCTCACCCGAACCCAGAATGGTCGAGCCGGCCAGCGCCTTCAGGTGCTGAAAAATGCCCGACAAGGGCTTGATGACGGTTTGATGCTCGCCCAGCAGGCGGTCAACGATCAGACCTATGCGCGTGGGTCCGTCGCGCACCACCACCACGCTGCGACGGCGGCTGAGTTCGGCCTCATGGCCGCTGGCGCTGATGCCATAGAAGCGCGCGAGATCCAGCCAAGGCAGGATCTCGCCGCGCAGATCAAAAGTGCCGCTGACGCGACCGTTTTGCTTCGCGCATTCGGCCGGCACATCGATGCACTCCGACACTGCCGCCAGCGGCAGCACATAGTTGACACCGCCGACCATGGTCAAGAAGCCATCAATCATCGCCAGCGTCAGCGGCAGTCGTATCTGCGTCAAAGTGCCTTGGCCGGCGCTGCTGGTCAGCGTGATGGTGCCGCGCAGCGATTCGATGCTGCGCTTGACCACGTCCATGCCGACGCCGCGCCCCGACAGATCGGTGATCTGTTCGGCCGTGGAGAAGCCGGGCAGGAAGATCAGTTGCCAGACTTCATGGTCGGACAAGACTTGGCCTGGCGCGATCAGCTCTCGCTCGACCGCCTTCTTGAGGATGCGTTCGCGCGCCAAGCCGCGGCCGTCATCGCTGACTTCAATCACCACTGCGCCGGCCTCGTGATAGGCGTTCAGCGCGAGACGTCCGGCGGCGGGTTTGCCGGTGGCCAGGCGCTCATCGAAGGTCTCCAGGCCATGGTCCATGCTATTGCGCACCAGGTGCATCAGCGGATCACCGATCGAATCGACCATGGACTTGTCCATCTCGGTATCGCCACCGCTGACCACCAGATCAACCTCTTTGCCGAGCTGCTTGGAGACATCGCGCACGACGCGCTGGAAACGCGCAAAGGTCTCGCCGATCGGCACCATGCGCAGGGCCAGCGTGCCATCGCGGGTTTCTTGCACCAGGTCCATCACACGCTGGGTTGCCTCCAGCAAGACTTCGGCACCCTCCTGGTGGGCAATCATTTGCGCGCCGGAACCGGCGATGACCAACTCACCGATCAGGTCGATCAGCTTGTCAAGCTTGTCGGCGCGCACGCGCACGAAGCGGGTTTCGTCGCCGGCACGGCGGTCACGGCCGCCCTCGCGGCGCTCGCCTTCGCCGCTGCGGCGGTCGCTGACCTTGCCCTTGCGGGGGTCGGCGCCCTCGGCGGCGGCTCGGCGCTCGATATGCGGCACCAAAACCGGCGCGACTTCGCTGGCCGGCGCGCCGACCACTTCTACCCGCAGGTCAAAATGCATGCCCATGGCGCGCCAGCAGTCAAACAGGGCCGAGCGTGCTTGGGCATCGTCGCCACAGCGCAAGGTGGCCAAAGCCTCAAACGCAGCCGGCGCAGTGCCTGGGGGCAAGATCTGGATGCTGCTGTCTTCGGCTGCGAACTCGAACACGCGGCTGATCTCGTCCAGCGAGGCCGGGCTGTCAAAACGCAGCTCAAAGCCCAGATAGCAGGCTTCGGCGTCGAGTGAATCCAGCGCCGGTACGGCCTCGGTCAAGGTCGTGATCGCTTTCACTTCACCCAGCGTGGCGAGGTAGCGAAGAAAGGACAAGGGGTCGAGGCCGTTGCGCAATGCGTCTGCAAAGAAGCGCAGTGACAGATGCCAGAAGGAGTTCTCCGTCGCCGCCGCCGCCGCTGGTGCCACTGCCGCTGCGGCGGGCTGGGCCGCCAGCACGGCAGGGGCCGGCTCAGGCGCACCCAACAAGGCCCGCAAGCGGCTCGCCAGCGCAGCGCTGCTGGCGGCTATTGCCGGGTCGCTCTCGCCGCTTTGTACTTCGCCCAGCAGCAACTCGATTTGATCGCGGCTTTCCAGCAGCGCGGCCACGACATCGCCGTCCAACTGACGCTGGTTCGAGCGCAAGGCTTCCAGCAGGGTCTCGGCCTCATGGGTGAAGGTGACCACTGCGTCACAACCGAACATACCGGCCGTGCCCTTGATGGTGTGGGCGGCGCGGAAGGCCGAGTTCAAGCTTTCCGAATCATCCGGGTTGTTCTCCAGCACCAAGAGGCCTTCTTCGAACTGGCGCAGCATCTCCTGCGCCTCATCCAGAAAACCTGCTCTTGCTATGGCCAGTATCTCGGCATCGTCGTCGCTCATTGACATGGGAGATCCTCGCTGGCTAGACCGCGTCCGCCTGACTCTGCGCCTGCGTTCGGGTCTTGGCTGCGTATGGGGTTGAGAGCTGCGTCCAGGCCGTAGCAACGCAAGGCCGCCAGCACCACGGCACTCGCTTGGTGCAGAGTCAACAGCGCTTCCCGTTCGCGCATGCTGCGCTGAGTAGCCAGCAATAGTTGCACGGCCGAGCTGTCGAAATCGCTGACGCCACTGAGGTCAAGGCTGAGGTTGCGTCCGTCCAGGCGGCTCAGCGTTTCTAGCAGCAGCCCTGCGGTGTCGGCCGCTTGAGCAATCGTCATCTCGGGCCCCATCGACAAGCCCAAGGGCTCTGCTACTGCTGCATCAATCGAATCCGGCATGGCAGACTCCTGTGGCAATGAGTGTGTTGGGCTGGGTGGGGTGGATGCGGCTCTTAGATGCAGAGCCTAGACGCAGAGCTTGTTCACAGCATCAACCAGCTGCGAGGGCTGAAAAGGCTTGGTGATCCAGGCCTTGGCGCCGGCTGCGCGGCCTTCGGCCTTCTTGGACTCTTGTGACTCAGTCGTCAACATGATCACCGGCGTGAACTTGTAGGCGGCAATCGATTTGACATGGCGCAGGAACTCCAAGCCATCCATATTGGGCATATTGACGTCGCAAACGATCAGGTTGATCTTGCCGTCAAGCTTGGTGCAGGCGTCTTTGCCGTCTACTGCCTCGATGACGGTGTAGCCGGCTTTCATCAGGGCCAGCTTGACGACGGTACGGAAGCTGCCGGAGTCGTCAACGACCAAAATGGTTTTACTCATGGTGTGTCCTCTTCAAGTTCTTGGTAAAAAGCAAGGCGCAATAGCTGGGGGAACTCAGAAAAACTCGACGTTGTCTTGGCGCGGCGGAAGGGGCTTGCCGTGGTGAAAGAGATGCTGTTCTTCGGTGGTGAAACTGGCTTCAAAAGCAGTCGACCAGGCGTACTGGTCTCCTTCTTCGGCGTTTTCCATCTGGGGAATTTCAGCGACAAACTGGCTGAGGTTCTTGTGCAGAACTTCGATCATCTGTGACAGTCGGTCCGCAAACTGCAGGCCATGCAGGGCTCGTTCGCATTGGGCTTGCAGTTCGACATCGATCTGCTGCAGCGCCGCGGTCTGCGGGTTGTCGGGGGCGAGGTGGGCGAACTGAATGTGCAGTTGGTCTTGCAGTTCGAAGATGCTGGCGAAATTGCTCAGCAACTCCACCGACCCGCTTTGCAAGCCGGCCTGTATAGCCTCCAGCTGGCGTGCCCAGATGGGTGTGATGTGCTCGGCCATCAGGGCCACGCCTCGACTGGGCTGGGCCGGATTTGATGCAATTTCCGGTCGATGACTCATTCACTGCCTTTCAGGGACAGACCATGACTTTGCGCTGAGACTGCTTGAGTGATGACTTAGCACCGCTTCGGCCTGCTAGTTTCACCGTTTGGCTTTGAGCTTGAAACTTGAATATGTGAGCGATTTAACAATCAATACGGTGGATAAGCGCAAAAAACTTGCTGTTGAAAAAAGCGCAAATCGCGCAGCAATGCGCAAAGCCTTGGGCCTGTTTCGGCCAAAGTGGCGACTTTAGGCTTGCCGCCGGACGACAGGAATCGGCCGCACACCTGAGGCAGGAGGCGGAAACACCTGAGGAATGCTGGCGTGCCGCCTTGGCGGGCAAGGTGACGAGAGATATAGGCGAGCGCTGCGAAGGTGGGCAGGGCTGCTAGTGACTGACCCGGCGCATCCCGCGCGGGTCAGTGATTCGCTGCGACGAGGCGCCAAGCAGGACGCTCGGCGCCGTCATCGACGGCTGCTTTGCTTAGGACTGCGCCGCGCTGGCCGCGATCTCGGGCGCACGTGTGACGCGTGTTTTACCGCCGGTGCTGATCAAGATCACGGCGTCGCCGGGCTTGAAGTTGTCGGCCCCTTTGGCCTGCACGACCGCACGACGTTCGCCATTGCGCAATTGCAGCAATATTTCGACCGCTTGTTCTTGCGTGCCGCTGCGTTCGATCGCGTTGCCAATCATGGCACCAGCGACCGCGCCAAGCACCGCAACAATCTGACCCTCTTTGCGGCCTCCGACCGTTGAGCCTGCAATGCCGCCGACGATGCCACCGGCTGCCGCGCCGGCGCCGCTTTGCGAGCCGTCGACAGTCACATAGCGCACCGACAAGACGCTTGCGTCCAGCACCTGCGACATCGACTGTGTGTCGCGGCGCTGAATCACGTCGGGACTGCTGGTCGAGCATGCGCTCAAAGCCGCCAAAGCGATCAGGCTGGCAGTGGTGATTGCAAATTTCTTCATCTGACGGAACTCCTGGGAACTTGAATGAGCTCAACGCGGCGCTTGCAGCCGGCGTTGACAGGCCGCCATTCTCCCCAAAACCTCAGGCGTGCAGCCGGCTCGAGCGCGGCACGCTGGCCAGCAAGAACTCCATCTGATCGGCCAGAATGCGCCGGCCGCGCAAAATCATGTCTTCGTGCAAGCTCGGCACATAGGGCAGAAAGAGCAGGCTCATATGCGCCTCTTCGGGCAGGCGGCTACCCTTGCGGCCATTGCAGCTGCGACAAGCGGTGATGCAATTCATCCAGCTGTCGGAGCCGCCGCGAGAGCTGGGCTGGATATGTTCGCAGGTCAGATCATCGGCATGAAAGCTGTGGCCGCAATAGGCACAGACATAACGATCCCGTGCGAATAACTTGGCATTCGACAGCGCCGGCGCTTGACGCCAAGCTCGGCTGGGGACGCTGCCGCGCACGGCGATGATGGGGTGAACCTCGATGCGAGACTGCGTGCCGGTGCGGCGCTGAAAGCCGCCGCGCATCACCTGGCAGGGGTCGCCCAAGGTCCAAGCCACGCCGTCGCTGGCGTAGATCACGGCCGCCTCACGCGTCGTGATCCAAGCTTGCGGTCGACCAGAAATATCCAGTTGAAGCACGTCCAAGGTGATGACCTCCGAAGCAGAGCGTACTTCATTAATGCACACCGACTCAAGTTCAATGCGCGCGGGCGCGGCAAGGTGGGCGCCACGCCACGCTGTCAACGCTTGGTCATCAATCCCGCCCAAACTATCGCGCTTGCGTGATTTTCTAGGCTGCAGCCCCTAAAAATTCCCTGCAAATAGTTAGGCGTTCTTCTCCAAGATTCTGCAAAATAGAACGATCGTTCGTTTTATTATGGCGAACCTGAACTTGCCCGCCGAGCCGTTTGCTTGGCCTAGCCGAAAAACGCCTGTGACTGCATCCGCCCCCTTTGTTCCCCAGCCTGAGTCTGCTGCGCAGTCGCAGCTCAAGCCTGCGCGGGTCGTGCGCTCGCTGCAAAAAGGTATGCACACGCGCGCCATCATTTTGGACGCGGCCCTCGCCCTGGCCTCGCATATGGGCCTGGAAGGTCTGTCCATCGGCGCACTGGCCGATGTCACCAAGATGAGCAAGTCGGGCGTGTTCGCGCATTTCGGCTCGCGTGAGGAACTGCAGATCGCGGTGGTGAAGGAATATCACGCCAAGTTCGAGGAAGAAGTGTTCTTCACAGCGATCCGCGAAGAACGTGGCCTGCCGCGACTGCGCGCCTTGTATGAGCGCTGGGTGCGCCGCGTTTCGGTCGAGGTCGATTCGGGCTGCATCTATATCAGCGGCGCGGTTGAGTTCGATGACCGGCCCGGCCCGGTGCGCGACGCGCTGGTGGCCATGGTGCGTGACTGGCATGGCGCCTTGCACAAGGCGATCGTGCTGGCGCAAGAGGCCGGCCATCTGCACGCCGATGCCGATGTCTATCAAATTCTGTTCGAGCTGCATGGGCTGATTCTGTCCTTGCATCACGATGCCCGCTTTATGCGCAACCCGGGTGCGGTGAGTCGCGCCGGCCTGGGCTTTGAGCGCACGATTCAGTACTACGCCACGCCGCTGGGCCTGCAAATTGACGCGCAGACCAAGCCCAAATCCAAATCAGCCAAACCTCGGGTCGCCGCCAAGAAGCGCGCCTGATTTCACTAGTTTCAACCTGGAGTAAGCAATGCCGATCTACAACCCCCCACTGCGCGACATGCAATTTGTGATGCACGAAGTGCTGAACGTGGTCGACGAACTCAAAATGCTGCCGGCCCATGCCGACATCGACGTTGACACCATCAATGCGGTGCTGGAGGAGGGCGGCAAGTTCGCATCCGAGGTCTTGGCGCCGCTGAACCTGAGTGGTGACGCCGAGGGTTGCAAGCTGGACAAAGCCACCCATGAGGTGACGCCGCCCAAGGGCTTCAAGGAAGCCTACGCCAAGTACGTCGAAGGTGGCTGGCCGGCGCTGGGTTGCGACCCCGAGTACGGCGGCCAAGGCCTGCCGCTGGTGGTCAATCAGTCTTTCTACGAGATGATGAACTCGGCCAACCAGGCCTGGACCATGTATCCGGGTCTGAGCCATGGCGCCTACGAATGTCTGCATGCCCATGGCACGCCCGAGCAGAAGGCCACCTATCTGCCCAAGCTGACCAGCGGTGAGTGGACCGGCACGATGTGCTTGACCGAGCCGCATTGCGGCACCGA